>JAIXOX010000142.1 GCA_027486555.1 Comamonadaceae bacterium
GGCGGTGGCGTGACCGCCGGGATTGACTTCGGCCTGAAGTTGGTGGCCCTGCTCAAAAGCCGTGTTTATGCCGAGGCCGTGCAGCTGTATCTGGAGTACGACCCTCAGCCGCCTTTTAACGCTGGGTCGCCAGAAAAAGCACAACCCTTGGCCAGGCAGTTTCTCAAAGACATGTTTGCCGGGATGCGGGCCAATGCTTTGGCGACAGCCAAACGGGCCATGAAAAAATTGAACTCTTGAAAGTCCCCACCTGATGACGCCCGCACGCAACACCTTACGCAGCCTGGCCCGCCTTGTGCTGGTCTGGTACGTGCTGTTTGTGGGGGTGTCGGTTTTGGCGGCCACGCTGCAGCCCAAAACCATGGACGTGGTGTGCTCCAGCATGGGCCTCATGAAGGTGGTGGTGCAAGGCGAGGGCGGTGACGCCCAGGTGCGCAGCAGCATGGACTGCCCGCTGTGCGCCCACGCCACGCCAGCTTTGCCGCCGCCCACGGTGGCCGCTCTGGCCCATGTGCCCGATGCCCGCTCGCACATCGTGCAGCGTTTGCCCGAGGCCGTGCTGATCGCACGCACGGCACCGCCTTTGCCCTCTCGCGGGCCGCCTGTTTCGAATTGATCCTTTTTATACGGGCTGAGCACCGCCAGGTGTTCGGCGCTTGTTGTCACTGCGGCCCTGTGTGCTGGCGGTGATGGATTGATTTGAAACTTGTCATGAAAAATACCCTCTCTCTTTCGCCTTTGTCTTTGGCTATCTTCGGCCTGTTCTCCAGCCTGAGTGGCCACGCTGTGGCCCAAACTTCAACAGCGCTGGACACCATCGTGGTGTCGGGTTCGCGCTCGGAAACCAAACTGTCCGAAACCCCTGTGTCCATTGGTGCGGTCAGCCGTGCCCAGTGGGACGCCGACAAGCCCAAGTCGGTGGGCGAGATCATCAACCGCATACCCGGTGTGCACTGGAACGATCTGGGTAACGAGCAGCACAGCATGGCCATTCGCCAGCCCATCAGCACCAATGCGGTGTACCAGTATCTGGAAGACGGCATCCCGATTCGCCCCCTCGGTGTTTTCAACCACAACGCCCTGAACGAAAACAACATGAACGGCTCGGGCGGTGTCGAGGTGGTCAAAGGCGCGGCCTCGTCGCTGTACGGCAGCAACGCGGTGGGTGGTGCGGTCAACTTTTTGACGCAACGTCCTTCACGCACGCCCACAGGCTATGTGGGCATTCGCCACGACAACACCGATGGCTTCACCCGAGTGGACTCGGGCGCAAGCAATACCTGGGGCGATCTGGGATTGCGGTTTTCACACTACAGCTCGCAGCGCGACACCCACAACTGGCAGCAGTACAGCGGTGGCAAAAAGGACTCGTTCACCCTGCGTGGCGACTACAACCTGAGCGACAAGTCTTGGCTGCGTGCCTCGCTGGTGCACACGAATCTTGACTCGGACACGCCTGGCAGCTTGTTTGAAAACGACTTCCGCAACAACCCCGGCAAAAGCATCAACACCTTCACCTGGCGCAAAGACAAAACCACCCGCGCTAACCTGACTTGGGAAGGCGAAACCACGCAAGGTGGCTTGACCACGGTGACGCTGTTTGCCCGTAACAACGACCATGGTCAGTTGCCCAACTACACGATCTCGGGTTGCTCGGGCGCAAGCTGCAAAGGCACCCTCAACAACAACCACGTTGAATCGCTGGGTGTGGACCTGAAGCACGAGCAAAAATTGGACTGGCTGCGTGCCCGCCTGGTCACGGGTGTTTACATTGACCGCAGCCAGAACGACTATGTGTCGGACAACCTGGCCATCGTGCGCGATGTGCCCACCGGGCGTTACATGAGCTACACCTTGAACAGCGTCGGCAACCCCAGCGGGGTGCGCGACTACGGTGCGGGTATTGCCAACGATGCTGCTTTTGCACAATTGGAATTCAGCCCCACCGAGCAAATTCGTGTCGTGGCCGGTGGACGTTACGACAGCATCCGCTACGACTTCAAAAACAACTTGACGCCGGGTGCCAACTACGGCGCGGCCAACGAGGTGCGCAGCTTTGCCAAGTTCAGCCCCAAGCTGGGCGCGACCTATGCCCTTAGCCCCAGCAGCAGCCTGTATACCAACCTGAGCATGGGCTTCACACCGCCCGAAGTCAGCCAGCTGTACGGCAAAACCGCCATTCCCGAATTGAATTCGGCCACTTACGACAACGTGGAAGTGGGCTGGCGCGCCTTGTTGGCCTCTGGCATCCGTTTGGACTCTGCGCTGTACCAACTCAGCGGCAAGGACACCATCGTGTCTTACACCTCGGACATTGGCAACAGCTTCAACAAGAACGCAGGCAACACGCGCAGCCGGGGTCTGGAGCTGAGCCTGAATCAGGAATTGCGTGAATGGGATTGGCGCGTGGGCGCGACCTGGGCCGAGCACACTTTTGTGTCTTACCGTGTGAGCGACAAAGTGGGGGCCATCGAAGACTACTCGGGCAAAGGCATGCCGCAGGCCCCCAAGCACACCATCACGGCCCAAGTCGGTTGGAAATTCACACCGGCATCGCGCGTGGCCTTGGGACTGGTCAAGCAAGGCAGCTACTGGATGAACAACGCCAACACGGTGCGTTACGCGGGCCACACGCTGCTCAACCTGACGGCCAGCCACCAGTTGGGCGATGGCTGGGAGGTTTGGGGCCAAGTGCGCAACCTGACCGACAAGCTGTATTCGGACAACGCGTCCAGCAACTACAAAAGCGGCGCATACACACCCAACACACAAAACACTTACGCCGCAGGTGCGCCACGCAGCGTCATGTTGGGCCTGACCAAATCTTTTGGTCAACGTTGACGTGAAGTCTGGCTGGCGATGATTTGTTAAAAAGTAAATATGACTTCGCCAGCCTTTAATTCAATCTCCCGAATTTGTGATAGAAGCCCATGAAAATATTGAACCGTTGGTGTGCCGTGTGGGGCCTGGTGATGACTTGTTTGTTGATGGTGCCGCAGGCTGGGGCTCAAGTTGCTGCCAAGGATGCCAGCAAGCCTGCTGGGAATTCACAGCACCGCCACCAGCGCCCGCAACTGGCCACAGGCGCAGCCATTGCGCCCGATGGCCGTTTGTGGGTGGTGGGCTTGAATGCGCAGGCGCAACTCTTTGTGCAAAGCACACCCTTGGACGGGGCTTTGCAGTGGAGCGAAGCGCGCATCCTGAACACCGGTTCCGACCCGATTGCGGCTGATGGTGAAAGCCGTCCAAAAATAGTGTTTGGTCCGAACGGCTGGGCGGTGATCAGCTACACCATGCCGTTGGCCAAACCCTACACCGGCTTCATCCGCATGCTGCGCAGCAGCGATGGCGGGCAAACATTCAGTTCGCCTTTTACGGTGCACCAGGACCGCCAGGAAATCACCCATCGCTTTGATTCGGTGGCCTTTGATGGGCAAGGGGTGTTGCATACGCTGTGGGTGGACAAGCGCGACCAGCCGCCCAAAGGCTCGCCGCAAAAGTACGCGGGGGCCGCGATTTACCGCAACGAGTCCAAGGACGGTGGCCAGACTTTTGGCCCCGACACCAAAGTGGCCGACCACTCCTGCGAGTGCTGTCGCATTGGCCTGGCTCGCAACCCACAGGGCCAGCTGCAAGCGACCTGGCGGCATGTGTTTGACAGCAGCACACGAGACCATGCTTTTTCCAGCGTAGGCGCCCCGGCCAATCGCATCACCCGCAGCACGCACGACGACTGGCAGATCAATGCCTGTCCGCACCACGGTCCCGGTTTGGCACTCAACGCAGGCACTTCGGGTTACCACACCGTCTGGTTTGGCATTCGAAAAGTGAATGGGCAAGATCAAGCCGCCGTGCGTTATGCCCGCTTGAATGCGCAAGGCGAGCCCTTGCCCGAGACCCTGCGCGTGTTGCCCGATGCGCGGGCCGAGCACGCCGATGTGATGGCCGATGGCCAAAACGTGGTCGTGGTCTGGCGCAGCAGCGAAGGCGCGCAGACCACACTCAAGGCCTGGTTGTCCACCGATGGTGGCCAGAACTTCACCCTCAAAACCCTGGGCCAAGCCACGGGCTACAACGACCACCCGCGCCTGGCCCAAAGTGGCGCGCGCATGGTGGTGGTTTGGCGCAACACACAGGAGACGCAAGTTCATGACATCCGTTTTTAAAAACACGGCTGTGGCCATCTTTAGCGCTGCACTCAGCCTGAGTGCCTCGGCGGTTTGGGCACAAACACACCAGCACGCACACCCTCAGGGCCAATCCAAAGCTTCTACCCTGCGCACGGTCTTGCCTTTCGATGAAAAAACCTGGACGCATGCTTTGCATCACGGCCCACGCCCTGCGGCGTATTTGTTCACTACCTCTTACTGCAGCACTTGCCCTGCTGCTTTTGCGGTGCTGCACAAGGCGGTCCAACAACGCAAAGACAAACCCGAACTCAATGCCGTCATGATGGACGTGTCGGGCCCACAGGCTTTGCGCCATGCCTCGCACTTCAAGGGCATGACCCTGATGTATGCCTTTGATGGGTTTGAGCCTGCCATTCGCCAAGCGGTCGATCCAGCCTGGCCCAACGTCACGCCTTATGTGGTTCTGGTGGACAGCAAAGGTCAAACCCAACGCGTGATTGGCCCGCCTTCTGCAGAGATGCTCAAGCGATGGTTGTCACCTCCTTGAAGTGCTCTGGCATGATCGGAAGATGACCTTATCGAGCCATTCCTTTGCGGCCTACCAAAGCTTTTTGGCCGAACCCTACACCCCCAATATCGGGGCCACGCTCCATCGATTGGACTTGTCGCAGCCATTGAGCGAGTTGGCTCAAACTGAGCTGAGAGCGGCCTTGGCCCAGTACGAGGTGATCTTTTTTCGGGACCAAACGCTCACACCAGAACAGCAGGTGGCGTTCACCCGCAGTTTTGGCCAGGTCCATGAGGTCAAGGCTTTTTTCCCACGGGTGGAAAGCCAACCCGAGATAGAGGTTGTGGAAAGCACCTCCGAGCGCCCCGCAGCCAACAACAACTGGCACGCCGACATCACTTGGCAGGCGAATCCACCCACAGGCACCAGCTTGTATGCGCAGGTCATTCCGGCCAGCGGTGGCGACACCGTCTGGGCCAGCATGACCACCGCCTACGCAGGCTTGCCCGCCGACTTCAAAGCCTATCTGGAAACGCTCAGCGCCATGCACACCTGGGAGGTCACCGGCTGGACCGAGTACCTGCTGCGCCAAGATGCCAGCGGCGAACAACTGCAAGCCGCTCGCGCCAAGTACCCGCCCGTGACGCACCCGGTGGTGCGCGTGCACCCCGTCACAGGCAAAAAGATTTTGTACGTCAACCCCACCTTCACCACCCACATCCATGGTTTGCCACGCCCGCAAAGCGACGCATTGCTGGCGCAGTTGTTTGGGCTGATCACGGCACCCGAAGTGCAAGCCCGATTTCGCTGGCAGCCCCACTCGTTGGCCGTGTGGGACAACCGTTCTACCCAACACTACGCCGTGGCCGACTTTTACCCACAGCACCGCAAACTGCACCGGGTCACGTTCACGGTCGATCAGGCGTTTTGAGTCAAAGGGTGTCAGGGCGCCTTTGACAACGACGCGCTAGGGCTTTTCGGCACGGTTCAATGGCTGGTGGATGCACGGGAGAAAATGAAAGCCGGTGAATAGATTTTTTTGACATGTACAAATAGAAAAACAGTCGTTTGTTTTTGATGAGCGCGCTTCCAGAATCCAGCACGTCCAATCTTTGATGTGCCTTTCTGAAGTGAGCCATGAAACTCCATCGTCTTTTCCGTCACCTGGGCGCTTTTGCTGCGTTGTTCTTGTCGGCTGGGTTGGTTCAAGCCCAAGCCCCCGTCAGCTTGCTCAACGTCTCGTACGACCCCACCCGCGAGCTTTACGTCGAATTCAACAAGGCTTTTGCCGCCCACTGGAAAGCCAAAACCGGTCAAGACCTGAGCTTCAAACAGTCACATGGCGGCTCGGGCAAACAGGCCCGCTCCATCATCGACGGGCTCGACGCCGACGTGGCCACGCTGGCGCTGGCGGGTGACACCGATGCGCTGCACAAAAACGGCCACCTGATCCCCAAAGACTGGCAAAAGCGCCTGCCGCACAACAGCTCGCCTTACACCTCGACCATTGTTTTGGTGGTGCGCCAGGGCAACCCCAAGGGGATCCGCGACTGGGACGACCTGGTCAAGCCCGGTGTCAAAGTGATCACGCCCAACCCCAAAACCTCGGGTGGTGCGCGCTGGAACTATCTGGCTGCTTGGGAGTTCGCCAAACGCAAATTCGGCAGCGAAGCCAAAGCCAAAGACTTTGTGGCCGCACTCTACAAAAACGTGCCCGTGCTCGACACCGGGGCTCGCGGCTCCTCCATCACCTTTGCGCAGCGCAACCAAGGTGACGTGTTCATCAGTTGGGAAAACGAAGCCAAGCTGCTGGAAAAAGAATTCGGCAACAAGATCGACGTGGTCTACCCGTCCATCAGCATCTTGGCTGAGCCCGCCGTGGCCTTGGTCGACAAGAACGTGGACAAGAAAGGCACCCGCGCTGTGGCGCAGGCTTATCTGGAATACCTTTACACAGACGAAGGCCAGGACATTGCGGGCAAAAACTTTTACCGCCCCATCTCGGCCAAGGCCCAAGCCAAATACGCCAAGCAGTTTCCCCTGCTCAAGCTGTTCACCATCGACCAGGCTTTTGGAGGCTGGGAAAAAGCCGACAAAGCCCACTTTGTCGATGGCGCAAGCTTTGACCAGATTTACGCCAAGCAGTGATGGGCGCCTGCCTTGACCGACACAAACGGGCTGTTGCCGCCAGATCGCCACACGGCTGTCACTGTCATGACTTGTTCATGTTGGAAGCTTGATTTTGGCATTTGCCGATCAACGCTTTCAAGGGGTACCGCATGACGAACGACACTCACATCGACACCGAGCAGGACGAGCATTTGGACGACGAATTTGTCAGCATTTCTCAGTGCCACGCTTTGGCCGCACAGCATTTCCAGGAAGCTGCCAAGCAGCATGGTTTGGCCGCCGAAGCCTACGACGCTGGCAACTTGTACGAAACCCACCGCCGGGGTTACTTGGCCTACCGCAACCAATTGCTGGCCACTCAATACGCTGAAATGGCTGCCATTGACGAGGACGACGAAGAGTTTGACGACGAGAGCCCAGAAGGCAATGCGCAGTGATCTGAGCTTGTAACAAAGGCCGATGCGTCGGCTTGAGGGCTCAAAGACCCATCCAAAGCCACTGTGTATTCGTACACAGTGGCTTTTTTGATGGGCACCTATATCTTGATATGCATATAAGCAAACAACAAATGATTCGTTTGAGAACAAAGGGAAGGCTCCCACAATCGCGCTCTTGACTGAAATGGCAACCGATGGGACACCGCATGAAACAACTCTTACGCACCGCTTTGGCGACGGTTTTGGCCCTGTCGGGTCTGTCGGCCAACGCGCAGACCTTGCTCAACGCGTCGTATGACGTCGCGCGCGAGTTTTACAAGGACTACAACGCCGCTTTTGTGGCGCACTACAAAAAGACCACGGGCAAAGACGTCAAGATCGACCAAGCCCATGGCGGCTCCAGCGCGCAGGCGCGCGCTGTGAACGACGGCTTGGACGCCGATGTGGTGACCATGAACACCACCACCGACGTGGACTTCTTGGCCAGCACCGGCATCGTGGCCAAAGACTGGAACAAGCGTTTTGCGCAAAACGCATCGCCCACCACCTCGACCATGTTGTTCCTCACACGCAACGGCAACCCCAAGGGCATCAAGGATTGGGACGATCTGGTCAAGCCCGGCATCAAGGTGATCGTGGTCAACCCCAAGACGGGCGGCAACGGCCGCATGGCTTACATGGCCGCTTGGGGCTACGTCAAGAAGAAAGGCGGCTCGGACACAGACGCGGCCGAGTTTGTCAGCAAGCTCTACAAAAACGTGCCAGTGCTGGCCAAGGGCGGGCGCGATGCGACCACCATCTTCTTGCAGCGCAACATCGGCGATGTGCTGGTGACCTTTGAGTCGGAAGTGGTGTCGGTGGACAACGAGTTCGGTGCAGGCAAGGTCGATGCGATTCACCCGTCCATCAGCATCGTCGCCGAAAACCCGGTGGCCGTGGTGGAACGTACTGTGGCCAAAAAGGGCACAGCCGATCTGGCCAAGGCTTACCTGAACTACCTGTATTCAGACGAAGCGCAAGAGATCGCCGCCAAGCACGCTCTGCGTCCGCGCAACCCGGCCATCTTGAAGAAGTACGCCAGCACCTTCAAGCCGATCCAACTGTTCACCGTGAACGAGGTGTTTGGCTCTTTTGCAGATGCCCAAAAGGTGCATTTCAACGACGGCGGTCAGTTCGACAAGATTTACACCGTCAAATAAGTTTTTCCCCTCATGACCGCATTGCCCATTGCGGCGCCAGCCAAACGGCGGGCGCCCGCCAAAGTGTTGCCCGGATTCAACCTGACCCTGGGCTTCACCATTTTTTACCTGAGCCTGATCGTGTTGATTCCCTTGTCAGCGCTGGTCTTCAAAACCTTCACCCTCACTTGGGAGCAGTTCTGGGCTGCCGTCACCGGGCCGCGTGTCTTGGCGTCGTACCGCCTGACTTTTGGGGCTTCTTTTATCGCTGCGCTGGTCAATGTGTTCTTCGGTCTGTTGATCGCTTGGGTGCTGGTGCGCTACGATTTTTTTGGCAAAAAAATCGTGGACGCGCTGGTGGACTTGCCTTTCGCCTTGCCCACGGCGGTGGCGGGCATTTCGCTCACAGCACTGCTCGCGGGCAACGGTTGGGTGGGCCAGTATTTGGAGCCGCTGGGCATACAGCTGGCCTTCAACCCCAATGGCGTGGTCATCGCCCTCATCTTCATCGGTTTGCCCTTTGTCGTGCGCACGGTGCAGCCGGTGCTGGAAGACACCGAAAAAGAACTCGAAGAGGCGGCCACCTGTTTGGGGGCCACACGTTGGCAGACCTTCAGCAAAGTCATTTTTCCGACCATCGCCCCCGCTTTGCTGACTGGTTTTGCCATGGCGTTTGCGCGTGCAATTGGTGAATACGGCTCGGTCATTTTCATCGCCGGCAACATGCCCATGGTGTCCGAGATCACGCCGCTGATCATCATTGGCAAGCTGGAGCAATACGACTACGCGGGGGCCACCGCTGTGGCCTTGGTGATGTTGGTGTTCTCGTTCATCTTGCTGCTGGTCATCAACGCCTTGCAGACCTGGCAACGCCGCCGCTCGGGAGCTTCCTCATGAGTCAGACACTCACCGCCAACAAGGTGCAGGCGGGCACCACCGAAGCCCGCTGGATTCGCCGCAGCCTGATTGGTTTGGCACTGGCTTTCATGTTCTTGTTTTTGGTTTTGCCACTGGCCGCCGTGTTCACCGAGGCCTTGCGCAAGGGACTGGACGCGTACCTGGAAGCGCTCAAGGAACCCGATGCTTGGTCGGCGATTCGCCTGACGCTGATCGTGGCGGCCGTGGCGGTGCCGCTGAACTTGGTGTTTGGTGTGGCTGCGGCCTGGGCCATTGCCAAGTACGAGTTCAAGGGCAAGTCGCTGTTGACCACGCTGGTGGACTTGCCCTTTTCTGTCTCGCCCGTGGTGGCGGGACTGATTTATGTGTTGATGTTTGGCGCACAGGGCTGGTTTGGGCCTTGGTTGCAGGCGCACGACATCAAGATCATTTTTGCCGTGCCGGGCATCATTTTGGCCACGGTGTTTGTGACCTTCCCGTTCATCGCCCGCGAGCTGATTCCACTCATGCAAGCGCAAGGTAACGACGAAGAACAAGCGGCCATTGTGTTGGGTGCCACGGGCTGGCAAACTTTTTGGCGGGTCACTTTGCCCAACATCAAATGGGGCCTGCTGTATGGCGTCATTTTGTGCAACGCACGGGCCATGGGCGAGTTTGGTGCGGTGTCGGTGGTCTCGGGCCACATCCGGGGCCAGACCAACACCATGCCGCTGCATGTGGAAATTTTGTACAACGAGTACCAGTCGGTGGCGGCCTTTGCCGTGGCGTCTTTGTTGGCTTTGCTGGCGCTGGTCACCTTGGCGATCAAGTCGGTGATCGAGTGGCAGCACGAAAAAGACATCAAAACCGCATCCGACACGCCACCTGAGCGTCCTTTGGCATCGAAACCTGACGCCCTCGTCTGAACCCGACGGAAAGCATTTGAACCATGAGCATCGAAATCCGCAACGTCCATAAACAGTTTGGCGACTTCACCGCATTGAACAATGTCAGCCTCGACATCGAATCGGGTGAACTGGTCGCACTGTTGGGCCCGTCGGGCTGCGGCAAGACCACGCTTTTGCGCATCATCGCGGGGTTGGAGACGGCTGACAGCGGCACCATCGGCTTCAGTGGTGCAGACACCACACATGTGCATGTGCGCGAGCGCCAAGTGGGCTTTGTTTTTCAGCATTACGCCTTGTTTCGCCACATGACGGTGTTCGAAAACGTGGCTTTTGGCCTGCGCGTCAAGCCCCGTCGTCAGCGCCCCAGCGAATCGGAAATCCAGCGCAAGGTGCACGAACTGTTGGGCTTGGTGCAACTGGACTGGCTTGCTGACCGTTACCCCTCGCAGCTGTCGGGTGGGCAGCGCCAGCGGATTGCACTGGCCCGTGCGCTGGCGGTGGAGCCCAAGGTGCTGCTGCTCGATGAGCCCTTTGGTGCCTTGGACGCCAAGGTCCGCAAAGAGCTGCGCCGCTGGCTGCGCCGCCTGCACGACGAATTGCATGTGACCAGCATCTTCGTCACACACGACCAGGAAGAAGCCCTGGAAGTGGCCGACCGTGTGGTGCTGATGAACAAAGGCAACATTGAGCAAATCGGATCACCCCAACAGGTATGGGACCACCCGGCCAGCCCTTTTGTGTACGGGTTTTTGGGCGATGTGAACCTGTTCCATGGTCGCGCCCACGAGGGCGAGATGCTGATTGGCGCGGACCAGCACGCTGTGCGCCTCGAAGCGCCAGAGCACCGGGGGGCGCAAGACGCCAAAGCCTTGGCCTATGTGCGTCCGCACGACTTGGAGGTGACGCGTTACACGCCAGGCATGGCGCACACGGGCATCGTGGCCAAGCTCAGCCGCGCCATTGTTGTAGGACCCGTGGCGCGTTTGGAGCTCGACCCCGTGGAGAGTCACTTTGGCAAAGACGCGATCATCGAGGCGCAGTTGTCGGCTTCGCAATACCACCAGCAAGACTTCAAAGAAGGCGAGACGCTGGTGTTGACACCGCGCAAGGCGCGCGTGTTTGTAGAGGGGTGAACCGGCCTTTACCCAAAATGGGGTCGCAGTGACCCGACCTGAAAGCCTCTTCAGGTAAGCTTTGCAGACCATTTTTCAAGGAACTGCCATGAGCGAACCTTCTGCCTTTGGGTTTGGCCAATTTGTGCCAGGCTTTGACTTTTTGCAAAATCTGTCCAAAACCGCTTCTCAGGCTCAGCCTGCTAGCGCGGCAGGTATGCCCGGCATGGGCAATTGGGTCGCCCCGACGCTGAGCATCGAAGACATTGAAAAGCGCATCCAAGAGTTGAAATCGGTGCTGTTTTGGTTAGAGCAAAACACCACCGCGCTCAAAGCCACCATCCAGGCGATGGAGGTGCAAAAAATGACCTTGACCACCCTGCAAAGCATGAACGTGAACATGGCCGACTTGGCCAAGGCGTTCACGGCCAAGCCACCGGCAGCCGAGCCGGTTGCGGCTCGAGCAGGAGCTTCTGCGGCCTCAGTGCCCAGGCCCTCGCTGTTCACCCCCAAGCCAGCGCCTCCAACAGAGCCGCAACCAGAGCCTGCAACCGCAGCCCAAGCCGAGCCGACCTCCGCACCGTCGAGCGCTGAGCAGTCGGCTGCAAGCGACACTGCCGGTGAAGCGGCCAAGCCTGCTGTGGACCCAATGCAATGGTGGGGTGCGTTGACCCAACAGTTTCAAGGCATTGCCGCCGCCGCTTTGAAAGATGTGGCGGGCGAAGCCATGAAAGCAGGCCAGTCTGCCAAGGCCGCCAAGGCGACAAAAACAGACAAGGCGACCCCAACAGCCAAGGCAGCAAGCCCTGCAAGCCCTGCAAGCCCTGCAACGCGCCGTGCCCAGTCACCCACGTCGTCGGCTGCAGCCAAGCGCTCCGCCGCCACAGAGGCCCCGGGCAAGACGGCCAGCGCCGCATCGGCATCGAAGCCCGTTGCGGCGGCTGCGCGCACATCGACCTCCAAAACGACCTCCAAACCGATTCCCAAATCGACCTCCAAAACGGCTTCCAAAAAAGCCTCCAAATAAAACGCCCATGAAGTTGTTTCCTTGTGGCCATGCCACCCACCCGCAGTGGCGCATGGCGGCTGGTTTGGTGCTTGCCCAATTGCAGGCCCAAATGAGCCTGCCCGATTACGCCAGCCAACCCCGTTTGGGCCTGCTCTACATCACCGACCATTACGCGACGCAAGCACAAGCCTTGCTCGACCATCTGCGTCAGGCCCTGCCCGGCGTGAGCGATTGGGCGGGCACCGTGGGGATTGGCGTGGCGGTCAACAACGCCGAATATTTCGACGAGCCGGCCATGGCCCTCATGCTGTGTGACTTCAAGCCTGAGCAATACCGCGTGTTTTCTGGTGTGTCGCCGCTGCCATCGGCTTGGGCCGATGCCGCCTTGGTGCATGCCGACCCGAACACGCCCGATTTGGCCGAGTTGATTGCCGAGATGGCTGAGCGAACGCAGCAAGGCTATTTGTTTGGGGGTTTGAGTGCCAGCCGTTCGCGCAGTGTGCAGTTTGCAGTGCGTGCTGAAAACGCTGGCGGGGCCGAGGTGAACGGCGGTGTGTTGGAAGGGGGCTTGAGCGGTGTGGCTTTTGGCCCCAGCGTGACTTTGTTGTCACGCGTCACGCAGGGCTGCCAACCGGTGGCGCCCGAGCGGGAGATCTCTGAATCTGATGGCCATGTGGTACTCAAGTTGGGTGAAGAGCCCGCTTTGGAGGTGATGCTGGGTGACTTGGGCATCAGCCTGAAGGACCCGCAAAAAGCCATTGCCGTGGTGCGATCTACTTTGGTGGGTTTGAGTGCCGCAGGTCAGTCCGGCGTGGGGCGAGCGGGCAATCTGGGCAACGACGTGCGTGTGCGGCACATCATTGGCCTGGACCCTTTGCGCCAAGGCGTGGCGATTGCCGAACATCTGGAGCCTGGCATGCGGTTGACGTTTTGCAGCCGCGATGTGCAGGCGGCCAGAGCCGATTTGGTGCGGGTGTGCGCTGAAATTCGCGAAGCCCTGGAGCCTGACATGTTGTCCATGGAGGCCATCAATGCCCTGAGCGATGACCCGGTACCCACCGTGCCGCAAGCGGGTCAACGCATCGCGGGCGCGGTTTATGTGAGCTGCACCGGACGCGGTGGCCCGCACTTTGGGGGGCCGAGCGCCGAGATGCAGATCATTCGCCACGCTTTGGGCGATGTGCCGCTGGTGGGCTTTTTTGCCGCAGGTGAGATCGCGCGCAAGCAGCTGTATGGCTACACCGGGGTGTTGACGGTGTTCACGACCGATTGAGGGACAGTTTGTTGCACAGGCCGTGCAATGAAATTGCCTGAATGTCTGCCGCGAGTGGATAGGTTTCTTGGCCCGGATAGACCACCCATTTGTGGCTGGGCTTCAAGTCATCGCAGGCGCTGTGAAAACCACGTTCCACTTTGGGGGCGCTGCTGCGTTTGATCTCGATGGCCCAGAGCTCGCCACTGGGCCAAGCCAGCAGCAAATCGATTTCTGCACCACCGCTGGTTCTGTAAAAGTAGCCCGTCACGCCAGCAGGCACACAGGCCAGCAGGGTTTCAATGCAAAACCCTTCCCAACTGGCACCCACCACCATGTGTGAGAGCAGGTTTTCTTTGGTTTCGATGTTCAGCAGCGCATGCACCAGACCGCTGTCGCGCACATACACCTTGGGGCCCTTGACCAAGCGCTTGCCGGTGTTGGTGTGCCATGGGGCAAGTCTGCGCACCAGCAGCAAATCACACAAGAGGTCGATGTAACTCTGCGCTGTTTTGACGTCCACACCCAGGTTGCGTGCCAGTTGCGCAACGTTGAGCATGCCGCCTTGGTGGTGGGCCAGCATGGTCCAGAAGCGGCGCAAGGTTTCCGCCGCGATGCGGGGGCCAAATTGCGGAATGTCGCGCTCCAGATAGGTGCGGATGAAGTTTTCTCGCCAGCGCAGGCTGCGTGCATCTGAGGGGGCGGTCAGACTTTGCGGAAAACCACCCCGCAGCCACAAGTTATCCACGGCACCCTGGTCTGTTTCAAGGACATTCAAGGGGCCCAGTTCCAGATAAGCGATGCGACCGGCCAGCGTTTCGCCTGACTGTTGCAGCGCATCCAGGCTGGCCGATCCGAGCAACAAATACTGTCCGGATGCTCGGCCTGAGCGCCGGGCTTGGTCGATCAGGCCGCGCAAAACCGGAAACAGGCCCGGTGCCCGGTGCACCTCGTCCAGGATGACCAGTTTGTCCAGGTGACTTTCCAGATACAACTCTGGCTGGGCCAGCTTGCCGCGATCCCGATCCGATTCAAGGTCGAGATAGACGTGCGGAATGTTGCGCGCCACTTCCAGTGCCAGTGTGGTTTTGCCCACCTGCCGGGGCCCGAGCAAGGCCACAGCCGGTGAAAACTGGAGTTCTTTACTCAGGAAAGGTTGCAAATGGCGTTGAAACATCCTTGCAATTATGGAGTTTCATTCCATGATTTGCAAGGATAAATGCCTCACACCCCCCGTGCCCGATCCGTCTTGAACTGCGCCCGGAACGCAGAGAACTGCCCCGCGTCCAGCGACTCGCGCACTTCGCGCATCAGGTTCAGGTAGTAGTGCAGGTTGTGGATGGTGGTCAGCATGGGGCCGAGCATTTCGCCGCAGCGGTCCAGGTGGTGCATGTA
>JAIXOX010000101.1 GCA_027486555.1 Comamonadaceae bacterium
GGCATGGAGTTTGGCCGCGCCATTGTGCAGTCGGCCATCACCCGTGCCCAGCCCATCATGCTCACAGGCCTGGCCGCCATGATCGGCGCTTTCTTCATTCTGGACGACCCGATCTTCAATGGCTTGGCCATCTCACTGATCTTTGGAATTTTTGTCTCCACCGTGCTGACGCTGGTCGTCATTCCGACTTTGTATTACGTGGCGTACCGCAAAAAGTACGGCGCTTGAATTTTTTCTTTAACCCTTTGGAGTTTGAATCATGAAATCTTGGCAAATCGTTCGTTTGGTCGCGGGTACCTTTGTGTTGTTGTCTTTGGCTTTGGGCGTGCAGGGCAGCCCCATTTTTGTCAGCCCATGGTGGCTGGCGTTCACCGCCTTTGCGGGTGCCAATCTGCTGCAAAGCGCGCTCACCAAGTGGTGCCTCATGGAGTCCATCCTGAGCAAGCTGGGCGTTGAGCGCGGCTGCTGATCAGAAAGCCAGCGCGCCATGACCCCGTCACGATTGAACCTCAAACGCCTGAGCGGTGCGCTGTTGGCCGCAGCGCTCTTCGCCCCTTCGGCGCACGCGCTGGACCTGCTGCAAACCTGGGAGCAGGCACGCCAACATGACCCGCAGATGCAGGTGGTGCAAGCCACCCGTTCTTCGGTGCAAGCTTACGAAGCGCAGGCCCAATCGCTGTGGCGACCCGTTGTGATGGGCAGCGCCACGGTGGGGGCCATGTCGGCTGAGACCCGTACCACAGGTGCGCAGTTTGCAGTCGGTGGTCAGTCGCCGATGCCTGGCAGTTTTGCCACCTCGGCCAGCGCAGCGTTGTCCACCCGCTGGTCCGTGCAAGCCAAGCAGCCCCTTTACAGCCCCGAGCGCCAAGCGCAACAAGCGCAATTGCATCAAGCAGCAGGCGTGGCCGAATGGCGCGCCGACTTGGCGCAGCAGCAGTTCATGCTGCTGACGGTGCAGCGGTATTTCAATGTGTTGCTGGCCGAGCGCCAGCAACAAGTTTTGAAAAACCAACTGTCTGCCGTTGAACGCTCGCTGACCGAAGCCCGTGACCGTTTTGCCATTGGTGATTTGCCGGTGACCGACACCCACGAAGCCGCGGCCCGTGCCTCGGGCTTGCAAGCGCAGTGGCTGGCTGCCGACAGCGAATTGCAAATGGCCCGCCAAGTGCTGGCCGAATCCGCCCGCTTGCCCACCGAGACCCTGAAACCCCAAGCGCCCAAAGCCGCTGAGTCTGCGGCCGCATCGCCGCTTTTGGACCAGGTGCTGGCCCAAGTGCGCGAAGCCAACACCGGTTTGCGACTGAAAAAAGCCCAATGGGACGTGGCTAGGCAAGAGGTGAAAAAGCACCAAGCCCGCGGGGGCATCACGCTCGACCTGGTGGCCCAGGCGGGTCGTGACCGCTTGAGTGGCGACGGCGACTTTGGCCCATCGGGCAACACGCAAAGCCAGCAGATGGTGGGCCTCAGCCTGAACGTGCCCTTGTACAGCGGCGGTTACCGCAGCGCCAAACTGCAAGAGGCCGTGAGCGCGCAAGCGCAGGCCGAGGCCGAATACGAGCTGGCCGTGCAGCAAACCCAGCAGCAAGCCCGTTCGGTTTGGTTGGCTTTGCAAACCGGGCCTGCCCGTTTGTCGGCCCTGCAAGCCGCATGGAAAGCCAGCACCGCCAGACTGGACGCCACGCTTTTGGGCCGCCAAGTGGGTGACCGCACCACCTTGGACTTGCTGCAAGCCCAAAACGATGCGGCCCAGTCCGAACTGGGCTGGCTGCGTGCACAGACCGAGTTGCTGCAAACCCGCTTGCAACTGGACGCCTTGACCGGTAGCCTCTCTGTGCGAAGCTTGCAGGGCCTGAATGCCCAGCTGGCCCCCTGACACCCATTGTTTGAACCTGAAAGAGACACCATGAAAACAGCCCACGATCTGGTCCTGCAAGCCAAGGCCCATGTCCGCGAGATCGCCTTGCAAGACGCCGATGAAGCCATCCAACAAGCCGACGTGTTGATCGATGTGCGCGAAGCCGACGAATTTGCTGCGGGCCACCTGCCCGGTGCGGTGCTGGTGCCCCGGGGCTTGCTGGAATTCAAGCTCAGCGGTACGCCCGCCTTGTCGGGCCGCGACCTGAAGGTGGTGCTGTACTGCAAAACCAGCGGCCGCGCAGCCTTGGCGGCGCAAACCATGCAAAGCATGGGCTACCTGAATGTGGCATCGATTGCGGGTGGTTTTGACGCTTGGGCTGCTGCGGGCAAAACGGTGGTCAAACCCGAACAGCCTGCCTTTGAGTGAGCCCTATGGCCGCGTTTTGGGGATGGCTTTGGGGTGGTGTGCATCGGGCCCTCAGTAGAATCGCGACGCCAAAGTCGAGCGGTTTTTCACAAATCCGTCTTGATTTAGGTTAAATTAGCGTTTGGTTATATTCAAACCCCTCACACGGAGCTCTCATGAAATTGATATTTGCTGCTGTTGCCGTCTCTGCCCTGATGACAGCCCCTGCATTCGCCAACTCGGACATGGCCAAGAAAAACGCTTGCATGGCCTGCCATGCGGTGGACAAGAAACTGGTGGGTCCTTCCTACCAAGACGTGGGCAAAAAATACGGCGGCCAAAAGGACGCAGCAGCCAATTTGGCCAAGAGCATCAAGGCCGGTGGTTCGGGCAAGTGGGGCCCAGTGCCCATGCCCGCTCAGGCCGCTTTGAGCGATGCCGACGCCCTGACTCTGGCCACCTGGATTCTGGCTGGTGCCAAGTAATTCAAGTCGCTGACAGGCTTGGTTGAGAACAGATGTTTTAGAAAGCACGATGGGTACTCGTGGCTTTTGTTTGCCGCTCAAAGGTCTGCCCTTGAGCGGCTTTTTTACGGGGAAATGGGTATGAACATTTGTAGAACAAGCGTCTTGGCAGGTTTGTGTGTCTTGGTGGCCGGTTGGGCTCATGCCCAACCCGCCATTTTCAAGGATGCCGACTACAAATTGGGTGAAAAACTCATCGCCGATAGCAAATGCGTGGCCTGTCATGTCTCCAAAGTGGGTGGGGACGGCAGTGCGATTTACAAGCCACAGGGACGCATCAACACCGCTGCATTTTTGCGGGGCATGGTTGAGCAGTGCAACACCGAGCTCAACTTGGGCATGTTCCCAGAGGATGTCAGCGCCGTGGCGGCCGTGCTCAACCGGGATCACTACAAGTTCAAATGAGTTCTTAGGTATTCGCCTTTTGGGTGCTGATAAACACCCTGCTTTTTCAAAAGGCATGTTTACAGCTGAATTGAAGTCCATCGTCCACGACCTCCGACTGGGTTTTCATCGATGCAGTGGGGCTGGAAACCCTCTTCAGGGTTTGTCCAGATCAGGAAGCAAGCCCGTGTAAACCCTGATTTACATTCATCGTTTTTCATATATATTCGAACATCCGAATATACGAACCTAATGGTAAGGGCAGCATGACAGTGGAACAGGATGAGGTATTTGACAAAGCGGCTGACCTGTTTGCCGTGATGTCAACACCCATTCGGCTTCGCATCATCAGTGCGCTTTGCCAGGGTGAAAAAAACGTGGGGCAATTGCTCGAGAACATCGGCGTGGCCCAGCCCAACATGTCTCAGCACCTGAACATCCTGTTCAGGTCGGGTGTGTTGGGCAAGCGCCGTCAAGGTGCCCAAGTGTTTTATCGGATTGCAGATGACACTGCAGCGAAGGTTTGCCGAGCGGTTTGCACGCAGGTGGCCATCGGTGTGGATGTAAATGATCAAACCAACAAGGAGTTTGTGTGAACGCAGACAACATCCGCTCAGGACGGGTGCAAAAAGCACCTGAAAGTTTCCTGACCCCCAGTGGCATCAAGGAGGTCTTTGCCGAAGGCAAAAAAGGCCGACGTGATTTCATCCGCAATGCCTTTGCAGCCGCTGCTGCAGGCGCCGCTGCCCCCATGGCCATGGCCCAGGGCAACCCGGTACCCGTTGAAGGTGGCGATCCCAACATCCTGAACCTGCCTGAGCACGCCGTGGGCTTGGGTCAAGGCGTGGCCGTTGAAGGTTATGGCAAGCCCTCCAAGTTCGAAGCTAATTTGCAGCGCCGTCAAAGCCCTGGTCTGACACAAACCACCCAAGCTTCGGTGTCGTTCGCGCCACTGCAATCCTTGTTCGGTATCGTCACGCCCAGCGGTTTGCACTTCGAGCGGCACCACCAAGGTTGGTGGGACATCGACCCGTCCAAGCACCGCTTCATGATCAACGGCATGGTCAAAAAGAACATGGTGTTCACCATGGACGAGATCATGCGTTTGCCATCGGTCTCGCGCTTTGCCTTCATCGAGTGCGGTGCCAACACCGCCACCGAGTGGGGCAACGTGGCGGTGCCCACAGTGCAGTACACGCACGGCATGATTTCCTGCAGCGAGTTCACGGGCGTGCCCTTGATCACCTTGCTGGAGCTGGCCGGTGCCGACCTGAAAAACGGCAAGTTTGTGCTGGCCGAGGGCGGTGACGGTTCGTCCATGACCCGCACCATCCCCATGAGCCTGATCACCTCGGGTGAAGTCATCGTGGCCTATGGCCAAAACGGTGAAATGCTCCGCCCTGAAAACGGCTACCCCCTGCGCTTGGTGGTGCCTGGTGTGCAAGGCGTCAGCTGGGTCAAGTACCTGCGTCGCATCGAAGTGGGTGACAAGCCTTACGCAGCCAAAGACGAAGCGATTCATTACATCGACTTGCAGCCAGATGGCACGCACCGCCAATACACCAACTTGCAAGAAGTCAAGAGCGTCGTGACCACGCCCTCTGGCGGTCAAGTCTTGCTCGACAAAGGTTTCTACAACATCACGGGTCTGGCTTGGTCAGGCAAGGGCAAGATCAAGCGCGTGGATGTGTCCACCGACGGCGGTCGCAATTGGCGTCAGGCACGCCTGGAGACGCCTGTGCTCTCCAAGGCTCTGAGCCGCTTCAACATCGATTGGGTGTGGGACGGCAAGCCTGCCATCATCCAAAGCCGTGCGCAAGATGACACGGGCCATGTTCAACCCACTTACCAACAGCTGCGCTCAGTGCGCGGCACGCGATCCATCTATCACAACAACGCCATCCAGTCGTGGTTGGTCCAGGAAAACGGTGAGGTGAAAAATGTCCAGGTTTCGTAATGCCGTTTTGACGGTGGCTTTGATGGCTGTTGCTGGTTTGACGACGGCGCAAAGTACCCAGTACCCAGGCGTTGGCCGTGCTGCCACCCCCAAAGAAGTCGCCAAGTGGGACATCGATGTGCGGCCCGACTTCAAGGGCCTGCCAGCAGGCTCTGGTTCGGTGGCCAAGGGCCAGGATGTGTGGGAAGCCAAGTGCGCTCACTGCCACGGCGTGTTTGGTGAGTCCAACGAGGTGTTCAGTCCGCTCATTGGTGGCACCACCGCCGAAGACATCAAGAATGGCCGCGTGGCCAACTTGAAGCGCACCGACTACCCCGGTCGCACCACCATCATGAAAGTGCCCACGGTCTCAACCCTGTGGGACTACATCAACCGCGCCATGCCTTGGACCAACCCCAAGACACTGAGCACGGAAGAGGTGTATGCCGTCACGGCCTTCATGCTGAACATGGCCAACATCGTGCCCGACAACTACGTGCTGTCGGACAAGAACATTGCCGAGGTGCAAGCGCGCATGCCCAACCGCAATGGCATGAGCACAGCCCATGCGATGTGGCCTGGCAATGAATTGGGTGGCGTTCAAAAGCCCGACACCGCCAACAAGATTTGCATGAAGGACTGCACGCCTGAAGCCAAAGTGGCGTCATTTCTGCCGGACTTTGCGCGCAATGCCCACGGTAACTTGCAAGAGCAAAACCGCATTGTCGGTCCACAGCGCGGCGCGGACACCACCAAACCCGAGCCTAAAGCCGGTATGCCGGTTGCTGCTGCTGCTCCAGTGGCCGCTGCCAAGCCTGAAAACAACGAAGCTAAGGCGGCTATTGCGCTTTTGAATAAGCACAGTTGCACTGCTTGCCACGGCGTGGACAAGAAAATTGTCGGCCCTGGCTTCAATGAAATTGCCAAGAAGCAAGCGGGTAAAACCGATTATTTGGTGGGCAAAATCAAGGCCGGTGGTGTGGGTGTTTATGGTCAAATTCCCATGCCTGCCCAGTCCCTGCCTGAGGCTGATGCCAAGCAAATGGCCGAATGGATTTCCAAGGGGGCTAGCAAGTAATACGGGCTATACCCGTTGTACTTCTGAACCTGTTTCAATAGCATCACTCAACCATCAAGGAGATATCAGATGCAAAACCGTCGCGAGACACTCAAGCAAAGCGCTGTTGTGGCTGGCCTCTTGGCCACTGCGGGTTTCCCACAGTTTGCCCACGCTGCGTTCAACAAAGTCGCATTCGACGCCAAGTCGGTGCAAGACGCTGCCAAGGCCGCTGGCGCAACCAGCCTGACCGAAAGCAAAGACGTGACCATCATCGGTCCAGACATCGCTGAAAA
>JAIXOX010000018.1 GCA_027486555.1 Comamonadaceae bacterium
GTCCATGATGAGCGTCTCGACATTGATGCGGCTGATGAAGGAGTAGCCCCAATCGCCTTGAACCATGGCCACAAGCCAGTTCCAGTAACGGACCATCAGGGGGTCGTCCAAGCCGAATTTTTCGCGCAAGGACAAGGCCACCTCGGGTGGAATGTTCGGATTGGAGACCAGTTCCGAAAAAGGATCACCCGGGGCCATGGCCAGCACTGTGAACAGCAACAAGCTGATGCCCAACAAACTGGGCACGGCGATCAAGAGTCGCCGCAAGACATAGTGAAACATGGATCAGACGTTTCGGTACCAGTCTTTGAGCAGCCAGAGGTCGTTGTCCCAGCCGCTCAAAGGTGCGACCAGGTTACTCACGGCACCCGACGTGCGTGGGCGATACACCACAGGAATGATGGCCACATCATTGACCGGCATGTCGTTCATTTTGATGAACAAGGCGGCACGCTTGACCGGGTCCATTTCCGACTGTGCCTCCAGGTAGGTTTTGTCATACTCCGGATTGCTGTAGCGCTTGGAGTTGCGACCCAGCCACTTGTTGGCCTTGGTGGCAAACTGGGTGCTCAGGTACTGGTTCATGAACACCTCAGGGTCGGGCTGAGGCATGGTGGTGGTGAACATCTGGATGTCACAAAAGAACTTGGTGTACGTGTCCGGGTTGGCCGGGTCGGACGAAAAGTACACCGAGGCCGGCACCGACTTCAGCTCCAAATCAATGCCTGCTCTTTGCGCCGCTTGCTTGATGATTTGCTGGGTTTTTTGGCGTGGGCCGTTGATGGACGTTTGAAACACGAACTTGAGTTTTTTGCCGCCTTTTTCGCGAATGCCATCTGAGCCTTTTTTCCAGCCCGCCGTCTCGAGCACCTGACTGGCTTTGTCGATGTTGAACTCAAATTTGGTGTTTTTGGAAGCGAAGCGCTGGGGGTTGTTCAGGAAGTTGGCCGTGGCAATGCCCGTGCGTCCGTAAATGAATTTTTGAATCCCGGCACGGTCAACCAGTAAATTCAAGGCTTGGCGCACCGCCAACTCAGACAGGATGGGATGCTTGGAACTGGCGTGGGCACGCTCACCCTCAATTTCGGTCCAGGGATCGGCCATGTTCAATTGAATGAATTCGATGTTGCCGCCAGGGGTGATGGACGTTTTGCCCTTGCCGCCTTGTTCCAGGCGCAGCAACAACTCGTCTTCGACTTGCAAGTTCCAGGCGTAGTCGTACTCACCTGTTTGCAAAACAGCGCGCGCTGCTGACACGGCATCCCCGCCGCCCTTCATTTCGATGGAGTCAAAGTAGGGGCGGTTGGCTTCGTGGTAGCTCGTGTTGATCACCCCGCGCAGCATG
Organism: Comamonadaceae bacterium; assembly: GCA_027486555.1. Classification (GTDB taxonomy): domain Bacteria; phylum Pseudomonadota; class Gammaproteobacteria; order Burkholderiales; family Burkholderiaceae_C; genus Limnohabitans_A. The sequence goes on from JAIXOX010000018.1 coordinate 1,346, forward strand.
TCACCCGGCTTGAAGTCCAGGAATTTGTAAGGGCCTGTGCCCACGGGCTTGAGGTTGGCGGGTGCATCGCGCGAGGTGGCTCCTTTGAATGCGCCAAACACATGCTTGGGAATGATCATGCCAGCGGCACTGCAAAACGGGTCCGCCCAAAACGGCGAAGCCTTCGTGTATTCGACTCGGACCGTGTGGCTGTCAACCTTGGTCACCTTGATGTCTTTGTAGGTGCCAGCGGTGTAAGCGGCTGTGGCCGGATCCAAAGCGTACTCGTGGGTGAACACCACATCGTCGGCCGTGAAGGGCTTGCCGTCGTGCCACTGCACATTTCTCTTCAACTTCCAGGTGATGGTTTTACCGTCCCTGGACACGCCACCATTGGCAGATGTTGGCACTTCGGCGGCCAGAATAGGAATCATGTTGCCATCGCTGTCCCAAGCGCCCAAGGGCTCATAAAAGATGCGCGAGCCTTCCTGGTCCTTGGTGCCGCTGGCAAAGTGAGGCTGCAGCAAGGTGGGGCCTTGCCACCAGAGCAATTTCAGGGGGCCGCCGCCGCCTCGTTTGGTGGGCTTGTAAGCGGAAGCCGTTTGGGCCTGAGCCAGACCAGAGGTCAACAGCATTTGAGCGGCCATGGGCACGGTCAAGCCATACCCAATCATGTTGCGAATGAAGTCCTTTCGGCTGATGGCATTTTCCCGAACCTGCTCAATCAATCCGCGCACTGCTTTTTCATCCATGGTCGTCTCCTGATTTGAAAGTTGAATAAAACTCTAGGCCTGTAGCACACGTTACCCCTAAACGACACAAACAACATTAGGGTTATGCTTTAGAAACCGCCCCCAACAATCCCAAAGGAGACACCATGGCCGTTCAAAAAAGTTCCATCACCTTGCCCAGCATGACGCCCGGCACCCAGCGCAGCATTCCGGTGCTGCGCTTTGGCAAAGCAGGTGCACGCCCCAAGGTCTACATGCAAGCGGCCATCCACGCCAACGAAATGCCCGGCACCATGGCCATGCACCACCTCATGCCCCTGCTGGCCGAGGCCGACAAAAAAGGATTGATTCAAGGTGAAATCATTTTGGTGCCCACGGTCAACCCGATCGGTCAGGCTCAATTGGTAGGCAATTCGCACGCAGGCCGCTACAACCTGTTGAACTACGAAAACTTCAACCGAAACTGGATCGACCTGAGCGATGCCGTGGCCGAACGTGTGGGCAAGAAGCTGGGCGCAGACGCCGAGGCCAATGTGCGCACCATCCGCAAAGCGGCACAAGACAGCCTCAAAGCCTTGAAGCCCCTGAACGAGCTGGGCACCTTGCGCGTGGAGGTGCAAAAACTCAGCTGCGACGCCGACTTTGTGCTCGACCTGCACTGCGACATTTATGCCGCTTTGCACCTGTTTGGCGCTAAAAACGATGTGGCCACAGGCACCCTGTCGACGCTTGCGGCCGACTTGGGCGTTGAAGCCACGATGTACAACGACCCCTACCCCAAGGCCCTGACGTTTTCGGGCGTCAACAGCGTGTTGTGGGCGCGTCTGGCCGAGCAGTTCCCTCAGGCCAACATCCCGCAAGCTTGCATGTCGGTGACGGTGGAGATGCGCAGCCAGCACGATGTGAGCGACGCCTTGGGCCAGTCCGATGCGCAAAACCTGTACCGCTGGCTGGTGCGCCAGGGTGTGGTGGGCGGCAAGGCAGAACCGCTGAAGAAATTGAAAGCCGCGCCCGCCCCCATGAGCGGCATGGACGTGGGCTACAGCACCTGCACCGGCTTTTTGGTGTTCCATGTCAAACCCGGTGCCAAGGTCAAAAAAGGCCAGGCCATTTGCGATGTGATCGACCCGGCCAACCCCCAGGGTGCCAAAGGCCGAACCACCTTCAGCAGCCAGACCGATGGGGTGCTGTTTTCAAGGCGTCTAGACGGTTATCTGTCTTGGCCAGGCCAGGTGATGTACCGCATTTGCGGCCCTAAGCCTCTGCCCCACCGCATCGGTGCCACGGGCCTGGACGACTGACCTGAGCATTTTGCCAAACCACCCCACCTTGCATCGCCCACAGGGGTGGGCACCTGAAAAAGAGATTCATGTTGTGGGATACCTTCTGATTGTGGGAGCCTCGCCCTCGGGGCGATGGCTTGTGGTCTGCAAGGCTTGATCGCGACGAGGGCGTCGCTCCTACAAAACATCGGCCTTGCAACCGATGGCCTTCTGCCTTTGCAGGAGCCGATCCCTTGGCGAGATGCATGTTGTGGGAGCCCCGCCCTCGGGGCGATGGCTTATGGTCTGCGAGGCTTGATCGCGACGGGGGCGTCGCTCCTGGTATGGATTGACCTGTCAATAGGTGTCGGTTGTTTTACAGCTATCTCTCTGTTTCTTTTGTCTTCTCTGTCAGTGACTGTGGATCAGGGACTACGA
>JAIXOX010000010.1 GCA_027486555.1 Comamonadaceae bacterium
CGCGACGGGGGCGTCGCTCCTACAAGGACTGGTCTGTGTGGCCCACATCCACGGGGCGATGCATTTTGTAGGAGCCCCGCCCCCGGGGCGATGGGTGGTGGTCTGCAAGGCTTTTCGCGACGAGGGCGTCGCTCCTACAAGGACTGGTCTGTGCGACCCACGACCCCGGATCATGCATTTTGTGGGAGCCCCGCCCCCGGGGCGATGGGTGGTGGTCTGCAAGGCTTTTCGCGACGGGGGCGTCGCTCCTACAGGGGCAAGGAGTCGCTTCTGCATGGACAAATTTCTCCACGATGCGAACACCTGTACAAGGCCGTTAACATCTTGCAGCTGAAACAATCAGGGAGAACCCATGCAACTGAACATCAACGGCCAAAGCCGAACCTCGACCGCCGACCCGAGCATGCCTTTGCTGTGGGTACTGCGCGACGAACTGAACCTGACGGGCACCAAATTCGGCTGCGGCATCGCCGCTTGCGGGGCCTGCACAGTGCATGTGGGCGGTCAACCCGTGCGCTCTTGCGTGATGCCCGTGTCGGCTGTGGCCAACCAAGCAATCAAGACCATCGAGTCCCTGGGCACCGCAGAAAAACCCCACCCGCTGCAAGCGGCCTGGATCGCCGAACAGGTGCCGCAATGCGGCTACTGCCAAAGCGGCATGCTGATGGCCGCCGCTGCCCTGCTGGACAAAAATCCTAACCCCAGCGACGTCGACATCGACACCGCCATGACCAACCTGTGCCGCTGCGGCACTTACCAGCGCGCGCGCGTCGCCATCCACCGTGCTGCAGCGCAAATGAAGAAAGGCGGTGCCGCATGAAACGCCGCACTTGGTTACTCAGCGCCTTGGGCGCAACCGGCGCACTGGTCGTCGGCTGGGGCGTGATGCCCGCCCGCTCGCGCCTGGGCGCACCCGAACTCATGCTCCAAACCCAAGGCGATGTGGCCCTGAACGGCTGGATCAAGATCGCTGCCGACGGCGCTGTGGTCTTGGCCATGCCCCGCAGCGAAATGGGCCAAGGCGTGCACACGGCGCTCGCCATGCTGGTGGCCGAAGAACTCGATGTGTCTCTGAACCGGGTGCGTCTGGAGCAAGCCGGTGGCGACAGCATTTACGGCAACGTGGCCATGCTGGTGGCCAGCCTGCCCTTTCACCCGCTGGACAGCGAAGGCGAACACAAACCCACCAAGATCAAGATGGGCGAATGGCTGGTGGGCAAAGTCGCCCGCGAACTGGGTCTCAACGCCACCGGCGGCTCGTCGTCGGTTGCCGACCTGTGGGATCCCTTGCGCATGGCCGCAGCCACCGCACGCGCCAGCTTGCTGCAAGCCGCTGCTGCGGCTTGGAAAGTACCCGCCAGCGAAATCACCGTGACCGCTGGCGTGATGAAGCACGCCTCAGGCCAGTCAGCACACTACGGCCAAATGGTCGCTGCGGCTTCGGGCAGCACGCCCTCGGGCATCCAAACCAAATCGCGCGAGAAGTGGCAGCTCATCGGTCAACCTGCCCCCCGCACCGACATCCCCTCCAAAGTCACAGGTCAAGCCACTTTCGGCTTGGACGTGCGTCTGCCCGGCATGCTGTTTGCCGCGGTGCAGATGTGCCCCATGCTGGGCGGCAGCGCTGCGTCCATGGACACGAAAGACGCCTTGGCGGTAAAAGGTGTTTCCAAAGTTGTGCCGCTGGACGCCTGGGGCGGCGGCACTGCAGGCTTGGCCGTGGTGGGGCAAACCACCTGGCACGCACGCCAAGGCGTGCAGGCCGTCAAAGTGCAGTGGCAGGCCCCTGCCACAGGCGCATTGGACACCCAGCGCATCCAGGCCGACTTGCTCAAGGCCTTGAACGAAGACAGCGGCTACACCTTCCATGAACAAGGCGTGCCCACCCAAGCCGAAAAAGCCGCCGCCACCCGCATCGACGCCCTGTACCAAGCGCCCTACCTGGCCCACGCCACGATGGAGCCGATGAACTGCACGGCGCAGGTCAAAAATGGCAAGGTCGAGATCTGGGTGCCCACGCAAGTGCCGCAAATGGCACGCGACATGGCCGCCAAAGTGGCCAAGGTCGACAAAGAACTGGTCACCGTTCACGTCACCCAATTGGGCGGTGGTTTCGGTCGTCGCCTGGACGTCGACTTTGTCGGCCAAGCCGTGCAAGTGGCCATGGCCTGCGAAGGCCAGCCGGTGCAGCTGAGCTGGTCGCGCGAAGAGGACATGAAGCACGACTTTTACCGGCCCATGCACCTGGCCAAGTTCCAAGCTTCGCTGGACGAGAAAGGTGAAGTCAGCAGCTTGCGCATCAAGTCGGCGGGCGACGCCATCACCCCGCGCTGGATGGCGCGTGCAGCGCCGCACCTTTCTGGCCCCATCGACATGCCAGACAAGACCACCGCGGAAGGCCTGTTCGATTTGCCTTACGGTTTTGCCAGCCAACACATGAGCCATGTGGCCACGAAGTCTGGCGTGCCGGTGGGGTTTTGGCGCTCGGTTGGCCATTCGCACAACGCCTTCTTCTCGGAAAGCTTCATCGACGAGCTGGCTGTGGCCACGAAGCAAGACCCGCTGGCCTTCCGCCTGAAGCTGTTGAAAGACGCGCCGCGCTACGCTGCGGTGCTGCAATTAGCGGCCGACAAAGCGGGCTGGGGCAAGCCCCTGCCCACAGGCCGTGCGCGGGGCATCGCACTGCACAGATCCTTTGGCTCCATCGTGGCGCAAGTGGCCGAGGTGTCCTTGGCCGAAGGCCAGATCCGCCTACACCGCGTGGTGTGTGCGATCGACTGCGGCACCGTGGTCAACCCCGGCACCGTGGCCCAGCAAATGGAAAGCAGCGTGGTCTATGCCCTGAGCGCCGCGCTGTTCGGCAAGATCGACATCGTGGGCGGCGTGGTGCAACAAAGCAACTTTGCTGATGCCCCCATGCTCACGCTCAGCCAAACCCCGGTGGTGGAAACCCACATCGTGCCCAGCACCCGCCACCCCGCAGGCGTTGGCGAACCGGCGGTCCCACCGCTGGCACCAGCCGTGGGCAATGCGCTGTTTGCCTTGACCGGCAAAAGGCAAAGGGCTTTGCCGCTGAAGGTGTAAATCGCGACGGGGGCGTTGCTCCTACGGGGACTGGTTTGTGTGACCCACGTCCACGGGGCCATGCATTTTGTAGGAGCCCCGCCCCCGGGGCGATGGGTGGTGGTCTGCAAGGCTTTTCGCGACGAGGGCGTCGCTCCTACAGGGACTGGTCTTTTCGACCCACGTCCACAGGGCCATGCATTTTGTAGGAGCCCCGCCCTCGGGGCGATGGGTGGTGGTCTGCAAGGCTTTTCGCGACGGGGGCGTCGCTCCTACAGGAACTGGTCTGTGCGACACACATCCACGGGGCGATGCCTTTTGTAGGAGCCCCGCCCCCGGGGCGATGGGTGGTGGTCTGCAAGGCTTTTCGCGACGAGGGCGTCTTTCCTACAGGGACTGGTCTTTTCGACCCACGTCCACATGGCCATGCATTTTGTAGGAGCCCCGCCCTCGGGGCGATGGGGGTCAAGACCTGCCGTAGCGGTCTTCGAAGCGGACGATGTCGTCCTCGCCCAGGTAACTGCCCACTTGCACCTCGATCAATTCCAAGGCGATCTTGCCTGGGTTTTCCAGGGCATGAACCGAACCCAAGGGCAAATAAATTGACTGGTTTTCGGTCAACAAATGCTGTTGACCATCCAGCGTCACGCGTGCCGTGCCCGACACCACAATCCAATGCTCGGCCCGGTGGTGGTGCATTTGCACCGACAACTTCGCACCGGGCAACACCGTGATGCGCTTGACCTGATAACGCCCGCCAGCATCCACCGAATCGTATTTGCCCCAGGGGCGGTACACCTCTCGGTGAATCTGATGCTCAGTACGCTGATTCGCCTTGAGCTGCGCCACGATCTGCTTGACTTCGTTCACGCGCTCGCGGGGTGCCACCAGCACCGCGTCTTTGGTCTGCACCACCACATGGTCTTGCAAACCGACCGTGGCCACCAAAGCGTTCTCGGCAAAAATCAAATTGTTGTGGCTGTCGTGCGACAGCACATCGCCACGGTGCACATTGCCCTGGGCATCGTGCGGCAGCACCTCCCACAAAGCGGCAAACGCCCCCACATCGCTCCAGCCTGCATCCATGGGCACCACCACGGCCGCATCGGTGTGTTCCATCACCGCGTAATCAATCGACTCGTCCGCGCACGCCTTGAACGCCTCGGCGTCCACCCGCACAAAATCCATGTCGGCTTGGGGTGCCAGCATCGCATTTTGGCAAGCGGCCAAAATGTCCGGCCGGTGCGTCTGCAGTTCGGCCAGGTATTGGCTGGCGCGGAACAAAAACATGCCACTGTTCCAGTCATAGTCGCCACTGGCCACATAGCCCTCGGCCACAGATGCGGTCGGCTTTTCAACAAACGCAGCCACCTTGAATGCGCCCTCGCCCGCCGCAGCCCCTCGCAAAATGTAGCCATAACCCGTCTCGGCCCGGTGCGCCACAATGCCAAAGGTCACCAAAGCGCCCGCTTCGGCCAAAGGCAAAGCGGTGTGCACAGCCGCCTGAAACGCAGCCGTGTCCTGAATCATGTGGTCGGCCGCTAACACCAACATCAATGGATCTGCCCCCGACGCGGTGGCCTGCAAAGCGGCCAAAGCCACCGCAGGCGCTGTGTTGCGCCCGGCAGGCTCCAAGACAATATTGCCCTGCAATGCCCCAATTTGTCGCAACTGCTCGGCCACCAAAAAACGGTGATTCTCATTGCAAATGACCATGGGATGCGCCACAGGCAAACCCTGCAAACGGCTCACCGTGGCTTGCAACATCGATTGTTTTTCGCCCAAAGCCAAGAACTGCTTGGGAAAAAGCTCGCGCGACAAAGGCCACAAACGTGTGCCGGAGCCACCGGCCATGATGACGGGTAAAAGTTTCATAGTTTTCAAGGATAAAGGCCAACCTTGGCCATTGGAACAAAAACATTTGGCGGATGACGCATCCACAAGCCAAGAAAGCCGCATTTTGTACGAGGACCGCCCATCCTGGATGATGGGTGCATGGCGAAAGTGCTTGCGGTGTTGAATTTTTGTTAATAATTTTGTAAAAATTTATTTAAATTTAGTTTTTCCGTGAATAACGCTATCCCAAACATGTTTGCACGAATCTTTTTTTTGTAGGAGCGACGCCCTCGTCGCGATATCCCACGCAGACCACCACCCATCGCCCCGAGGGCGGGGCTCCCACAAGGAGATGTCCCCCTGTAGGAGCGACGCCCTCGTCGCGATATCCCACGCAGACCACTACCCATC
>JAIXOX010000093.1 GCA_027486555.1 Comamonadaceae bacterium
CCTCAGCAGGGGGTTGCTGGGCCTTTCAAGCAAGCTGCCTCACGTTTGAAGTGGAAGGCTTGCCTTGGTGACAGTGATCCGCGAGGGGGCATTGTGGGAGCCCCGCCCTCGGGGCGATTCTTGGTGGTCTGCTGGGCTTTATCGCGACGAGGGCGTCGCTCCTACAAAAAGGCGTTCATGCAAACTTCATCGGGCCGGATCAATGATTGGCCTCAGCAGGGGTTGCTGGGCCTTTCAAGCAAGCCGCATCACTGCGCCTTCGCGCCCGAGTCCTTCACCACCTTGGCCCATTTGGTGATCTCTGTGGCCTGGTAGCGGGCCAGCTCGGCGGGGCTGGACAGCACCGGGTCGAGGCCCAGGGTTTTCAGGCGCTCTTGCACATCGGGCAGCTTGAACACGCGCAGCACTTCGGCGTTGAGCTTGTCGATCACGGGGCGGGGCACGTTGGCCGGGGCAAACATGGCAAACCAGGTGGTGGCTTCAAAGCCGGGCACCGATTCGGCCACGGTGGGCACATCCGGCGCGGCCGGTGAGCGGGTGGCGGTGGTTTGCGCCAAAGCCCGGATTTTGCCCTCCTTGGCCATGGGCAGAGCCGAGGGCATGTTGTCAAACATGACCTGGATGCTGCCGCCGATCAGGTCGGGGATGGCAAATTGACGACCCTTATAGGGCACATGCTCCATGGTGGTGCCGGTGAGCGACTTGAACAGTTCGCCCGAGACGTGCACCGAGGTGCCGATGCCGGGGGAGCCAAACGACAGCTTGTTCGGGTTGGCCTTCATGTAGGCGATCAGCTCGGGCACGTTTTTGACGGGCAGGGCGTTGTTCACCACCAGCAGGTTGGGGGCCGAGGCGATCAGCGAGATGGGGCTGAAGTCCTTGACCATGTCGTAGGGCATTTTTTCGTAGAGCGCGCCGTTGATGGAATGCGTGCCCACGGTGCCCATCACGATGGTGTGGCCATCGCCCGGCGACTTGGCCACGTTGTCTGCGCCGATGTTGCCACCTGCGCCAGGCCGGTTGTCCACCACCACTGGAAAGCCCAGCTGGGCTTTTTCGCTGAACAGCCGGGCCAGGATGTCGGGTGCACCGCCCGAAGGAAAGGTCACCACCAGGCGCAAGGGCTTGGTGGGGAAAGCTTGCGCCGAAGCGCCAACGGCGCTCAAAGCCCCCAGTCCCAGCAACAGGCCACCCAGGCTGCGGCGAAGGGGGTTGGCGATGCGACGGGTAGACCCGGGCGCGGACAGGGCAGAGGCTGTGGGGGTGGCAGAACGTGTGGGCATGAACAACTCCTTTTGAGCGTTTCACTTTAGGGGCCAGCAGGTCGTGCCGGGGATGGTGAAAACCCTTTGTCACAGGGCGCTGGTTGTCATGTTCGGGACGCGTTGAACTGTTCCCCACGCGTCACCGCTCGGGTGCCTTGCGCTCAAGGACGGCAAAAATGCGTGGATACTTAGCGCTGCTATGCAAGACACTTCCAATCCCCGTTCGCTGCAAGCTTGGCAAGTCATGGTCGGAGGCATTTGCGGCCTGGTGTTGACCATCGGCCTGGCCCGTTTTGCCTACACGCCCTTGTTGCCCGCCCTGCAGGCGCAAACCGGTTTGAACGACGCGGCGGCCGGGGGCCTGGCGTCAGTCAATTACGTGGGGTACATCGTCGGCGCCTTGGTGACAGCATGGATGGACGATGTGCGTTGGCGTCACCGTTTTTACAGTGCTGGCCTGTGGATGGCCTTGCTCACCACGGCGGCCATGGCGCTGTCGAGTTGGTTGCCCGCTTGGGGCTTGTGGCGATTTTTGGGTGGTTTGTGCGGGGCCACCGGCATGTTGCTGGGCTCGGGTCTGGTGCTGGGCTGGTTGATGCGCCAGGGTCGCAGGCCCGAGTTGGGGGTGTTGTTCATTGGCCTGGGGCTGGGCATTGTGGTGTCGGCGCTGGGTGCTTGGGTCTTGTCGGGCATTTGGACGCTGTGGTCGGATCAGTGGCTGGCGTTTGCCGCGCTGGGCGTGGTGTTTTTTGTGCCAGCCTGGTTGTGGCGTCCTCCCGTGCCGCCCCTGCCCACCGCTGCAGCGACCGCCCTGGCGCAGCCCCAGGTCTCGCGCCGCTGGATGGCCACCATGGCGTTGAGTTATTTTGCGGCGGGCTGGGGTTTTGTGATCAATGCGACCTTTACCGTGGCCATTGTCGAGCGCGAACCGGCTTTGGCGGGGCAGGGCGCTTTGGCTTGGGCGCTGGTGGGTCTGGCGGCCATGCCGGCCGTGTTCTTGTGGGACCGTGTGGCCCGAAAGCTGGGCGACATCCGGGCTTTGTTGCTGGCTTTTGGCCTGCAGACGGTGTCCATCGTGCTGCCGGCTTTGTCGGGTTCTTTGGCCGCAGCGCTGGTCGGTGCGGTGGGCTATGGGGCGACTTTCATCGGCATCGTGAGCCTGACCCTGGCGTTGGTGGGGCGTCGTGCGCCACAAAACCCGGGCAAGGCCATGGCGCGCTTGACCCTGAGTTACGGCGCTGCGCAAATGATCGCGCCCGTCGTGGCCGGGGCCATGGCGCAGGCGACGGGCAGTTTCAAGGGGGCCTTATGGCTGACGGCTGCCGTGATGGTCCTGGGCATGGCGTTGTTGGCCACTTTGCCCAAGGACACTGCGCCATCACTTGATTGAACACGGCGGCAGGCGTGTTGGGCAGTCAAAATGCGGGATCGTCTGTGAGTCCTTGATTGCCCAGACCGACCGTTTCATGGGCATTTAGGTGACGGCTGTGCAAATGGGCGCTTTCGCCGTGCCCCCAAAACTGCTCAGGGCTGATGAAAAAGTCCAGCCCATGAAAGCCTGTGCAAGGCCCACGCTGACAGGGCCTGAAGGCTCAAAGTCCCAAACTTTGCAACTGAACCAGCCCTTTGGGCGTTTGCAGCGTGGCCACCAAATTGGCGTCCCCAACTTCAATGGTGACACCTTGCAGCCCAATCGCGTCGTAAGCGGCTTGCAGTTTGGTGGCGCTGGGGTGATGGACGCTCAAGCTCTGCAAGGTCACACCCGAGCGGGGCAAACTGTTGCGCGGGTGCAGGCGCAATGGCTCCGCCGCGTCGGGTTTGCCCCATTGGATCAGCGTGGGCAGCGTGCCGTTGAACAAGCGCTCGCCGTCTTCGCGCACGGTGATTTGCCAGTTGAGCGTGCCTTTGCTGGACTTGCGACTGGCATGCACCACCTGACCGCGTTCGATGCCTTGTGTGCGCAGCTGGTGCCGGGCGGTTTTGATGTCGTCGGTGCTGCTGACAAAATGAATCAGCCGTGGGCCTTGTTGAATGGCTTTTTGCACCAAAGCATCATCCATGTCGAACCAACGGGTCACCTGCGCGCGCTTGGGAATCACGGCATCGGGGTTGATGGCAATGATTTCAAAATAGGCCAAGGGGTAGTGGGGCGTGGCGATTTTGAACAAACGGTTGTGGGTGCCGTATTTTTCGTGTTCACCACCTGTGTCAGGGGCGATGCCCAGAGTGTCTTGGCACCATTGCACGCCTGCATCGAGCGTTGATGCCATGACCACCAAATGGTCGATTTGAGTTTTCATGGTTTTTGGGGTTCGCTGTCCATCGGCAGGCGGCGCGCACCATTGAAGCGCGTTTGCCAGTAGGCACTGCGCATGTCATCAACTTTCACCGATTTTCCAGCGCGCGGTGAATGGATGAATTTTCCATCCCCTACATAAATGCCCACATGGCTAAAGGCGCGCCTCATGGTGTTGAAAAAGACCAGATCTCCGGGCTTGAGTTCTTCTCGATCAATGACTTGGGTGCTGCGGGCTTGCTCTTCCGCCCGGCGCGGTAAGAGTTGACCGACCGATTTTTCATAGATGTGACGCACAAAGCCGCTGCAGTCAAATCCGGTGCTTTCGCTGGAGCCACCTCGCCGGTAAGGGACCCCCAGCAAGTCCATGGCCTGCATGACCATGCCGGTGGCTTTGCTGCTGGCTTTGTCTTTGACTTGGCTCAGCTGCCCTCCCAATTGGGTCACCAAGCCGGTGTCGAGCGCGGTTTGCACCTCCTCGTCGGACGGCGCAGACAGGGCCACAGGGCTGACCAAGCAAAAAAAAGTGAGGGGTATCCACCAACGCATAGTCGGCGAGCATAACTGATGTTTTTGGGTTTGCCTCATGGTGGCTTCCATGATGGCCACTGCCGACGCAACAGCCCTGAGGTGCTGCGACAATCACGGCTCAAGCGTCACCGGAAAGAAACATGTTGATCAATGCAGACGAAAGCCAATTGGTGTTGGTGGATTTTCAGGCCCGCCTCAAGCCGGTCATGTTGGACGCGCAAGCCGTTTGGGCCAATGCCGCTCGCTTGGCCAATTTGGCCCAAGCATTGGAGGTGCCCACTTGGGGGACTGAGCAAAATCCCTCGCGTTTGGGTGAAATGCCTCCCGAAATTCGCAGCCATTGCCGCAAAGTACTGGCCAAGATGCAGTTCAGTGCCGTTGAAGAGGGCTTGGTCGAATGGCTCCAGCCTGAGCCGGCTCAGGCCCCGCGAGGCAATGCCCGCAGCCTGCCACGCCACTTGCAAAAGCCGCAAGCGGCTGAGCAGGAACGCAAAACCATTGTGTTGGCGGGGTGTGAAGCCCATATTTGTTTGATGCAAACGGCCCTGGATTTGCTGGAAGACGAGTTTGAGGTTTGGGTCGTGACCGATGCCTGCACCTCGCGCACCGAGCGCAACCGCGATGCGGCCTATGACCGCTTGGCCGGGGCGGGGGCCGAACTGGTGACCGCCGAAATGGTGGCGTTTGAGTGGGTACGAACGGCCGAACACCCCGACTTCAAACTGCTGCAATCGCTTTTTAAATGAAGTGACTTGGACGATCGCCGCCGCCTTGGCGATGGGTGGCGGTGTGCAAGGGGTCTTTCGCGACGAGTGCGTTGCTCTTACGGTTGAAAAGTCTTGCCCGCTTCAGAGGTTCATCGGGACAAGTCAGCTTCTTGCAAGTCCCTTGACCATAATTATGAATTCAGAAGTGAAGGGTGATGCTGTGTCACCGTCCTCTTTTTGGCTTCATATTGGTAGGCATTCAGGAGATTCTCATGGGCAGCTTTGCTGACTTTCACGCACGTTCGATCAACGACCGCGACGCTTTCTGGGCCGAGCAGGCCACGTTGGTGGACTGGAAGGTCCAGCCACAGCAAATTTGCGACTACAGCAACCCGCCTTTTGCCAAGTGGTTTGTGGGTGGCCAAACCAACCTGTGCCACAACGCCGTAGACCGCCACCTGGCCGAGCGCGCCGACCAGCCTGCGCTGATTTTTGTGTCGACCGAAACCGATCAGGAAAAAACCTATACCTACCGTGATCTGCACACCGAAGTGCAGCGCATGGCAGCGATCTTGCAAGACCTGGGGGTGGTCAAGGGCGACCGCGTTCTGATTTACATGCCCATGATCGCCGAAGCTGCTTTCGCCATGTTGGCTTGTGTGCGCTTGGGGGCCATTCACTCGGTGGTGTTTGGCGGTTTCGCCTCGCACTCGCTGGCCACCCGCATTGAAGATGCCTCGCCCAAAGTCATCATCAGCGCCGACGCCGGCTCGCGTGGCGGCAAGGTGGTGCCTTACAAGCCACTCTTGGACGAAGCCATCCAGCTCTCGGCGCACAAACCGGCCCATGTGATCATGGTGAACCGCCAATTGGCGGCTTTCACGCCCGTGGCAGGCCGTGATGTGGATTACGCCACCCAACGCGCCAAGCACATGGACACCGTGGTCCCTTGCGAGTGGGTCGAATCCACCCACCCCAGCTACACGCTCTACACCTCGGGCACCACCGGCAAACCCAAAGGCGTGCAGCGCGACACCGGGGGCTACACCGTGGCTTTGGCGGCGAGCATGCCCAATGTCTTTGAAGGCAAGCCGGGCGGCACATTCTTCTGCACCAGCGACATTGGCTGGGTGGTGGGCCACAGTTACATCATTTACGGCCCGCTGATTGGCGGGATGACCACCATCCTGTACGAAGGCCTGCCGATCCGCCCCGATGGCGGCATCTGGTGGAGCCTGGTTGAGAAGTACAAGGTCAACGTCATGTTCAGCGCGCCCACGGCCATCCGTGTGCTGAAAAAGCAAGACCCTGCGCTGCTCACCCAATACGACTTGTCCAGCCTGCAAGCGCTTTTCCTGGCCGGGGAGCCGCTGGACGAGCCCACCGCCAAGTGGATTTCGGAAGGCCTGAACGGTAAGGCCATCATCGACAACTATTGGCAGACCGAGACCGGCTGGCCGATCCTGAGCATTTGCAATGGCGTGGAAAAAGCGCCCAGCAAGTTTGGCTCGCCCGGCAAAGCCATTTATGGCTACAACGTCAAGTTGGTGGACGACCAGACGGGTGAAGAACTGACCGGTGCTCACCAAAAGGGCGTGTTGACCATCGAAGGCCCGCTGCCCCCCGGCAACCTGCAAACCATTTGGGGCGACGACGAGCGCTTCGTCAAGACCTACTGGAAGACCGTGCCGGGCAAGCTGGTTTACAACACCTTCGACTGGGCGGTGCGCGACGAAGACGGTTACTTCTTCATCCTGGGCCGCACCGACGACGTGATCAACGTGGCCGGACACCGCTTGGGCACCCGCGAGATCGAGGAAAGCATTTCCAGCCACCCCAACATCGCCGAAGTGGCGGTGGTGGGTGTGGCCGATCAGCTCAAAGGCCAAGTGGCCATGGCGTTTGCCATCGCCAAAAACACCTCGAGCCTGACGGATGCCGCAGCACGCCTCAAGCTCGAAGGCGAAGTCATGAAGGTGGTGGACTCGCAACTGGGTGCGGTGGCGCGCCCCTCGCGCGTGTACTTTGTCTCGGCCTTGCCCAAGACGCGCAGCGGCAAATTGCTGCGCCGCGCCATTCAGGCGGTCGCTGAGGGCCGCGATCCGGGCGACCTGACCACCATGGACGACCCCGCCGCTTTACAGCAGATCGTCGATCAAATCAAAGGCTGATGCCCAGGGGTCCCGCTTTGTCGGGACCTTTTTTTATCCAGTCATTTTTTTCTGGAGTCGCCTGTAAGTCAGACATCGGACAAGCCATGGCACAATGCGCGCTGTACCTAGGCCCTTCCCCTGCCACAGTCGCATCCGCCAACCGGTCCAGCCGTGTCGCGGAAGGTAAATATCAACCAGCTAATGTTTCCCAGAGGGAAACGGAGGTCAGCGAATCATGAGCGAGACAAATTCCGTCTACTCCGCCTATTCAGGCAATACCCATCTCTTTGGGGGCAACACCCCCTACGTCGAAGAGATGTACGACAACTATTTGGCCAACCCTGGCAGCGTGCCCGATTCCTGGCGCGACTACTTCGACGCACTCCAGCACGTTCCAGCACTCGATGGCTCCAACACCAAAGACGTGCCTCATCAGCCGGTCATCAATGCATTTGCCGAGCGGGCCAAAGCCGGTGGCACCAAAGTCGTTTTGGCCAGTGCCGACGTCGAAATGGGCCGCAAGCGCACCGCCGTTCAGCAGCTGATCGCCGCATACCGCAACGTCGGCCAGCGCTGGGCTGACCTGGACCCGCTCAAGCGCACCGAGCGCCCCAACATTCCTGACCTCGACCCCGCTTTCTTTGGCTTCACCGACGCCGACCAGGAAACCGTGTTCGACACCAGCAACACCTTTTTTGGCAAAAACCGCATGTCACTGCGCGAGTTGCTCAATGCGCTGCGCGAAACCTATTGCGGCACCTTGGGTGCCGAGTACATGTACACCACCGAACAGGCTGAAAAGCGCTGGTGGCAGCAAAAGCTCGAAAGCATTCGCAGCAAGCCCAACTTCACATCGGACAGGAAAAAGCAGATTCTCGACCGCCTGACAGCCGCTGAAGGACTTGAGCGCTATTTGCACACCAAATACGTGGGCCAAAAGCGCTTTTCGCTTGAAGGTGGCGAAAGCTTCATCGCCGCCATGGACGAGTTGATCCAGCAAGCCGGTGCGCAAGGTGTTCAAGAAGTTGTGATCGGCATGGCCCACCGCGGCCGCTTGAATGTGTTGGTCAACATCATGGGCAAACTGCCTGCGGACATGTTTGCCGAGTTTGACCACACTGCGCCCGAAGAATTGCCTGCCGGTGACGTGAAGTACCACCAAGGCTTCAGCTCCGACATGAACACCGCGGGTGGCCCGGTTCACCTGTCGCTGGCCTTCAACCCCTCGCACCTGGAAATCGTCAACCCCGTGGTGGAAGGCTCTGTGCGCGCCCGCATGGACCGCCGCCACGACCCTTTGGGCAAGCAAGTGCTGCCCGTGTTGGTGCATGGTGACGCTGCATTTGGTGGCCAAGGTGTGAACCAGGAAACCTTTGCCTTGGCCCAAACCCGTGGTTATTCCACTGGCGGCACGGTGCACATCATCATCAACAACCAGATTGGTTTTACCACCTCGGACCCGCGCGACATGCGCTCAAGTGTGTTCTGCACCGACATCGTCAAGATGGTTGAGGCCCCTGTGTTGCACGTCAACGGTGACGACCCAGAGGCCGTGGTGTTGGCCACCCAGCTGGCGCTGGAATACCGCATGACCTTCCAAAAGGACGTGGTGCTGGACGTGGTCTGTTTCCGCAAGCTGGGCCACAACGAGCAGGACACCCCTGCGCTGACCCAGCCGCTGATGTACAAAAAAATTGCGGCCCACCCCGGCACCCGCAAGCTGTTTGCCGACAAACTGACCACACAAGGCCTGGGCGACACCTTGGGCGACGACATGGTCAAGGCCTACCGCGCGGCTTTGGACGAGGGCAAGAACACCACCGAGCCTGTGCTGACCAACTTCAAAACTCAGTTCACTGTGGACTGGGCGCCCTTCATGGGCAAGAAGTGGACGGATGCGGGCGACACCTCCATCCCCTTGGCCGACTGGAAGCGTTTGGCCGAGAAGATCACCACCATTCCTGAGTCGGTCACGCCGCACCAGCTGGTGAAAAAGGTGTACGACGACCGCGCCGCCATGGGCCGTGGTGACATTCCTGTGGACTGGGGCATGGGCGAGCACATGGCTTTTGCTTCATTGGTGGCCGGTGGTTACCCGGTGCGCCTGTCAGGCGAAGACAGCGGCCGTGGCACCTTCACCCACCGCCATGCCGTGATTCACGACCAAAAGCGCGAGAAGTGGGACACGGGCACCTACGTGGCCCTGCAAAACGTCTCCGACAAGCAGGCACCTTTTGTGGTCATCGACTCGATCTTGTCGGAAGAGGCCGTGTTGGCTTTTGAGTACGGTTATGCATCGAACGACCCATACACCTTGGTGATCTGGGAAGCCCAGTTTGGCGACTTCGCCAACGGCGCTCAAGTGGTGATTGACCAGTTCATTGCTTCCGGTGAAGTCAAGTGGGGCCGTGTCAATGGCCTGACTTTGATGTTGCCACACGGCTATGAAGGTCAAGGCCCTGAGCACAGCTCGGCCCGCGTGGAGCGTTTCTTGCAGTTGGCGGCTGACACCAACATGCAGTTGGTGCAGCCGACCACGGCCAGCCAGATCTTCCATGTGCTTCGCCGCCAAATGGTGCGTGACCTGCGCAAACCCCTGGTCATCTTCACACCCAAGTCGCTGCTGCGCAACAAAGACGCGACTTCGCCCGTGTCCGAGTTCACCAAAGGCAGCTTCCAGACCGTGATTCCCGAGAACAAAGCGCTCAAAGCCGACAAGGTCAAGCGCGTGGTGGCCTGCTCGGGCAAGGTCTATTACGACTTGGTCAAGCACCGCGAAGCCAAGGACGCCGACGACACCGTGATCATCCGTGTCGAACAGCTCTACCCTTTCCCTCACAAGGCCTTTGCGGCCGAGCTGAAAAAGTACCCCAACGCCACCGACATCGTGTGGTGCCAGGACGAACCACAGAACCAGGGTGCCTGGTTCTTCATTCAGCACAACATCCACGAGAACATGCTCGAAGGTCAAAAGCTCGGTTATGCCGGTCGCGCGGCGTCCGCATCGCCAGCGGTGGGTTACTCACACCTGCACCAAGACCAGCAAAAAGCACTGATCGAAGCGGCCTTCTCGAAGCTCAAGGGCTTCGTGCTGAGCAAGTGAATTTGCGTCTGGCGCTGAGTGTTCAGCGCCAGACCCCACGTCAAACGACCAACGCATAACGGAAACATCATGGCCATCGTAGAAGTCAAAGTCCCCCAACTGTCCGAGTCTGTGGCTGAAGCCACCATGCTGCAGTGGAAAAAGAAAGTCGGCGAATCTGTCGCAGCCGACGAAATCCTGATCGACATCGAGACCGACAAAGTCGTGCTCGAAGTGCCAGCCCCTTCTGCGGGCGTGATTTGTGAAATCCTTGTGGCCGATGGCGGCACTGTGGTGGCCGAGCAATTGATCGCCCGCATCGACACCGATGGCAAAGTCGGTGCTGCTGCTGCCCCAGCCGCTGCCGCCGCAGTGCCCGTTGCCGCTGCTCCCGTGGCCGCAGCCGCATCCTCCACAGGCGGCAGCATGGCCGGTGTGGCCATGCCCGCCGCTGCCAAACTGATGGCCGACAACAACCTGGCGGCTGGTTCAGTGGCCGGTTCTGGCAAAGACGGCCGCGTGACCAAGGGTGACGTGCTGTCAGCCGTGCAAGGGGGTGTTTCAAGCCCGGCTGTGGCCGCTGGTGTCAAGTCGACCGCCGCGGTGATCCCCACGGGTGTGCCCACCAAGGTCTTGGCCCAAGTGGCTGCACCCGCTGTGAACCTGGGCGACCGCCCAGAGCAGCGCGTGCCCATGACGCGTCTGCGTGCCCGCGTGGCCGAGCGTTTGCTGCAATCGCAGTCGACCAACGCCATCCTGACCACCTTCAATGAAATCAACATGGCCCCGGTCATGGAGATGCGCAAGCGCATGCAAGAGCGTTTTGAGAAGGAACACGGCTGCAAGCTGGGTTTCATGAGCTTCTTCGTCAAGGCCGCAGTGCACGCCCTGAAGAAGTTCCCTGTGCTCAACGCTTCGGTGGATGGCAACGACATCGTGTACCACGGCTACTTCGACATCGGTATCGCTGTGGGTTCACCACGCGGTTTGGTGGTGCCGATTTTGCGCAACGCCGACCAAATGAGCTTTGCCGACATCGAGAAAAAGATCGCTGAATTCGGCCAAAAAGCCAAAGACGGCAAGTTGGGCATCGAAGAGATGACCGGCGGTACCTTCTCCATCAGCAACGGCGGCACCTTCGGCTCGATGATGTCCACCCCCATCATCAACCCACCCCAGTCGGCCATTTTGGGCGTGCACGCGACCAAAGACCGCGCCATGGTGGAAAACGGCCAAGTCGTGGTTCGCCCCATGAACTACTTCGCCATATCGTACGACCACCGCATCATTGACGGCCGCGAAGCCGTTTTGGGCCTGGTCGCCATGAAAGAAGCACTGGAAGATCCAGCCCGCTTGCTGTTCGACATCTGACGTCTTGCCCCGGCATGCCAACCATCTCGATGTTCTATGGCGTTTTGGTGTCCATGTATTTCATGGACACCAGTGAACACCACATGCCACACATCCATGTGTACTACCAGGACTTCGAGGCGGTCTTTGCCATTCCCAGCGCAGAGCAATTGGCCGGTCACTTCCCTAAAAACAAGCGGCGCTTGGTCGAGGCCTGGATCGAAATTCATGCCGAAGAGTTGATGGCAGACTGGTCATTGGCCATTGAAGGGCGCGACCTTTTCAGGATTGATCCACTCAAATGACTGAATCCAAGCCTCTTTTGCCACGCGTGACCCAAGTGCAGGTTTTGGCCAACTTTGGCTTGTTGCTCGAATTCAAGGATGGCGCAATCAAGTACTTTGACGTCAAACCTTACTTGGATTACCCGGCTTTCCAGAGGCTGAAAGTGGGCGGCACCTTTGCCAAGGCCCATGTTTCTCACGGAACGGTGGTTTGGGATGACATGCTGGATTTGGCCCCTGAGACGCTCTACCTCAAAGGTGTCGATCAAACGGCTTTACCGACACTGAATCAAACCTGAAATACAAGCAATCGGGACAATGTCCGAGCTGTTTTTTCGGTCCCATTGGGCTGAGATGCATGCGCCGGAACTGTCTGAATTCAATGAATGTCTTAAGAGAAAGAACCCCATGAGCAAACAATTCGACGTCGTCGTTATCGGCGGTGGCCCCGGTGGCTACATTGCTGCCATTCGTGCTGCCCAACTCGGTTTCCAAGTCGCCTGTATCGACGAGTGGAAAAACGCAGCCGGTGGCCCAGCCCCTGGCGGCACCTGTACCAACGTGGGTTGCATCCCGTCCAAGGCTTTGTTGCAGTCGAGCGAGCATTTTGACCACGCCAACCACCACTTTGCTGAGCACGGCATCAGCGCCTCGGACGTGAAGATGGACGTGGCCAAGATGCTGGCGCGCAAAGACACCGTTGTGAAGCAAAACAACGACGGTATTTTGTACTTGCTGAAAAAGAACAAGGTCACGTTCTTCCATGGCCGTGGCAGCTTTGCGGGCCAAGCCGAAGGCGGCTACACCATCAACGTGGCTGGCAAGACCGAAGAGGCCATCACCGGCAAAAACATCATCATCGCCACCGGCTCCAACGCCCGTGCTTTGCCCGGCACACCGTTTGACGAAGTCAACGTGTTGTCCAACGACGGCGCTTTGCGCGTCGGCGCTGTGCCCAAAAAGCTGGTCTTGATCGGCTCCGGCGTGATCGGTTTGGAAATGGGTTCGGTCTGGCGTCGTCTGGGCGCAGAAGTCACCATTCTTGAAGGTCTGCCGACTTTCCTGGGCGCGGTGGACGAACAAATCGCCAAGGAAGCCAAGAAGGCGTTCGACAAGCAGGGCCTGAAGATTGAACTCGGCGTGAAAGTCGGCGAGATCGTCAACGGCAAAAATGGCGTCACGGTCAACTACACCAACGCCAAGGGCGAAGCCGTGGTGCTGGACGCCGACAAGCTGATCATCTCGATTGGCCGCGTGCCCAACACCATCGGTTTGAACACCGACGCTGTCGGTTTGCAACTCGACGAGCGTGGCGCGATCGTGGTGGATGCGGATTGCAAAACCAACTTGCCGGGCGTGTGGGCGGTGGGTGACGTGGTGCGTGGCCCCATGCTGGCGCACAAGGCCGAAGAAGAGGGCGTGGCTGTGGCCGAGCGCATCGCTGGTCAACACGGTCATGTGAACTTCAACACCATCCCTTGGGTGATTTACACCAGCCCCGAAATCGCGTGGGTGGGCCGCAACGAGCAGCAGCTCAAAGCCGATGGCGTGGCCTACAAGGCGGGCTCCTTCCCGTTTTTGGCCAATGGCCGTGCCCGTGCTTTGGGCGATACGACCGGCATGGTGAAAATGCTGGCCGATGCGACCACCGACGAAATTCTGGGCGTGCACATCGTGGGCCCATCGGCTTCTGAGTTGATCGCTGAGGCTGTGGTGGCCATGGAGTTCCGCGCCAGCGCAGAAGACATCGCCCGCATTTGCCACGCGCACCCGTCTTTGAGCGAGTCCACCAAAGAGGCTGCTTTGGCGGTCGACAAGCGCAGCTTGAACTTCTAAGCCCATGCCTGCCCCCAAACACGGTTTTGGGGTGAGTTGGGTTAAAGTTCTGCATCCCTGAAAACCCGGGCTTGGTCCCGGGTTTTGTCATTTGAATTGAAGAGCAAGCCCCATGTCCGTTCGTGAAGTTTACGAAGAAGAGCTCCTAAAACGCGGTTACCAAAGTGACCCGGCTCAATTGCGGGCCATTGAGGCCTTGGAGCGTTGTGCCAGCGAGTGGGCCGCATACAAATCCAAACGTTCAGGTTTGCTCGGAAAATTCTTCAGCCGACCTGAAATCCCCAAAGGGGTGTACATGTTTGGCGGAGTGGGGCGCGGCAAAAGCTTTTTGATGGATTGTTTTTTTGCAGCTGTGCCCATCGAGCGCAAGACCCGTTTGCACTTTCACGAGTTCATGCGCGAGGTGCACCGCGAACTGGCGGCCATTCAGGGCACCGTCAACCCGCTGGACGAATTGGGCAAACGCATGGCCAAGCGTTATCGGCTGATTTGCTTTGACGAGTTCCATGTGGCCGACATCACCGACGCGATGATCTTGCACCGCCTCTTGGTGGCCTTGTTTGAAAATGGCGTGGGCTTTGTGACCACGTCCAACTTTGAGCCCGACGGTCTTTACCCTGATGGTTTGCACCGCGACCGCATCTTGCCCGCCATCGCCTTGCTGAATGCGCGCATGCAGGTGCTCAATGTGGACAACGGCACCGACTACCGCCGCCGCACCCTAGAGATGGTCAAGCTCTACCACACGCCTTTGGGTGAGCAGGCCGATGCCGAGATGAACGATGCTTTCACCCGATTGGCCACAGGGCCCGACGAGGAACCGGTGCTGCGCATTGAGGCGCGTGACATCACGGCCAAACGCCGTGCGGGCGATGTGGTTTGGTTTGATTTTCGTGCGATTTGTGGCGGTCCACGCTCGCAAAATGACTACCTTGAAATCGCCACGCAGTACCACACGGTGCTGCTGAGCAATGTGCCGCACATGCCCGTGAGCATGGCGTCGGAGGCCAGGCGCTTTACCTGGTTGATCGATGTGTTGTACGACCGCAGGGTCAAGTTGATCATGTCTGCGGCGGTTGCGCCCGAGGGCCTTTACACCAGCGGCCCCATGTCGCACGAGTTTCCTCGCACCGTGTCACGCTTGCATGAAATGCAGTCCAGCGAGTTTCTGGCGTTAGAGCACCGCACCGTGGATACCCAACTGACATGAGGCACTGGTTTCGCTGTTTTGTGTTGTTGGCCTTGTCTGTGCACACCGCAAGCGGGCATGCCCAGAGCGCGGTTTCTGACCGTGCACATTTGCTGGATGCAAGTGCAGCTGCATTGCCTCACGATGCGCCTCAAAATGCGCATCAAGCCGCGGTGCAGCAGGATGAAAATTTGCCTGAAATCATTGCCCGAAAAAGAGACGCTTTGTCCATCGAGCGAGAGGCTGTCATGAAGGTTTATGAGGCGCAAAAAAAGCTTTGCTGGCAAAAATTTGCGGTCAACCCTTGCCTCATCGATGCCCGCCGTCAGCGTCGGCAGGCTTTGCATCCCTTGCAGGAGCAAGAGCTGTCTTTGAATGCCCAAGAGCGTTTATGGCGCACCGAGCAGCGCAGTTTGCGCTTGCAAAACAAATCCCCATTGCCCAAGGACCCGTCATGAGTGATCCTCATTTTTTGGGTGTCTTGCAAGACTTGCGCTCTCCCCAGCGTCAATTGATTGCGTTGCAAATTGAGCACGCTGATCTGGATGACTTGATTGATCAAGCGGCTTTGTCGGCCAATCCTTTGGACGATTTGCGTCTGCGCCGCTTGATAAAAAGGCGTCTGGCCTTGCGTGATCACATGGCCCAATTGCAATGGCAACTTTCCCCCAAGGAGCCCGCTTGAATTTGTTGGACCAGCGTGTGGCGGATACCTTGTCGGGCCACGGTGTTCTGGCCCAGGCAGTGCCTGGATTTCAGCCGAGACAAGGGCAAACCGACATGGCCATGGCCGTGAGCCGCACCCTCCAGGAGGGGGGGCAGTTGGTGGTGGAGGCTGGCACAGGCACCGGTAAAACCTACGCATACCTGGTACCTGTTTTGCTCAGTGGGCAAAGGGCTTTGGTGTCGACGGCCACCAAAGCGTTGCAAGACCAACTGTTTTCTCGGGATATTCCCCGATTGGTGGAGGTTTTGGGTTTGCCTATTCGGGTGGCCCTGCTCAAAGGGCGATCCAATTATTTGTGTCTGCACCGCTTGGGGCAAGCCCGGCACAGTCCCGAGTCGGCTCAGCCGGGTGCTCAACAGGCCTTGGCCAAAATTGAAGTGTGGTCCCAGTCCACCCGAACGGGGGACATGGCCGAGCTGACGGGCCTCGATGAGCGTTCGGGTCTTTGGCCCTGGGTCACATCAACCCGCGACAACTGTTTGGGCTCGAGCTGCCCAAGTTACCGTGCCTGTCATGTCAACTTGGCCCGCAAAGAAGCCATGGCTGCGGACGTTGTGGTCATCAACCACCATTTGTTTTTTGCCGACATGGCCGTGCGCGAGTCGGGTGTTGCCGAGTTGTTGCCCACGGTCAGGATCACGGTGTTTGATGAGGCACACCAACTCAATGAAATCGGGGTCAACTTTTTGGGCCAACAACTGTCAACGTTACAGTTGCTCGATTTGTGCCGTGACGTGCTCGCCACGGGCTTGCAACTGGCGCGTGGATTGGTGGATTGGCCACTGATTTGCAGCAGTTTGGAAAAGGCGACCCGTGATTTGCGCTTGGCCGCTGGCATGCACCGAGGCTCTGTGCGCTTGCGTTGGGTCGGTTTTCATCCCGAGGGTGTGGAGCCGCATGCTTGGACTTTGGCTTTGCAAACCCTCTCTCAGGCCTTGGTCAATGTGCAGCAAGGCTTGGACATGGTCACCGAATTGGCCCCGGATTTTCAACGCTTGGCAGATCGCACGCGGGAGTTGTTGGAACGGGCCGCGTTGTTTGCGGATTTGCCCAATCCCGAGGGGGTGCGCTGGGCGGAGGTCAGCTCGAATTTGACCTTGGTGGAGTCTCCATTGGACATTTCTCAGGCTTTTGAAGCCATGACCCGTACCCCGACCCATTCTGCCGCTGCACCTGATGCGCATCCATTGTCTGAATGTGATCCGGGCCCCCACAACGACACCCTTGAGCCTTGCCAAGACCCATCAACCGAGACCGATGCTGCGCCAGCGGCAGTGCAACGGGCCTTTATTTTCACATCCGCCACTTTGGGTGATGAACCGAGCCTGCGCTGGTTCACCGAGCCTTGTGGCTTGAGCTCGGCTCAGGTCCTGCAGGTCAGCAGTCCTTTTGATTACGCGCAGCAAGCAGCTCTGTATGTGCCAACCCATTTGCCGCGTCCGGGGGACCTGGGGCATGCCCAGCAAGTGGCCGAGTTGGTTCAGGGCGCTGTGCAGATTTTGGGCGGTCGCACCTTGGTCTTGACCACCACCTTGAATGCCATGCGCCAGATTGGTGAATACCTGCAGGCCCATTGTGATGCAGCCATGAACATCGAGGTGCTGGTGCAAGGGCAAAGTCCCAAGCGACGCTTGATGGAGCGCTTCAGGCAGGGCGGGGGGCAGGGCGATGCCAGCGGATTGGCTGGATGCGTTTTGGTGGCCTCTGCGTCTTTTTGGGAAGGTTTTGATGTGCCCGGGGATGCGCTGCAATTGGTCATCATCGATAAACTGCCCTTCCCACCGCCAGGAGACCCTCTTTTTGAGGCCCGCAGTCAGCGCATCACGCTACAAGGTCGCAGCGCATTTGCCGATCACTCATTGCCAGAAGCTGCAGTGTCGCTCAAGCAAGGCGCAGGGCGGCTGATTCGAAGCGAGACCGATCGGGGCATTTTGGTGGTGTGCGACAACCGTTTGGTGGGCATGTCCTACGGTCGCAAGCTGGTCAAAGGTTTGCCTCCGATGCGCCGCCTCGAGAACCATGAATCGTTCCTCGAGGCTTTGCGTCAGCTCACCACAGACGCCAGCCACGGGCGTTTTTGACCGCACCTTCGGGTTTGAGGTAGTCCGATTGGGGGAAGCTTTTTTCGAGGACCCGCTTGGCGTCGTTGCTCAAAGCGCTCATGCCCATGGCGTTGTAAGAGCTGACAAGGATGGCCAAGGCCTCCTCGATGGCGGGGACACCATCGTAATCGACAATGGCTTGCTGGGCACGGTTGATGGCCGCCACATGTGCGCCGCGGCTGGCGTAATAACGGGCCACATGCACTTCATAGGCCGCCAGCGAGTTGACAATGTGGGTCATCCTTTGGCGGGCATCGGGGGTGTATTTGGATTCTGGGAAGCGTGTGCTCAACTCACGAAAAGATTCATAAGAATCCTTGGCCGCTTTTTGATCCCGCTCTGACAAATCCTGACGGGTGATGAATGAAAAAAGGCCCAAGTTGTCATTGAAGTTGACCAGCCCTTTGAGATAAATGGCGTAGTCAATGGCAGGGCTGGTGGGATGCAATCGGATAAAACGGTCCAGCGTGGCTATGGCCTGAATTTTGTCTCCGGTTTTGTACTGCGCGAATGCTTTGTCAATTTGGGCTTGTTGGGCCAAGGCAGTTCCCGCAGCACGCCCTTCAAGCTTTTCGTAGTAAGCAATGGCCTTGTCCCAAGCTCCGGCATTGACTTCATCTCGGGCTTCGCTGTAGATTTTTTCTGGCGTCCAGCCTGCCGTGGCATCTTTGGAGGTATTAGCGCAACCGCTCAGAAAGAGTCCGGCAGTCAAAGCCAAGCCGACTGGAACCATCGATAATCTGAAGCTTCGCATCTGTTGCACCCTTGAACTGTTGAACGCCTTGATTATATCGACCCCCCCCACGGCAGATGAGTTGCGCAACTTGTTGGACGACAGCGAACGTG
This sequence comes from Comamonadaceae bacterium, assembly GCA_027486555.1. Taxonomy (GTDB): domain Bacteria; phylum Pseudomonadota; class Gammaproteobacteria; order Burkholderiales; family Burkholderiaceae_C; genus Limnohabitans_A. Next base: position 18,369 of record JAIXOX010000093.1, read on the forward strand.
TCATGGACACCTCAGAGGTTGAGGTTCGCCAGATCCAGGTGCCCATGGGGCTGCACGGGCAACGGCTGGACCGCGCTTTTGCGACCTTGGTGCCCGAGTTTTCACGCAGCTATTTGCAGCAACTGATTGAGCAAGGTGATGCCTTGGTCGATGAGCGCGTCACCACCAAGGTGTCCACCAAGGTGCGTTTGGGCCACCGCCTGCAAATCACCTTGCGCGCCACCCCTCAATCGCAGGCCTTTGTTCCTGAGGACATGGCCATTGAGGTGGTGTACGAAGACGCGCATTTGAGGGTGATCCATAAACCAGCGGGCTTGGTTGTTCATCCTGCGCCTGGCAACTGGCGTGGCACCTTGCTCAATGGTTTGCTGGCTTTGGACTCGGGGGCTTTTGAAGTGCCCCGAGCAGGCATTGTTCACCGCCTGGACAAGGACACCAGTGGATTGATGGTGGTGGCCAGGACCCGTCAGGCCATGGATGCTTTGGTGACACAGATCGCGGCGCGCGATGTCAGAAGGCAATACTTGGCCATCGCCCACAAGCCCTGGACGGGGCCTTCTCCTTTGACTGTAGATGCCGCCATTGGCCGCGACCCAGCCAATCGCTTGCGCATGGCCGTGGTTGATCTGGCTTTTCAAAACGGCAAAACAGCGTCCACCACTGTCGCGCTGTTGGCGCAAACCGATCGGGCTTGTTTGGTGCAGTGCACTTTGCACACTGGGCGCACCCATCAAATTCGTGTCCATATGGCCCATCTGGGGCACCCTTTGTTGGCCGATGAGGTTTATGGCGGAGCCGCTGGTGCGGGCATGAGCCGTCAGGCTTTGCACGCCTGGCATTTGGCTTTTGCGCACCCCATCACAGGACAAGTGGTTGATTTGACCAGCAAGCTGCCACAAGACATGCAAAATGCAGTCGATGTCTTGGGCCTCAGCTACAATATCACCCCTGGTTGAAGCAGCACTTGTACACACTCTTGTTTGTTTCATGCCCACAAGCCCGTCGTTTGTGGGGTGTTCACAGATCCTTGGCTAGCGCTGCTTGATCTGTTTTACAACGCCGTGAGGCGTTTTTTTCCGAAAGATCGACACCATGAACATGGCGCAAGCCAAGCGTGTCCTGGAAACCGCCTTGCTCACTGCAGGTCAGCCTTTGTCAATGCGCGACATGCGCGTTTTGTTTGACGATGAAATCGGGGCCGATACTTTGCGGCAATTGCTGCAAGATCTGCAATTCGATTGGACCCACAAAGGCCTTGAGCTGACCCTTGTGGCCAGTGGTTGGCGTTTTCAAAGTCGCCCTGAGCTGCGGCACCACCTGGACCGTTTACACCCCGAAAAGCCACCCAAATACACCCGCGCCGTGCTCGAAACGCTGGCCATCATCGCCTATCGCCAGCCTGTCACGCGGGGTGACATGGAGGACATTCGAGGGGTGACGATTGGTTCACAAATCATCAAGCAACTGGAGGACAGGGGCTGGGTAGAAGTCATTGGCCATCGCGAAACGGTGGGTCGTCCGAGTTTGTTTGCCACCACTCGTCAGTTTTTGGATGATTTAGGTTTGAGTTCGCTGGACCAGTTGCCTTTGCTGTCACACCCAGATGCGCAACTGCCTGATTTGGCGGGCTTGATTGACGAAGCCCCTGCACAGGCCACTTTGTCTTTGGACGATGCGCTGGCTTTTTTGCCCGATCCTGTTTTGTCACCTGTTTTTGAGTCCACCCAGCATGAGCTGGCTTCCGTGCCAGCTGACGATCGCTCGCCAACCCTTTTATCCAATACATTGCAAGCGGGCACCAGGCCTGATGCCCACCCTGATCAAGAAAATTGAACCCCATGAACAAGCCCACAGCCGACTCCAAGAGCCACGCCCAAGGCGTTTACGCTGCTCGAAAATCCGGGGCCTCGCCCTTGGCTGCAGCCCCTTACAAAGGCATTGATTTGTCAGATGTGATTTCTGGGCAATTTGACGCGGAAGAGGCTGTTGAATCGGTGGAGTCTGACGGGGGCAAACGTGTCTTGGCTCCCCAATCCGACTCGCCTAAATTGCACAAGGTGCTGGCCCAAGCCGGCATAGGCTCTCGACTGGAAATGGAAAAACTCATCACCGAGGGGCGCATTGCGGTGAACAACGAGCTGGCACATGTGGGGCAACGCGTTCAACACGGTGACCAAATTAAGGTGGATGGCAAGCCGCTGCGCATTCGAATTGATCCTCCGCCCGCTCGTGTTTTGGCTTATCACAAGCCCGCAGGCGAGATCGTCAGTCACGATGATCCGCAAAATCGACCTTCAGTTTTTCGAAAATTGCCTCGTTTGCAAAACGGCAAGTGGCAGTCGGTTGGGCGTTTGGACCTCAACACCGAGGGTTTGCTGCTGTTCACCAGCTCTGGCGAATTGGCCAATCAACTGATGCACCCCCGTTTTGGCTTGGAGCGTGAATATGCGGTGCGTGTGCTGGGTGCATTGAGCAAAGACGAAAAGCAAAAGCTGCTGGACGGTGTGATGCTGGACGATGGTTTGGCCCAATTTGGCTCCATCGAAGACGGAGGCGGTGAGGGCTCCAATTGCTGGTACAGGGTGACCATCTCCGAAGGTCGCAACCGCGAGGTGCGTCGCATGATGGAGTCGGTCGGTCACGCGGTCAGTCGCTTGATTCGCATCCGCTACGGCGCCATGGTTTTGCCGCACGGCTTGCGTCGAGGCGCTTGGCTGGAATTGGATGATTCAGACATTCGCTCATTGATGCGTGCTGCCGGTGGTTCTGAGCGGCCCCGGCCCGTGACCGAGTTGACTTCCAGAACCAACCGAAACGATCGCCGACCACGCACCGGTGGGCAGGGCAGGGCGGGAACGGCGGTGCCGCGAGCCAAGCCTGCGGCCAAACCCAATATGCTTCCAGGAGGCTCTGGTTTGCCTCAGGCAGAAGGCACCAAGCCGTCTAAGGTCTATATTGGTGCCGAAAGTTTCAACCGTTTGAAAAAAGCGGCCAGTGCGCCTGGTCGAGGTGGTAAAGGTGGTGTTGGTCGCAGCCGCTGATGTCAGATTCCCCCATGTTCACTTGGGACTTGGGGTATTTCAAGCCCCGCAGAGGGTAGAATCAAATGCTTTGCCACATGGCAAAAAACAGCATTAAATACATTTTAGTTACAGGAACTCACATGGCCATCGAACGCACACTCTCCATCATCAAACCCGACGCCGTTGCCAAAAACGTGATTGGTCAGATTTATGCCCGTTTTGAAGCTGCTGGTCTGAAAGTGATTGCGGCCAAGATGACGCACCTGTCGCGCGGTGAAGCCGAGCAGTTCTACGCTGTGCACAGCGCTCGTCCTTTCTTCAAGGACTTGGTCGACTTCATGATCTCCGGCCCCGTGATGATTCAAGCCCTGCAAGGCGAGAACGCCATCGCCAAAAACCGCGACCTGATGGGCGCGACCGACCCCAAGAAAGCCGATGCCGGCACCATCCGCGCTGACTTCGCTGACAGCATCGATGCCAACGCTGTGCACGGCTCTGATGCCCCTGAAACCGCTGCCGCTGAAGTTGCATTCTTCTTCCCCGGCATGAACGTTTACGCACGCTGATTGCGTCGCGGCTCCAGCGCGACCTCATCTTTATGACGGCCAACCTTCTCGAATTTGACCTTGAAGGTCTGGCCGTTTTTTGCGATGGCCTGGGTGAAAAGCGCTTCCGAGCCACTCAATTGTTTCGCTGGATTCATCAGCGGGGCGCTTCTGATTTCAACCAGATGAGCGATCTGGCCAAGTCCTTGCGCCAAAAGCTACAATCTCATGCGCACATTTCTGCGCTGCCCGTGATCAGTCAGCACATCTCAGCTGACGGCACCATCAAATGGCTGTTTGATGTGGGCGATGGCAACGCCATTGAATCGGTTTTTATTCCCGAAGACGACCGGGGTACCTTGTGTGTCTCGTCACAAGCCGGGTGCGCTGTGGGTTGCCGGTTTTGCTCCACAGGGCATCAAGGTTTCAGCCGCAATTTAACCACCGGCGAAATTCTGGCGCAGCTGTGGTTTGCCGAACATTTTCTGCGCCAACACCTCAAGACAGACGAACGGGTCATCTCCAATGTTGTGATGATGGGCATGGGCGAGCCCTTGCAGAATTACTCGGCTTTGGTGCCCGCCTTGCGCACCATGCTTGATGACCACGGTTATGGTCTGTCGCGTCGTCGTGTCACAGTTTCCACCTCGGGCGTGGTGCCCATGATCGAGCGCTTGTCGGCCGATTGCCCGGTGGCTTTGGCGGTGTCGTTGCACGCTCCCAATGACGCCTTGCGCGACAACTTGGTGCCCCTTAACCGCAAATACCCTTTGGACGAGTTGATGCAAGCGTGCATTGCTTATTTGGCGCATGCGCCCAGAGACTTCATTACATTTGAATATTGCATGTTGGATGGTGTCAATGACCAAGTCGAGCATGCCGAGCAATTGATCGATCTTGTTCAGAAATATGCACGCTCAGGCATGCGTTGCAAGTTCAACTTGATTCCTTTTAATCCATTTCCTGCCTCCGGTTTGTTGCGTTCCTCGACCATTCGTGTTCAGGCTTTTGCAAAAATGCTTCAAGACGCCGGCATGGTGACCACTGTGCGCAAAACCCGTGGTGATGACATCGATGCTGCCTGTGGTCAATTGGCCGGTGATATCAAAGATCGAACGCAGGTTCAATCCCGCATGGCGCAGCAACGGACCATTGCCTTGATGCCAGTTCATGCCGTGTGATCCCAACAGCAAAACCATGACATCCCTTCTTCACTCTCAATCTACCCCCACCGTGGATGCCTTGGCCCCATCTTTGCAAGAGCAATTCTCAGCAGGCCAAATGCTCAAAGCAGCCCGCCAGAAAGCTGGGGTTGAATTGTCTGTTCTTTCCAAGAAACTGAAAGTGCCAGTCAAGCAATTGGAAGCTCTGGAGTCTGACGACATTGACGCCGCCAAAGGCATTGTTTTTTTTCGCGGCTTGGCTGCTGCGGTTTGTCGTCATTTGCAAACCGATGCAGCGCCTATTTTGGCGCTGATGCCATCAACACCCTTGCTTTTCTCGCCACAAAAAACGGTGGGTCAATCCCCCGAAGCTGTGATGCATTTCGGGGCAATGCGAACATCTCCGAGTCGCCAAAAGCGTTCAGTTGGCTTGTGGGCATTGGGCATGCTCGTGGTGATTGCCGCACTGTTGTGGTTGCCCGCGCCAAGTCAATGGCTTTGGCTTGACGACGTGCAAGATTGGGTGGCCTCAATGAGCTCGAATGATTTGGATCCTGACAGCGCAGCATCCGAAAGTACAGCCCAAATCGACAAGAATCGGTCCTTGTCTGACCGGCAAGGTGCCTTGGCGTCAGTGGCCTTGCCTGTGCCCCTCAGTCAAGCACCGGATGCATCCAGTTCTGCAACGACTCTGACGCCTTCTCCTGTACCCGCTTCATCCGCTGTCTCACCCACACTGTTTGCTGCCAGTGCCCCAACACCAGCAGCTGACAAGAACAATGCTCCTGTGAAGACTGCTCAGTCGGCTTCTGTGGCGTGGGTTTTTACGGCATCATCAGACAGCTGGATTGAGTTGCGCAACAGCCCTTCTGCGGTCGTCTGGAGTGGTGTGGTCAAAGCTGGACAAAGCCAACAAGTACTGAGTCCGCTGCCCGTGAGCGTGGTGGTCGGACGAGCCGAGGGCGTGAGTGTCACCTTGAGGGGGCAGCCCTTCGATCTCAAACCTCACACGCAAGTGACCGTGGCCCGATTTGAAGTCAAGGAGTGAACATGTCCTCTGCCGATTTAGCCGTTTCGCACGCAGCCATTGACATCGCGCGTCCGGCCAAGCGCCAAAGTCGCCAGTCCCGTGTGGTCTGGGGTTCGCGCGTGGTTACTGTGGGTGGTGGTGCTCCGGTGCGTGTGCAGTCCATGACCAACACCGACACGGTGGATGTGATCGGCACCGCCATCCAGGTCAAAGAGTTGGCCATCGCTGGCTCCGAGATGGTGCGCATCACCGTCAACACCCCCGAAGCCGCGCAGGCTGTGCCACACATCCGCGACCAGCTCGACAAAATGGGCATCGATGTGCCGCTGATTGGTGACTTCCATTACAACGGCCACCGTCTGCTGACCGACTACCCGGCGTGTGCCGAGGCCCTGTCCAAATACCGCATCAACCCCGGCAACGTGGGCAAGGGCGACAAGCGCGATGTGCAGTTCGGTCAGATGATCGAAGCGGCCATGCGCTTCGACAAAGCCATCCGCATTGGTGTGAACTGGGGCAGCTTGGACCAGGAGTTGCTCGCCGACTTGATGGACATCAACAGCCAACGCGCCCAACCCTGGGAAGCGCGGCAAGTCATGTACGAAGCGCTGATTTCATCGGCCATCTCGTCTGCCGAGCGCGCTGAAGCCATGGGTTTGAATGGCGCACAAATTGCGTTGTCCTGCAAAGTTTCGGGCGTGCAAGATTTGATTTCGGTGTACCGTGAACTCGGTCGCCGGACCGACTATGCCTTGCACCTGGGCCTGACCGAAGCGGGCATGGGCACCAAGGGCACGGTGGCCTCGGCCACGGCCTTGTCGGTCTTGTTGCAAGAGGGCATTGGCGACACCATCCGCGTCTCGCTCACCCCTCAGCCGGGTGAAGCCCGCACGCAAGAGGTGGTGATCGCGTCCGAGATTTTGCAGTCTCTTGGTTTGCGTATTTTTGTGCCCAGCGTGACGGCTTGCCCCGGCTGTGGCCGCACGACCAGCAGCACCTTCCAGGAGTTGGCCAAACAAATTGACGACTTTTTGCGCGCCCAAATGCCGGTGTGGCGCGTACGCTACCCCGGAGTGGAAAACCTCAAGGTGGCGGTGATGGGTTGCATCGTCAACGGCCCAGGCGAGAGCAAGCACGCCGACATCGGCATCAGCCTGCCGGGCACCGGTGAGGCGCCTGCGGCCCCGGTGTTCATCGACGGTGAAAAGCGCCTGACTTTGCGCGGCGAAGGCATTGCGCAGGAGTTTCAGGTGCTGGTTGAAAACTACATTGAGAACCGATTTGGTTCCGGATCTGCAGTACCAAAATGAGCGAACCGTTGAAAGAAAACGCCCTTAAGGTTGAAAAGGCGGTCAAGGCCCAAAAGCTGGTCGGCGTCAAGGGCATGAACGACATCCTGCCACCCGACTCGGCCCGTTGGGTATGGCTGGAGCAACAAGTGCGCGACTTGATGGCGCGTTACGCCTACCGCAACGTGCGATTGCCCATCGTTGAACCCACGGCGCTGTTTGTGCGTGGCTTGGGCGAGGTCACCGACATCGTCGAAAAGGAGATGTACTCCTTTGAAGACCGTCTGAATGGCGAGCAGCTCACGCTGCGCCCCGAAGGCACGGCGGGTTTGGTTCGCGCCGTGGTTGAGCACAATTTGCTCTACGAAGGTGGCAAGCGCCTGTATTACATGGGCCCCATGTTCCGTCATGAGCGCCCGCAGCGCGGCCGCTACCGCCAGTTTCACCAAGTTGGTGCCGAGGTGCTGGGTTTTGGTGGTGCCGAGGTGGATGCCGAGCTGATTTTGCTGGCCAACGACCTGTGGAAAATGTTGGGCTTGGAAGACGTTCGACTGGAACTCAACAGCTTGGGCCAGCCTGCCGAGCGCCAAGCCCACCGCGCTGCCTTGATTGCCCACCTTGAAAAGCACAGCGATGTGCTCGACGAAGAAGCCAAACGCCGTCTGCACAGCAACCCGCTGCGCATCCTGGACACCAAAAACCCGGCGATGCAAAGCGTGGTCGAGGCCGCGCCGCGTTTGCTCGACTTTTTGGGTGAGGCTTCGCTGGCCCACTTCAATGCGGTCAAGGCCATCCTGGACGCCAATGGCGTGGAATTCAGCATCAATCCTCGTCTTGTCCGGGGCATGGACTACTACAACCTCACGGTGTTCGAGTTCATCACCACCAGCCTGGGCTCGCAAGGCACCATCTGTGGCGGTGGCCGTTACGACTACCTGATTGAGCAAATTGGCGGCAAACCGTCCCCTGCCGTGGGCTGGGCCTTGGGTGTCGAGCGCGTGCTGGAACTCATCAAGGAGCAGGGCGAGACTTTGCCCGATTTGGCCCCTGACGTTTATGCCATCATTCCTGAAACTGCCGCTTTGCCGATGGCGATGCAGGTGCTGCAGCGCTTGCGCGCTTGTGGCGTCTCGGCCCAGATGCATGCTGGCACGGGTGACGGCATGGGCAGCATGAAGTCCCAGTTCAAAAAAGCCGATGCCTCGGGCGCCCGTTTCGCCCTGGTCTTCGGTGCCGAAGAACTGGCCCAAGGCCTGGTTGCGGTCAAATCGCTGCGTGATGGAGAAGGTGCCCAGCGCACAGAATCTTTGAACGCGGCGGCCTCATGGGCCCACACCCTACAATCCCCGCTTTGATGCGGACACAGCAGTAAAAACAACATGGCCAATGCACTCGACCTTGAAGAACAAGAACAACTTGACCAGATCAAACATTTCTGGAAGAAATATGGCAACCTGATTTCCTGGGTGCTCATTGCTGTCATGGGCAGTTATGCGGCATGGAATGGTTACCAGTATTGGCAGCGCGACCAAGCGAGCAAAGCTTCCATCCTGTTTGACGAGCTTGAACGTGCTGTTGCATCGGGTGATTTGGTTCGGGTTGAGCGCAGTTTTGCCGACATGAAAGACAAATTTGGGGCCACCCATTATGCCCACCAAGCCGCTTTGCTGGCGGCCAAAAGTTTGCAAGCACAAGGCAAATCTGAGGCAGCTCGCGCGGGACTTTTGTGGGTGGCTGAATCGGCTCCCGATCCGGCTTACCGAGACATTGCCCGTCTGCGCTTGTCGGCCTTGTTGTTGGATGCAGGTTCCAACGACGAGGCCTTGAGCCAATTGTCTGGCACCTTTACACCGGCAATGCAGGGTTTGGCTGCAGATTTGCGGGGCGATGTTCTCAAGGTCCAAAACAAAAACACCGAAGCAACAGCGGCCTACCAATCGGCTTGGCAACTGTTGTCCGATAGCAGCGATTACCGTCGACTGGTGGAAGCCAAGCTCAATGCCTTGGGCATTGATCCACAGGCGGCTTCGCCAGCCCCAGTCACAGGAGCTTCCAAGTGATCCCAATGTCGACCCTTGCCCTGCACCGCTGTTTCATTGTGGCCCTGATGGGGGTGCTGTCGGCTTGCTCAAGTGCACCCGAAAAACCACAACCTTTGCCATTGCCCTCTGTCAATGGGTCACTCAAGGTGCAAAAAGTTTGGTCTGGCACAGTGGGTCCTGTCAGCACGCCGTTGATGGTCTCTGTTCATGGGCAACAAGTGGCGATCGCATCAACTTCGGGTCAATTGGCACTGCTGGATGCACAAACCGGTCGGGATGTTTGGCGTGTTTCTGTCGGTTCTGCCATCCAAGCGGGTGTTGGCGGGGACGGCCAGCGTTTCGCAGTGGTGACGCAAAACAACGAATTGGTGGTGGTTGAGGCCGGAAAAATCGTCTGGCGTCAGCCTTTGCCTGCCTTGTCATATACCCCGCCCTTGGTGGCGGGTGCCCGTGTTTTCGTCCTCACGGGTGACCGATCTGTTACTGCATTCGATGGGGCTTCGGGTCAAAAACTCTGGACACAGCAACGGCCCAACGACCCGCTTGTTCTGAGACAAGCAGGTTTGCTGATGCCGCTGGGTGACAGTTTGCTGGTGGGTTGGGGTGGTCGTTTGGCTTCCTTGAATCCCTTGACCGGCGTGCCGCGTTGGGAAACCTTGGTGGGCAGTACCCGAGGAACCAACGAGGTCGAGCGCTTGGTAGATGTGGTTGCAGGGGCCAGTCGCCAAGGCAATTCGGTGTGCGTGCGTTCATTTCAGACCTCGGTGGTATGCCTGGATGGCCTCAATGGCCGGGCCGTTTGGAGTCGCTCAGCCCAGGGGCATCAAGGTGTGGATGGCGATGATCAGCTGCTGTGGGGTGTTGAATCCGATGGCAAAGTGTTGGCTTGGCAGCGACAAACGGGCACACCTGCCTGGACGCTCGAGAGCTTGCGCTTTCGTGGCTTGAGCATGCCTTTGGCTTGGAATCGTGCCTTGGTGCTGGGAGACCAGGACGGGTGGGTGCATTTCTTGTCCAAACAAGACGGCCAAACGATGGCGCGTGTGGCCACCGATGGCACGGCCATTGTGGGGAAACCTGCCTGGACGGGTCAAACCTTGGTGGTGGTGACGCGCACTGGGGGCGTCTTCGGATTTCGCCCTGAATGATGGATCGGAAAATTTTTAAGTGAAACCTGTACTGGCCCTTGTGGGCCGCCCCAATGTGGGCAAATCCACGCTGTTCAACCGACTCACCAAAAGTCGTGATGCCATCGTGGCAGACTTTGCAGGCTTGACCCGTGACCGGCATTATGGCAATGGCAAACAAGGCCGCCAAGAATTCATCGTCATCGATACGGGCGGTTTCGAGCCCGATGCCAGCACCGGCATTTACAAAGAAATGGCCAAGCAAACGCAGCAAGCGGTGGCCGAGGCGGATGTGGTGATTTTTGTGGTCGATGCGCGGGGTGGTTTGTCTGCGCAAGACCATGACATCGCCAAGTACCTGCGCAAGATTGGCAAGCCCACCTTGCTGGTTGCCAACAAAGCCGAGGGCATGCTCGAAGGCATCCAGCTGACCGAGTTCTATGAATTGGGTTTGGGTGAGGTGATCGCCATTTCGGCGGCCCACGGCCAAGGCACACGCGGACTGGTGGACCTGGCATTTGAGTTGCTCAACCTTCCTGATGAGCCTGAGGAAACCGAAGACGATCCTTCCGTGATCAAGTTGGCTGTTGCAGGTCGCCCCAACGTGGGCAAGTCAACGCTCATCAACACCTGGTTGGGCGAAGAGCGCTTGGTCGCTTTTGACATGCCTGGCACGACGCGTGACGCGATTTCGGTGCCATTTGAAAAGCAAGGACAAAAGTTCGAGCTGATCGACACTGCTGGATTACGCCGCAAGGGCAAAGTGTTTGAGGCCATCGAGAAATTTTCGGTGGTCAAAACTTTGCAAGCCATCGAGTCGGCCAATGTGGTGCTGTTGCTGCTGGATGCCGAGCAAGGCGTGACCGACCAAGACGCGCACATCGCCGGTTATGCGCTCGAAAGCGGTCGTGCCATGGTCTTGGCCGTGAACAAATGGGATTCGGTGGACGAGTACCAGCGCCAGTTGGTTCAGCGATCGATCGAGACGCGCCTGCCTTTTTTGAGCTTTGCCAATATGCACTTCATTTCGGCCAAAAAGCGCCAAGGCCTGGGACCTGTTTGGGGTTCCATTGTTCAGGCCCACAAGGCAGCCATGTGCAAGATGAGCACGCCCATCTTGACGCGTTTGTTGCTGGAGGCGGTGCAGTTTCAAAGTCCTCAGCGCGGCGGCATGTTTCGACCCAAGCTGCGTTATGCGCACCAAGGCGGCATGAATCCACCTGTGATTGTGGTGCACGGCAACTCGCTCGAACACGTCACTGATACCTACAAGCGTTTCTTGGAAGGACGATTCCGCAAGGCCTTCAATCTGTCCGGTACGCCACTGCGCATCGAAATGAAAACTTCTACAAATCCTTTTGCGGACAAAGAATCCAGCTGATTTCTGGGAAATCATTTTTCTGCCCTGTCGGTGGCTTTGGCCTGTGTTAAGGTCATCTCTTCATAAATTATCAACTTCTGAACACGGAGAATATCGTGAGCAACAAAGGTCAACTTTTGCAAGACCCCTTCCTGAACGCATTGCGCCGAGAGCATGTGCCCGTATCGATTTACTTGGTCAATGGCATCAAACTTCAAGGTCAAATTGAATCCTTTGACCAATATGTGGTCCTTCTTCGCAACACCGTGACTCAAATGGTTTACAAACATGCCATTTCGACCATCGTTCCCGGTCGTTCGGTGACTTTCAGCACGCCCGAAACGGGTGAAATCACGGCTTGATGCGTGTTTGATTGGGTCTTGGTTTTAATTTCAAGATCCTCAGGTGCTGATATTGTCTGAAACCTCTTTTAATGCCCCCGCGCCGACCTTATTGGTCGGCGTTGACTTTGGGCGGACTCATTTTGATGGCGATCTTCAAGAGTTGGGCTTGCTGGCTGAATCCGGTGGACTTCGACCTGTCGCACGTTTGACCTGCAAGCGCAAAGCACCCGATCCAGCGCTTTTTGTGGGCAGTGGCAAAGCGGATGAAATCAAGGAGCTGGCCCTGATGCATGGTGCTGTCGAGGTCTTGTTTGACCAAGCCTTGAGCCCAGCGCAACAACGCAATCTGGAGCGTCACATCGGTTTGCCTGTGAATGACCGCACCTTGCTGATCCTTGAAATTTTTGGCCAGCGTGCGCGAAGCCATGAAGGCAAGTTGCAAGTTGAATTGGCACGTCAGCAGTATCTGAGCACGCGTTTGGTCAGGCGCTGGTCCCACCTCGAACGGCAAAGCGGTGGCATTGGCATGCGCGGTGGTCCGGGTGAAACGCAAATTGAGTTGGATCGCCGCATGATCAACGACTCCATCAAGCGCATCAAAGAACGACTGGTCAAGGTCAAGCGACAGCGCAACACACAGCGTCGTCAACGTGATCGCCGCGACACCTTCAACATTTCATTGGTGGGTTACACCAACGCAGGCAAATCCACCCTGTTCAATGCCTTGGTCAAAGCGCGTGCCTATGCAGCCGATCAGCTCTTTGCCACCCTGGACACCACCACCCGACAGCTTTACTTGGGTGAAGCAGGGCGTTCGGTCTCTTTGTCAGACACTGTGGGGTTCATCCGCGATTTGCCGCACGGTTTGGTGGAGGCGTTTCAGGCCACCTTGCAAGAGGCCACGGACGCCGATTTGCTGCTGCATGTGGTGGATGCGGCGAACCTCGATTGGCCGGAGCAAATGGCCGAAGTACAAAAGGTCTTGACCGAAATCGGGGCTGACGCCGTGCCTCAACTGTTGGTATTCAACAAGCTTGATGCCATGGATGCAGAACGTTACCCCTTGCATTTGCAAGACCAATATGAAATGGATGGCATGCCCATTGCCCGAATATTTTTAAGCGCCCAGTCTGGCAAAGGACTTGACTTGTTGCGCACCGCCTTATCGCAAATTGTCAAAATCGCATTGCCGCCGGATGCTGTTGAACCGACAGATCCCCGTGACTTCAAGCGGGAATATCCAAACGATGTGCATTGAGATGCGTTTGATTTCGGCACAATAACAACTCGTCACTTAGACAAAGACTTTTCACCATGAATTTCCAACTGCCAGCCCTGCGATGGTCTTTGCTTGCCGCAAAAATCAGAGGCATGTTCAATCTGAATGACCCTCGTTGGGGTCGGGATGACGATAAATCGACAACCGATTCAGGGCAAAAGCCCTCAGGCGACTTGCCACCCTCCAGCAGCCCCAAACCAGACGGTTGGCAGCAGCCACCCGTTCGTGGTCCGCAGCAACAGCAAAGCGGTCCTCCGGATCTTGACGAACTCTGGCGTGACTTCAACCGCAAGTTGGGTCAGTTATTTGGCGGTCATGGTGGTCCCCAAAAGCCCCCTGGTTCCGGCGGTTCGGGTGGTTCTGGCGGTCCCGGGATCCCTGTGTTTTTCAAAAACCTCGGTTTAGGCGTGATTTTGGCTGCGGCCTTGTTGGTTTGGTTGGCAACCGGATTTTTCATCGTGCAAGAGGGCCAACAAGCCGTGATCACCCAGTTCGGCAAGTACCACTCCACCGTGGGTGCGGGCTTCAACTGGCGCATGCCTTACCCCATTCAGCGTCAGGAACTGGTGTTTGTGACCCAAATCCGCTCGGTGGACATTGGGCGCGACAACATCATCAAGGCCACAGGCCTGCGTGAATCGGCCATGTTGACCGAAGACGAGAACATTGTCGAAATCAAGTTCGCCGTTCAATACCGTCTGAACGATGCCCGTGCTTATTTGTTTGAAAGCCGCAATCCGACCGAAGCCGTGGTTCAATCGGCCGAGACTGCTGTGCGCGAAGTCGTGGGCAAAATGAAAATGGACTCTGCTTTGGCCGAAGAGCGTGACCAGATCGCGCCCCGTGTCCGAGAGAAAATGCAGACCATTTTGGACCGCTACAAGGTGGGCATTGAGGTTGTGGGTATCAACTTGCAGCAAGGCGGCGTGCGCCCCCCCGAGCAGGTTCAGGCCGCTTTTGACGATGTATTAAAAGCCGGTCAGGAACGTGAACGTGCCAAAAACGAAGCTCAAGCGTACGCCAACGATGTGGTGCCGCGTGCTGTGGGTGCCGCATCTCGTTTGAAGGAAGAAGCCGATGCTTACCGTGACAGGATTGTGGCCCAGGCCGAGGGTGATGCCGAGCGCTTCAAAACCATCCTGCCTGAGTACCAAAAGTCGCCACAAGTCATGCGCGACCGCATGTACACCGACACCATGCAGCAGATTTACAGCAATGTGACCAAAGTGTTGGTCGACAGCAAACAGGGCTCCAACCTCTTGTATTTGCCACTCGACAAAATCATGCAGCAAGTGAGCAGTGTTGCTCCTCCCGCCTTGGACACCGCACCCGCTTTGCCGGCCACTTCCAATGGTGTCAACAATGGTGCTGTGGACACGCGTTCACGTGACCTGCAGCGTTCGCGTGACCGCGATCCACGATAAGGACTAAGAAAATGAATCGCATTGGATTGTGGATTTCGACCTTGTTGGTGGCCCTTGTGGTCCTCAGCTCAACCGTTTTTGTGGTGGATCAGCGCCAGTTTGGCGTGGTTTATGCCTTAGGTCAGATCAAAGAAGTCATCACCGAGCCCGGTTTGCACTTCAAACTGCCGCCTCCGCTGCAAAACGTCAATTACATCGATAAACGCTTGCTGACGCTGGACAGTCCTGACAACGAGCCCATGCTCACGGCTGAAAAGCAGCGTGTTGTGATTGACTGGTATGTGCGTTGGCGCATTGCCGACCCACAAGCCTACATTCGAAACGTGGGCTTGGATGAAAAGTCCGGTACCAACCAGCTCAACCGCGTGGTGAGAAACGCCTTCCAGGAAGAAATCAACAAACGCACTGTCAACGAATTGTTGTCTCTTAAACGTGAAGAGCTCATGGACGATGTCAAGGCTGCTGTGCTGCTGGTCGTCAAAGGTGCCAAGCCCTGGGGTGTGGACGTGGTGGATGTGCGCATCACACGGGCTGACTACGTGGACACCATCACCGAGTCGGTTTACCGGCGTATGGAGGCCGAACGCAAGCGGGTGGCCAACGAGCTGCGTTCGACCGGTGGTGCCGAAGGCGAAAAAATCCGCGCCGACGCTGACCGCCAGCGTGAAGTGACCATTGCCAATGCCTACCGCGAAGCACAAAAAATCAAAGGGCAGGGCGATGCCCAAGCGGCTCGCTTGTATGCGGAATCCTTTGGTCGTGACCCGCAATTTGCGCAGTTTTACCGAAGTCTTGAAGCCTATAAATCCAGCTTCAACAGCAAGAGTGACGTGATGGTGCTCGACCCGAGCAGTTCCGAGTTCTTCAAAGGCATGCGCGGCGCTGCGGGCAATGCGGCTGCTCGAAAGTAAGTCTTGCTCGAGACCCTCCTGATGGCATTGGGCCTGATGCTCATCCTGGAGGGCTTGATGCCCATGGTGTCGCCTCATCGCTGGCGCAGTCTTTTTGAGCAACTGCTCAAGCTCGAATATGGACAAATCCGGTTTTTCGGCATGGCCATGGTCATCACCGGCTTGCTGTTGTTCTGGTTGGTTTCCTGAAGAGGTTGCAGGAATCGGGTCTGCAACCCGGTAAAATCTTTTTTTTAACAATCCCCCTCATCCCCATGTCTGCTTGGGTCCTTCCGGATCACATTGCCGATGTCTTGCCCTCCGAGGCTCGCCACATCGAAGAACTCCGCCGCGAATTGCTGGACACCGCCCGTGGCTATGGCTACGAGTTGGTCATGCCGCCGCTGCTGGAGCATTTGGAGTCCTTGCTGACCGGCACGGGCGAAGCTCTGGATTTGCAGACTTTCAAGCTGGTGGATCAGTTGTCTGGCCGCACTTTGGGCTTGCGCGCTGACACCACGCCCCAAGTGGCACGCATCGATGCGCATTTGCTGGGCCGCGCGGGCCTGACACGTCTGTGTTATTGCGGTCCTGTGCTGCACACCCGTCCTGCGCGACCACATGCCACCCGCGAGCCCTTGCAGCTGGGTGCAGAAATTTACGGCCATGCAGGTCCTGAGGCTGACCTCGAAGTTTTGCAGTTGGCGCTGGACAGCCTTCGCGCAGCCCGTGCAGGTGACTTGCAGGTGGACTTGGCCGATGCCCGAATCGTCAACAGTCTGCTGCATGCTGAGGACATTTCTGCGGCTTTGCGCCATGACATCCATGCCGCCTTGGCCACCAAAGATGGCAGTGCCATTGCCCGTCTGACGACTGGCTTTGCCCCAGCCAATCGTGATGGTTTGTGCGCTTTGGTCAATTTGTATGGTGATGCCGGTGTGCTGGATCAAGCCGTGCAATGCCTGCCAGCGATTCCCGCGATCACCGAAGCCCTGGGTCAGTTGCGTTGGCTGGCTGGCCAAATTTCAGGGGCCGCCATCAGTTTTGACTTGGGCGATTCGCGTGGTTACGCTTATTACAGTGGTATGCGCTTTGCCATTTATGCCAAAGGTGCAGCCGATGCGCTGGCCCGTGGTGGGCGCTACGACGGTGTGGGTGCCGTGTTTGGCCACCGTATCGATCGTGATCGCCCCGCTGTGGGTTTCAGCCTTGATTTGAAAGAATTGGTCGCTGCCGTTCAGCCCTTGGGTTTGCGCGCCGCTATCCGTGCACCGTGGGGCCATGCTGCCAGCTTGCGCGAGGCGATTGCCGCATTGCGCAGCCGGGGAGAAACTGTGGTGCGCGTTTTGCCAGGGCACGAAAATGAAATCGACGAATTCCATTGCGACCGCGTGTTGATTGAAGCGGCAGGTCAGTGGGTAGTACAGGCTATTTGAGAAAGAACATTTCAAGCATGAACAAGTTGCAAGGCCGTAACGTGGTCGTTGTCGGCACCCAATGGGGCGACGAGGGCAAAGGCAAGCTGGTCGATTGGTTGACCGAAAGCGCTCAGGGTGTGGTTCGTTTTCAGGGCGGTCACAACGCGGGCCACACCTTGGTCATCAACGGCGTGAAGACCGCCTTGCACCTGATCCCCAGTGGCGTCATGCGTGCCGGTGTCAAGTGCTACATCGGCAACGGTGTGGTCTTGTCGGTGCCCAAGCTGCTCGAAGAAATCGCAGGCCTTGAAAAAGCAGGCGTCGAAGTGCGTTCCCGCCTGCGCGTGAGCGAGGCTTGCCCGCTGATCTTGCCTTACCACGTCGCCCTTGATGTGGGCCGCGAAGCCGCGAAAGAGAAAGCCGGAACCGCCAAGATCGGCACCACGGGCCGAGGTATTGGACCCGCTTACGAAGACAAAGTGGCGCGCCGCGCTTTGCGCGTGCAAGACCTCAAATACCCCGAGCGTTTTGCCGCCAAGTTGCGCGAAAACCTGGCGCTTCACAACGAAATTCTGGTCAACATCCTGGGCGTTGCACCTGTGGACTTTGACGCGATGTACAACGAAGCCATGGCTTACGCCCAAGAACTGTTGCCCATGGTGGCCGATGTGTCGCGCGAGTTGAACGAAGCCCACAAGGCGGGTGCCAATTTGCTTTTTGAAGGTGCACAAGGCACTTTGCTCGACGTGGACCACGGCACCTACCCCTTTGTGACGTCCAGCAACTGCGTGGCGGGCAATGCCGCTGCAGGCTCTGGCGTTGGCCCGGGCATGCTGCACTACATCTTGGGCATTACCAAAGCCTATTGCACCCGTGTGGGCGGCGGCCCATTCCCGACCGAACTTGATTGGGAAACCCCCGGTACTCCGGGTTACCACATGTCGACTGTGGGCGCTGAAAAAGGCGTCACCACCGGTCGTTCGCGCCGTTGCGGCTGGTTTGACGCGGCCTTGCTCAAGCGCAGCGCCCAGGTCAACGGCCTGAGTGGTCTGTGCATCACCAAACTCGATGTGCTCGACGGACTGAAAGAGTTGTGGCTGTGCACCGGCTACGAGCTGGACGGCGAAACGATTGACATCCTGCCCATGGGCGCGGATGACATCGCCCGTTGCAAACCGATTTACGAAGTGATTCCCGGCTGGACAGAAACCACTGTGGGCGTGACCGAGATGGACAAGCTGCCCGCCTCGGCCCGCTATTACCTGGACCGCATTGCTGAGGTCACTGGTGTGCCCGTGCATGTGGTCTCCACCAGCCCCGATCGCGACCACACGATTTTGTTGCACAACCCCTTTGCGGCTTGAGCCTCGGGCTTTGCGCTGCTCATTGACCTCAATCCCTGAATTATTGGAGTGACCCCATGTTGACCGAAGACGGTAAGCACCTGTACGTGAGCTACGACGAGTACCACAACCTGATCGAGAAACTCGCGATCAAAATTCACCAGTCCGGCTGGGAATTTGACAACATCCTGTGTTTGGCCCGTGGTGGCATGCGCCCTGGCGACATTTTGTCGCGCATTTTCGACAAACCTTTGGCCATCATGTCCACCAGCTCTTACCGTGCCGAAGCCGGCACGGTGCAGGGGCATCTGGACATTGCCCGTTACATCACCACCCCCAAGGGCGAAATCGCAGGTCGCGTGTTGCTGGTGGATGATTTGGCCGATACCGGTCACACCCTGCGAGCCGTCGTGGACCAGTTGAAAAACAACTACAAACCCGTGACAGAGTTGCGCACAGCGGTCATTTGGACCAAAGGCGTGTCGACCTTCCAACCCGATTACTCGGTGGAAGATTTGCCCACCAACCCTTGGATTCACCAGCCCTTTGAGCCGTATGACAACATGCGCCCCGAAAAACTCCTTGAAAAGTGGCGTGTTTGAGCCGCTTCTGGCTTACCCTAACTTCCATGAAAACAGCCTCCCTCGGGAGGCTGTTTGCATTAGGATCAGAGCATGAAAACCGATGACACCACCTCTTCATTCACACACATCAGCACAGGGCTGATCCATCATCCCTACACCGCCCCGGCAGGTTTTGAGGCACCTCAGCCAGGGGTATTCAAAGCGTCAACCGTTTACTTTCCCACAGTGGCCGATATGCGCCAGCGCGAGTGGAAAGACAAATCGGCCTACACCTACGGCCTGCACGGCACGCCCACCACCTATTTGCTCGAAGAGCGCTTGTGCAGCCTCGAAGGCGGTCTGCAATGCATGTTGGTGCCCAGCGGCCTTGCTGCTTTGGCCCTTGTGGCCCTGGCGGTCCTGAAAACCGGCGACGAAGTCCTGATTCCGGACAACGCCTACGGCCCCAACAAAGCCTTGGCCGATGGCGAGTTGCGCCACTTCGGCATCACGCATCGTTTTTACGACCCGATGGACCCCGATGATTTGTCCCGCCAGATCACGCCCAGCACGCGCCTGGTGTGGCTCGAAGCGCCCGGCTCGGTGAGCATGGAGTTTCCCGATTTGCCCGAAATGGTGCGCCGCTGCCGTGAGCGTGGTGTCTTGTGCGCCCTGGACAACACCTGGGGCTCGGGCCTGGCGTTCAAGGCATTTGATTTGTTGGCCGTTGGTGCCGGTGGAGAGGGCAGCCTGGCCGTGGACATCAGCGCCCATGCGCTCACCAAATACCCCAGCGGCGGCGGTGACGTGCTGATGGGCAGCGTCATCACCCGCGACGCGGCTTTGCACTTGCAAATCAAACTTTGCCACATGCGCTTGGGCCTGGGCGTGGCGGCCAACGACGCCGAAACCGTGCTGCGTTCCTTGCCCAGCATCGCGCTGCGCTATGCGGCGCACGACCAAACCGCTCGCGCTTTGGCCGCCTGGTGGCAAACCCAGCCGCAATGCGCGCAACTGATGCACCCGGCCTTTGAAGGCGCGCCCGGCCATGCCCATTGGCAAGCCCTGTGCGACCGCGTGCCCGGCACGGGCTTGGCCGCAGGCTTGTTCAGCGTCATGATCGACGCGCGTTTCAGCCAAGCCCAGGTGGACGCGTTTTGCGATGGGCTGAAACTCTTCAAGATTGGCTACAGTTGGGGCGGACCGGTGAGCCTGGTGGTGCCCTACGACATCGCTGCGATGCGACAGGCCTGGCCTGGTCACTTGAAGCCGGGGACGCTGGTGCGTTTTTCGACCGGTCTGGAGTCGGCGCAGGACTTGATTCTTGACTTGCATCAAGCCGTGCAAGCGCATTTGCCCATGGCCTGATCACGCATGTGACAAAGTGGGCACTTTGGTGCCCCAAGACACGCGCCCTTGGGGGTTTCCTGACTGTTCAAAGTGTACCGGTGGGGGTAATCTGAATACTTTGAAGTTTCAGATGGGCTTTTCACATGAACGCTGACGCCAAGTCCCTAGAAGCCGCCCGTGAGCCAGACCTGCCCACCATGGCCACGCCCTATGTGCCCCCGCCACCCGTCGGACCCCGCTCGCACATGCGACCCTTGGGCTTTGCCGATCCTTTTCGCTGGCTGGCAAGGGGCCTGAAGGACATGCGCCAGCACCCGGGTATTGCCTTGTTTTATGGCCTGTGTTTTTGGGGCATGGCGCAGGTGCTGGCCTTGGTCTTCAAGCACAAGCCCGAGTACACCTTGACACTGGTTTCGGGTTGTTTGCTGGTCGGGCCATTTCTGGCCATGGGCTTGTACGAGGTCAGCCGCAAACGCGAGCTGGGCGAAGTGCCCGAGATGTCCAGTTCCTTGATGTGCTGGGACCAGCACATCAAGAGCATGGCCATGTTGGTGCTGGTGTTGATGGTGCTGGAGTTGCTGTGGGGCAGGGCGTCGCTGGTGGTGTTTGCGGTGTTCTTCAACACCGGCATGCCGTCGACCACGGGCGTGATCGAGGCGGTGTTCAACCCGCAAAACATCGAATTTTTGATGGTGTATCTGGCGGTGGGTGGTGTGTTTGCGGCCCTGGTTTATGGCTTGTCGGTGGTGTCGATCCCCATGATTTTGGACCGCGATACCGATGCGATTTCGGCAGTGATCACCAGCATGCGGGTGGTTTTTTCGCACCCGGGCGTGATGTTGCTGTGGGGTCTTATGTTGAGTGTGCTGGTGCTGGTGGCCCTGTGGCCTTGGGCACTGGGCATCATCGTGGTGGGGCCGTGGTTGGGTCACGCCAGCTGGCACGCGTACCGGGGCAGTGTCGAGTGGGAAGAAAGCTCCGAAGAAGCTGTTACATTGAGCAGCTCAAATTAAAGGAGCCATCTTGGCCACACCCAACTACGGATTCGAAAAACGCCAGAAAGAACTGGCCAAGAAGCGCAAAAAAGAAGACAAGCTCAAAGCCAAGTCCGACCGCAAATCGGGCTTGTTGGCCGAAGACGGCTCTGAAATAGAAGGGGAAGAGGGTGACGCCAACAATGCAGCGCCCGGTACGGCCGATTCACCTGCGCCTGCCGCCTGAGCTATTCGCTGCAGCCTCTTGCCTTGTAGGGGCGACGGCCTCGCCTGGATAACCCTCGCAGCCTACTTGCGCGCCCATCGCCCACAGGGGTGGTCTCCTACAAAGTGCCAAACCGTTTCTGCGTAGGAGCCCACCCCTGTGGGCGATGGCACCCTCGCAGACCCCCAGCAATCGTCTGCACCTTGTTGCTCATGCCACTTGCACCAGCTCATTCGCCAAAAACAGCATGTCCGCCATGCTGTGACTCGCAGGCGTGACCAAAGGGGCTTGGGCGTAGTGCACAAAGTTGATGCCGGTGGAGGTCTCGTAGCCCGGGTCGTAGTGGCCTGAAAGGAGTTCGGTGACCACTTCGCGCATTTCACCTCGCTCAATGCGCTCTTGCCAGCCTTGCACCACAGCCTTGCCGCGCAGCGCAGTCAGCCGCTCCAGCCGGTCGGCAAACAAGGCGCGGTCTTGCGTGAAAAAAGCATAGTCTTCCAGCAGCAAATTCACCCGGTTCTCCAGTGACAGGTCCATCCGCAAGCAAGGGCTGGCCCGCATGGCCTCCATCAATTCTGCGGGTACTGCCAAGTTGCCCACCTTCTTGCTTTCGGCTTCGACAAATACCGGACGGTCCGAGCGGAAACCACGCAAAACATCCCACACCTGTGTGTCAAAAGCTTTTTGGCTGGGCTGTGGCGTGCCTGGAATCAAGCCCAGCACCGAGCTGCGGTGGCAGGCGATGGCCTCCAGGTCGAGCACCTGTGCGCCTTCTTGTGCCAAAGCCTGCAGCAAACGGGTCTTGCCCGAGCCGGTGGGGCCACACAACACCTTGAAATGCAGGCGCTGGGCTTGGCGTGGCGTGTCTTCCATCACGGCTTTGCGAAACGCCTTGTAGCCGCCTTCGATCAGGTGCACCTTGAAGCCGATTTGCCCCAAGATCAGCGCCAGCGAGTTGCTGCGCTTGCCCCCGCGCCAGCAATACACCAGCGGTTGCCAGCTCCGGGGCTTGTCCATCACCTGGGTTTCGATGTGGCGGGCGATGTTTTTGGCAACCAAGGCAGCGCCGATTTTTTGGGCTTCAAAGGGGTTGACCTGCTTGTACAGCGTGCCCACTTGGATGCGCTCTTCGTTGTTGAGCGATGGCCAGCTCAGGGCCCCGGGCAGGTGGTCTTCGGCGTGTTCGCCCTCGGACCGGGCGTCCAGAATGGCGTCAAACTGGTTCAGTTTGGCCATGGCATCAAAGGCCGAAATCAGGTGAAGGCTCATTTGAGTTGTTTCTTCAAAATGGGCCAGACGTTGGCCAGCAGTCGCGGCTGCGCGGCTTCGTTGGGGTGAATGCGGTCGGCCTGGAACCATTTGAGCGGTTCGGGGTCGTCGCCCACGCCTTTCAAAAAGAAGGGCACGAGCGCCGCTTTTTGGCTTTTGGCGACTTGGGCAAAGGCTGCTTCAAATTGGCGAGCCATGTCAGGGCCGTAATTGGGCGGCATTTGCATGCCGAGCAGCAGCACTTGGGCCCCAGCCGCTTGGGCTTGTTTTGTCATGTCCATCAAATTGTCTTGTGTCATATTCATGGGCAGGCCACGCAGGGCATCGTTGCCACCCAGCTCGATGACCAAATGACTGGGCTGGTGTCGTTTGAGCAAGGCGGGCAGGCGAGAACGCCCGCCCGAGGTGGTTTCGCCGCTGATGCTGGCGTTGATCACTTCCACGCCGGGCTTTTCCTGAGCCAATTGTTTTTGCAACAAGGCCACCCAGCCTGAGCCCCGGGTCAGGCCGTACTCAGCGCTCAGCGAGTCGCCCAGCACCAAAATCCGCTGAATGGGCACAGAGGCGGGTGAGGCTTGGACAGGCATCGCAAGGCCCCAGCCGACAAGGGCCAGCAGGGTCCAGTTAAAGTGGCGTCGTCTTAACAAAGGTGTGTGCATGCCTGAATCCATCATTGCCGTGCGTGGCGTCTCTAAAAGTGTGCAAGATGCCAGTGGGCGGTTGGACATTTTGCGCGATATTGATTTCTCTTTGAGTGCCGGGGAAACAGCCGCCATTGTCGGCGCTTCTGGCTCGGGTAAAAGCACCCTGCTGGCGATTTTGGCGGGCCTGGACACGCCCAGCACTGGGCAGGTGGTGTTGGCCGGGCAATCGCTGTTTGATTTGTCTGAAGACGAGCGCGCGGCTGTGCGCGCCCAGCATGTGGGTTTTGTGTTCCAGAGCTTTCAGCTCATGCCCAACCTCACGGCGTTGGAAAACGTCATGCTGCCCCTGGAGTTGGCCGATCGACCCGATGCCCGCAGCACCGCCACAGCCATGCTGCAGCGGGTGGGCCTGGGTGAACGCTTGAAACACTTGCCCAAAGTACTGTCGGGTGGCGAGCAGCAGCGCGTGGCCTTGGCCCGTGCCTTTGTGGTGCAACCCGCTGTGCTGCTGGCCGACGAGCCCACAGGCAGCTTGGACCATGCTACGGGTGAGGCCATCATGGACTTGATGTTCGCGCTCAACCGCGAGCAAGGCACGACCTTGGTTCTGGTCACCCACGATCGACAGCTGGCTGCCAAGTGCGAGCGCAGCTTGGTGATTCAGGCCGGTCGTTTGAGCGAGGCGACTGCTCTGCTATAAGTCTGTCGTTTTTCTTTTAGGAGCCCACCCCTGTGGGCGATGGTTTGCAGGGCCTGTTCCATGCCCATCGCCCACGGGGGTGGGCTCCTACTAATAATGCCTATCGATGAACTCTTGGTTCGGCCAGGGTGGTGGGACCAACGATAATCCCCGGATGTCATCCCACAAAGTGCTCTTCGGCTTCCATGCCGTGGGTGTTCGCCTCAAGATCGCCCCCCAATCCGTTGTTGAAATCCATTACGAGGTCACGCGCCGCGACGCCCGCATGCGGCAGTTCATCGACAAGGCCCGCGATTCGGGCATGCGCATGATCGAATCGGACGGTGAGCGCTTGGCCAAGCTGGCGGGTGGCCACGGCCACCAGGGTGTGGTGGCCATGGTTGCGCCCATGCCACAAAATCATTCGCTGGACGACCTGCTCGACACCGTGGAAGGCCCGCCCTTGCTCTTGGTGCTGGACGGCGTGACCGATCCGCACAACTTGGGCGCGTGCCTGCGCGTGGCCGATGGCGCGGGTGCGCACGCGGTCATTGCCCCCAAAGACCATGCCGCCGGCATCAACGCCACCGTGGCCAAGGTGGCCAGCGGCGCTGCCGAAACCATGCCTTATTTCATGGTCACCAACCTGGCGCGCACCTTGGGCGAACTCAAGGAGCGCAGCATCTGGATCGTGGGCACCAGCGACGATGCGCCGCGCAACATTTACCAAGCCGACCTGAAAGTCCCCACCGCCCTGGTGCTGGGGGCCGAAGGCGCGGGCATGCGCCAGTTAACACGCAAAAATTGCGACGAGCTGGTCAGCATCCCCATGCGCGGCGCAGTGGAAAGCCTGAACGTTTCGGTGGCCAGTGGCGTTTGCCTTTATGAGGCCCTGCGCCAGCGCAGCTGAGATTCTTGCAATCCTTCAATCCATTTAAAAAGGAACACACGATGTCAAAAAACACCTCCCGAATCGCCTTGGCCCTCACGGTGTGCGCAGCCAGCCTCTTGGTCGCCTGCACGCAGGAGCAACAAAACAAAATCGGCCGCAGCATCCAGAACTGGACCGGCACCAACGGTGTGATGGAGGTGTATGCCGGCGAAAAGTTGGTGCGCCGCTTCATCAAGGTCGACAAAGTCAGCACCGCATTGGGCACCGATGACAAATCACCACGCGCTTACCGCTATGGCTACGGCGTGCTCGATGAAAACTTCAACTTCGAAGTCGATCCGGGCGAGAAAAAGGTGTATTTCGAGGTCAGCGATTACTCGAACACGGTGTTTTTCGAGAACCCGCGCTGATCTAACTCAGACCCAGCCCAAGCCGCCCAGCAGAGCCCCCAAGCCAATCAGCCACAGCATGTGCACTTGGGTGCGCCAGACCACCAGCGCGCTCAGGGCCGTCAGCACATACAAAGGCCAGTCCCGCGCGGGGTGGTTGTGGGTCAGCGTCAGCAACCAAGAGGTTGACAGCAGCAGGGCAATCACAATCGGTGACATGCCCGATTTGAAAGCCCGAATGCCCAGTTTGTTGCGGTGCTGGTGTGCCCACCGTGTGGCGGTATAGGTCAAGACCGAAGAGGGCAGCATGATGCCCATCATGGTGAGCACCAGCCCCAAGCTGGCCAGTCCCACGCTCACCCAGCCGCCACCCAGTCCGGCACCGGCATTCATGCCCACATTGAAGCCCATCAAAGCCACAAACAAAATGTTGGGGCCTGGCGCGGCTTGCGCCAGTGCGATGGACGAGGTGAACTGCGACTCGCTGAGCCAAAGTTTTTCTTCCACCAAAAAGCGGTGCATGTCCGGCGCCACGGTGATCGCCCCGCCCACGGCCAGCAAAGACAGCGAAGCAAAGTGGTTAAAAAGACTGAGCCAGTCGCTGGCGCTCAAATCAAGCACCGGGTTCATGGACGTTCTCCGGCATTGGCCGCTTGCTGGGCCAATTGCCAATAGGCCCAGCTGCAGGCCACCAAACCGGTGCCCAACAACACATAAGCCAATGGCCAACGCAGCAAACCCACCCCAGTGAAGCTGGCACAGGCCAAGCCGATGCACATGGGCATGCCCATGGGGTTGTTGCGCAGGGCCGACATCAGTTTCAGTCCCACGGCAGCAATCAAGCCCGCAGAGACCGCCCCCATGCCGCGCAAGGCCCCTTGGGCCCATGCTGCGTCAGACACGCCCCCAAACGCCACGGCCAGCAAGAGCACGACCACCATCGGCGCGGCCAACATGCCCGCAACGCCCGCCAGGGCACCGGCCAGACCGAAATAGCGCCCGCCAATCATCAAGGCCAGGTTGATCACATTGGGGCCGGGCATGATTTGCGCGACGGCCCAGTCTTCGACAAATTGCTCGCGCGTCATCCAGCGTTTTTTCTCGACCAACTCGCGCTGCACCACGGCAAGCACGCCGCCAAAGCCTTGCAGGGCCAAAACGGTGAAGGACACAAACAGATCGGTTTTGGAGCGAGGTTGCTGCAGGGGCTGGTGTTCGGGCATGTTACGGATTATCCCTGTGCGGACTCAATCAGAGGTGTCACCGTCCAGCCAAACCAGTTGGCCCCGACCGCTCTCGCTCAGCCGCGCCATCAAGGCCGCTGCCTGCTTGTCGGGCAGGGCAAAGCGCAACGTGACCACGCTGCCATGGGCCACGTCCATCAGCTGCGCCTGGGCCAGTTCCAGCTCGCGCCGCACCAGGCCTTCGAGTGCATAAGGCACGCTGCACGCCAGTTGTGCCTGCTTGATCAGCGGGATTTTCTGGGCGGTCAGCAGGGCCTGGGCCACCGCATCGGTGTAGGCCCGCACCAGACCGCCTGCGCCCAGCTTGACCCCGCCAAAGTAACGCACCACCGAGGCCATCACCCCTTCCAGCGCTTGGTGGCGCAGCACCTCCAGCATGGGGCGGCCTGCGGTGCCGCCCGGCTCGCCATCGTCATGGGCCGCTGACTGACCCCCGGCCAACAAGGCCCAACACACATGGGCGGCATCGGGGTGCTCGGCCTTGAGTTGCGCCACCCGGGCCTGTGCTTCGTCACGCCCGCTGACAGGCTCGACACAGGCGATGAAACGGCTTTTTTTGATGACCAGTTCGTGGTGGGCTGGAGTGGCGAGAGAAAAAGGCATCCGAATGAGTGAGAAAAACTCTTTCAAAAAAAGGGTTCATTTCGCCTCTTGTAAATTTAAGAAACCTCTATGGGTGCGGTAAATGCGTACCCGAGTTTATGCACCGTCTCGATGGGCAGTTCAAAACCCAGATGCTGTTTGATTTTGTTGCGCATGCGACGCACCAGAATTTCCATTCGGCGGAAATCATAGGTTTCGGGATCCAGGCCCAGGCTGGTGACCAGATCACGGCGATGTACTGCTTGCCCTGGCGTCAAGGCCAAGCGTGCCAGCAGTACCGTTTCGGAGTGCGTCAACTTGACTTCAATGCCTTGGGGGGTCTCCAGGATCCAGAGCAGTTTGCGCAGTGTCCAGCTCCTGCTGGACTTGGTGCTGAGTCGGCGCACAAGGTTTGTGGCCAGCGATGACAACTCGGCCAGTTGGATGGGTTTGACCAGGTAAACATCTGCACCTGCACGAATGCCATCAATTCGCTGCCCAGCACTGCCCCGGGCTGTGGTGATGATGATTCCCATATCCGAGATGCTGACTTGATCATTCAGCCACTTGAGGCCATCCCCATCGGGCAGGCCCAAGTCCAGTACCAGCAAATCACAGTGGTAAGTTTTTATCCAATCTTTTGCCGCACTCAAACTGCCCAAACCGAATGCCTGAAAGCCTTCCATGTTGAGATAGTCCACCGTGGCATCACGCAAGTCGATTTCGTCTTCAATCACTAGGATTCGAGCTGGAGGACGGCTTAACGTTGTCATATAGGTGCGGACGATTAGGGGCCAATCGGTAGCCAGATGCAAAAGTTGCTGCCTTTACCGATGTTACTCACCAATTCGATCTTTCCGTGGTGTAGTTCCGCAATCTTGCGGACAAAAGCCAAGCCCAAGCCCATGCCCCGCACTTGCGCTTCGTGGTCGATACGGAAATAGTCTTCAAAAACGCAGGCATGGTGCTCGGGCGCAATCCCCTTACCCTGGTCGCTGACACACAGTCCCACCAGCCCACCATGACACTGGATACTGATGTGCACTGGGCTACCCGGTGCAGAGTACTTGCAGGCGTTGTCGATCAGATTGGTCAAGGCTATGTCCATCAAATTTTCATCTATCCAAATTTCGCCGGGATCAATACCAAAGTCTTCGGTCAAAGGGTGGTCGGCGTGGTAGTGTCGCTGTGCGTCGACCAATTCCCGCAGCCACGCGTTGACTGGGACAGGTTCGCGTTGAAAGTCTTGCAGGGATTTGTTCAGCCGGTCGTTTTTCAGCCAATTTTCAAACATGCACTTCAGGCGATGTGAGGCACTGGCCATCGTGTTCAGGTGTGTCTCAAGCTGAAGAATTCCCAATTCTGATTCACGCCGAATCAGGCTGATCTGGCTCTCCAGAATACCCAGTGGGTTGCGGAATTCATGTGAAATCAGGGCACCGAATCGGACGTGCTGAGCCAGCAACTGTCTCTGGATGTCCAATGAAATCTCCAATTGATGTGTACGTTCATGGACCACTTTTTCCAATTTGTCCTCCGACTGTTTGAGTGTGGATAAGGCACTTTGTTGGACAGCAATGGCTCTGGATTGGGCACTTTCCCTTTCGATGCGCTCAATATGGATCAAGTCTGCCAGTGCCAGTCCAAGCAGCAGCATTTCGGCGGTAGAGGCAATTTGCAGGGCGTAGGAGGTCAGAACATTGGTGGGAATCCAGCCCGTCAAACGTAACCCCGCCACAAATGCACCCACCCACAATATGCCCCATGCCAGCAAGAAAAAACGCGCCGGCTTGTAGCCCTGACGCCAGGCCAAGATGGCCAGTGCAATCACCATCAATCCCGCTGGCGTGACCATCAAGTTCATCACCATCAACACGGGTTGGCGGGGTACCCCTCCCCAAATCGAGATGATCAATAGGCCAGCGATCGTGAGGTAAATCAAGCCCATGGCTTGAAGCCAGCGGGACAGGACGGGAAAGTTCCGTTTGCCCTCAAGGAAAACCACGGAAAATTGCATTCCAAATGCTGCAGCAATGGCCAAGAAGAAATACTGCGCGATCTGATCGAAATGGTATGCGCCAGGCCAGATGAACAGATGTGCCAGGCCATTGCCAGCGAGCATGGCTAATCCGAAATGTCCGGCAAAAAGCGCATAAAACAGGAATCGTCGGTCATTGAGCGAAAAGGCCAGAAAAAAGTTGTAAACCAACAAGGCGATCAGTCCGCCAAAGTACATCGCCTGCACGACAAACAGACGAATACTTTCCTTGTTGAATGCATCAGGCGACCAAATGACCAAGGGCAGTGTCAAGGAGTCGGCAGACTTGACTCTCAACAACCAGACCTGCTCCATGGGCGTGACATCGAGCGGGAAAAGGTGAAAGCGATGGAAATACGGTCTGTTTGTAAATGGCCTCGCAGCGCCCAAAGTCAGTACCTGTCCATCTGGCGCATAAAAATCTATCTCGTCAATCTGCAAGTAGGGTATTTCCAATAACCACCTGCCGGCGGCCTCTGGCCCTGTTTTTAGACGAATCTTGAACCACCACACGGAACTCGAGTAACCCAAACTGATCTGACTGGATGCATCAGTCCACCGCCTGAAACGTGCCTCCACTTCTGGTTGATGCAAGTTGGAAATACTCAAACTTCCATTCGGATCTTCAAGAAACTCCACATGATCATGGAAATCGATGTGTTGGGTTTGTGATTGCAGCGTGAGTGTCTGTGCTTGGGTCGTGCCAACAACAAACACAGCCAAGGCTAACAGCTTGAGGATGAAATCCATGCAGCGAGATTGGAGCTTTTGGCAATGATCCATCTGTAATCATTAGGAAGTATTTTTAACAAAAATGTCGGATTTTGTCTTTTTTTGTCGTTTTTGGCATCTGTTGTTTTTGAATTTCATAGATTACTATTTATTTGGCTATTTCAGGAGAAAAAAGTTCCTCCATTTTTAATTATTCAGTTTGGTAGGTCACAAAGAGCCGCCGGTAATTGTGAAAAGGGGGACTGGCCTTCGTCAAGCGCAAGCTTGGCAACAAGGGAGTTTGATGGGCTGTGCACCAGTCTCATCCGAGTTCATAAACATCAATTGTCTACATCAGAAATGGATCTGCGTCATGTTTGAGCAAGTCGTACCCGTTAACAAAGAGCGCCACGCTGGCAAAAAAGTCAGGATGAGCAATGACTTCGGTTTTGCCTCCAAATTTCACATCGCCTACATCACTCTTCACGAGTTCGCGCGTGCTGCTTCGATTTATCCCGTCATGTTTCTGGAAGATCAGGCCAATGATCAATTTCGTCCAGTGGTCCTGATGGGCTTGGATGCTGGTGAAAACCTGTTCGTTGATGCACAGGGTCAGTGGTCTGCTTCTTACATTCCCGCCATCATTCGCCGTTATCCTTTTGCGCTGACCAAAGCACCCGAGGCCGACCGTTACATCGTCTGTGTCGACGAAGGCAGTAACTTGCTGAGCGATACCGAAGGTGCGCCCATGTTCGACGAGCAAGGTAACCCCACCCAAGTGATCGAAAACGTCAAACGTTATTTGGGCGAACTGCAACAGATGGATCAAATGACGCACGAGTTCAGCAAGTTTCTGGTTCAAAACAACCTCTTAACGCCGCTGAACATGCGTGTCAACGCGGCTGACCAAGTCCGAAACATCACAGGCTGCTACGTCATCAACGAGGAACGCCTGAACAACTTCTCGGATCAGAAATTCCAGGAAGTGCGTCAAAAGGGCTATTTGCCGGCCATTTATGCCCACCTGATTTCCCTGTCGCAAATTGAACGCCTTGCGGCATTGAAAAAGCCTGCTGTCCCATCGCAAGACACGGGTGCAGCTTATCCACTGTCTTCCGAACAGCTTCAGTGATGAAGTCTCAGGGGCATGACGTGATACGCATCACTCATGCACCTGATGGTTGGGGTGTCGGCTCTTGCTTAAGCACGGGGCTGCTTGTGTGCCATCTGATCTTCAGGACTTGCATGAAAAATTCTGATAACTCTTTTCGTCTTCTTGTACCCGCTGCTCTGATTTTGTCAATGGGGCTGGTGCACCACAGCTCAGGTTGGGCGCAATCTGTCAGCACGGCTGAGCGTGACACTGCTGCAGCGGTACAGCAGCAGCAAGCTCTGAGTCTGAAAGAATTGGTGGAACAGGTGCGCGTGAACAACAAGGCGATCCGCTCCAAGCAAGCCGAAAGTCGGATTACTGCCACCGGTGTCGAGCGCGCTGCTGGTGCTTTTCAGCGCACAGCCAACATCAACACCACGCGTGGCATGAGTTCGACCAAAAACACATTCGAGGAAGAACTGGTCCGGCAAGGGCAAGGCGTCTACGAGCGAACTGCCAATGACTACACCGCCGGCATCTCTCAATTGCTGCCCTCGGGCGGCAAGTTGGAGGTGAAATCCTCGCTTTCGCGGTTCATCACCAACATCAACAACCAGACCACACCCCGTCCGCCTGGCTTGCTGGATAACCGCAGTCAGTTTGGCTTGACCTTGACACAGCCATTGGCACGGGATGCAGGCAGGGAGGTGACCGGTGCACGTCTGAACGTGGCCAAGCTTGATGCATCTGCTGCCGAGCTCACTGCACGCGACACCGAAACCAGCGTTGTGGCAGAAGCGACCATTTATTACCACGAACTGACCTTCGCTCAGTACCGGGTGCACGCTGCGCAAGAACGGATTCGAAACGCCCAACGTTTGCTCCAGGAAGCCCAGGCCATGAAACGGGGTGGACGTCTGCCGGATACCGACGTTTGGGAAGTCGAGAACGCGCTTGGACGTTACCAAGCGGGATTGCGCGAAGCGCTTCAACAAGAGCGTGAAAAAACCAACCGGCTGCGCACCATGCTCATGTCAGTCGCCAGCAATGAGCCCCGAAGTTTGCGCACTACGGACGCTTTGCCTGAAGTCGGCATGGACCCTATCACGCAGGAAGACAGCCTGCGCACGGCGCTTGAGCGTCGAGACGACTACTTGATGAAAAAAGTTCAGATTGAGCGCGAGGGCGTGCAAGTTGCCTATTCCAAAAACCAGATGCTTCCGCGGGTGGATTTGGTCACAGGCTATGGCGTGGGCGCACTGGAGTATTCGGCTCGCAAGGCTTTGACCGCCTCCAACGCGGTGGATTACCCCACTTGGTCGGTCGGGCTTCAGTTGTCGTTCCCCATGGGTCCCAATCGCCAGGCCCGGGCTGACGTTGAAGCGGCCGTGGTCAGGCGCGAAGACGCCCTGCTGGCCCTAGAGGCTCTTCAAGTTCAAATTGCCAATGACATCGACACCAGCCTGTCCATGCTCCGGTCATCTGCAGAGAACTGGCAGCTTTGGAAAGAGGTGCATGAGCGTGAGAAAAAACAATTGGAAGCTGAGCGCCGAAAGTTCAGCGGCGGTCGCAGCGATACCCGAGAAGTGCTTTTGCGTGAAGAGCGGGTGATCAATTCGCTGCTGAGCGTGCGCGAGCAACAACTGGCACACGCACGCGCCCAAGTCATGTTGCAGTCAGCCCAGGGCACCTTGATGGATCGATTCCGCTGAGACAGTTGTTGCAGAACTCAGGGAGATCTTTTTGACAGAAAAAATAGCAAAACAAACAAAATGTGGGCCGCTCATTGCGGTCCTTTGTCCGTATTTTGTCCTTCGTGTGGCCGCTGCTTGCTTGGCGACGACAGCTTGCCTGGCGCAACCCGCACCCACTTCGCGGTCCACCCCTCAAGGGGGGGTGTCAACTGTGCTGGCTCAGGGTCTTACCCAGGCCATCAAGGACATCAAGTTGGGCATGACTGTGGCCGGTCGTGTAGATGGGGTCTTGATTCGGGAGGGGCAAAGGGTGCAGCAAGGTCAGGTTTTGCTGTACCAAGACAAACAAGCCGAAGAACTCGAAGTCCAACGTCGTCGCTTGTTGTTGCAGGACAACTCCCGGTTGAACGAGTTGCGCAACAAGGAAGTCGTGCTGACTGAGCAGGTGGGTTCATTGCGTTCCTTGCTTTCATCTGGTGCCGTTTCGCGCAAGCAGCTCGAAGATGAGGAGATGTCACTGAACGCGGTGGTGGCCGAGCGCAAAGCGCTTGAAATCGGCAAACAACGCGAGCAAGTGGAGCTCGAAATGGCCATAGAAGCTTTCGAGCGCCGCCACTTGCGATCACCCATCAATGGCATTGTCACCAAGGTGGTTCCACGTACCGGTGAAAGTATTGGAGCCCATGAGCCTGTTGTGCATGTGGTGGACATCAGCAGGGTGCGCTTTATGGGCAACATTCCAGTGGCTCAGGGTGCACTGCTGCGCGTGGGTGCGCAAGTCAAGCTGCGCCTCGGGGGGGACCCGGGCATCACGCGCAATGCTCGTGTGATGTTTGTCTCTCCCATTGCCGATCCCGCCAGCGGGCTGGTCGAGGTCATCGCCGAATTTGACAATCCCGATGGTGCGGTTCGTCCTGGGGTCACAGGCCGCCTGGTGTTGTGAAGCCGACCACCATGTCCGCTCCATCGAGTTTATCCCCCGATATCAGCAGCGAGTCAGCCAGTGCGCGTTTAGCCAGTTTGGTGCGTCTGGGCGGCACGGCCGAGCAATTTTGGCCGCACTATTTGCAAGCGGTGGCGCAGGCCCTGTCTGCTCGCCGAGTGCTGTTGCTGGTCTCTTCGGTTGGGCGACCTTGGCAGGCCCGGGCGCAATGGCCGGTGCGTGGCAACGACCAGCCGGGGGATGTCGATTGGACTTTGGCGTTGGTTGCTGAAGTGCGTAACGGGCAACCGCGACTGCGCCGCAATGCGGACAAGCAGCTTGCGCTGGTGATGACCCCCTTGGCCGATGCGACCGAATCCGGGGCGCAAGTGCTGGCCGTTGTCGCATTGGACATTGGCACCGAAACTTGGGACGAGTCCGGCTTGCTGGCTTGGGCAGCATTGGCCGAGTGGATTCCCTCACAGTGGTCGATGAACATGGCCCTGTCGGGACAGGCCCCACAAAGTGGTTCGTCCCCGGACGCCAGCCATGTCGCCAGTGGCGCAGTTTCTGCCATTGACCCCGCACAAGTGACGACTCAGAGTGCGCAGGATCGGGCTCAAACGCTTCATGACGTGATGCGCTTGGCCATACGTTTGCAGGAAGAAAAGCGTTTTTTGGCCATGGCCATGGCCATGTGCAATGAATTGGCGCTGCGATTTGCCTGTGAGCGGGTTTCTTTGGGTTGGGTGGATCGCCACGATCTGAAGCTCACGGCGGTCAGCCACGTCGAACACTTTGACCCCAAGTCTCAGGCCACCCGCTCGCTTGAAGCGGTGATGGACGAGGCGCTGGCGCAGGAATCGGTGCTGGTTTACCCCCCCGAACCCGGCACGGACCCGGTGTTGCGAGCGCATCAAGCGTATTGTGAAAAAGTGGGGGCTACTTGCATCACCACCGTGCCCTTGTTGCATGCCGAGACGGTCATGGCTGTGCTTTGCCTGGAGCGCCAGGCAGGCACCCTGACGGCGGCGCAGTTGTGGGAGCTGCAGCTCATTGCCGATGCG
Organism: Comamonadaceae bacterium; assembly: GCA_027486555.1. Taxonomy (GTDB): domain Bacteria; phylum Pseudomonadota; class Gammaproteobacteria; order Burkholderiales; family Burkholderiaceae_C; genus Limnohabitans_A. Next base: position 52,983 of record JAIXOX010000093.1, read on the forward strand.
GTGGCACGCTGGCAGCACACCTTGCATGACCAGGACCGTTGGTTCGGTGCACGGTGGTGGGCCGCATTGAACCGGCAGGCAGGACAAATTTTCAAGCCCAGTCACACCGCACTCAAACTCACGGCCATCACCGTCACTGTCCTGTTGGCGCTGTTGTCTTTAACGTATTGGCCTTATCGGGTGGATGCGTCTTTGGCCATTCGCAGTCAAGACTTGCTGTTCATGCCTGCGCCTTTTGATGGATACCTGCGCAAGGTCAATGTGCACGTCGGTGAACAAGTGGCTGAGGGGGCAGTGCTGGTCGAATTGGACACACGCGACTTGGCTCTGGAGGCCTCCATGGCCGAGGCGGATTTGCTGCGTCACTCCCGTGATTCCGAAAAATCGATGGCCGCGCATCAACTGGCAGAAATGCAGATCGCAGCGGCCAGGGCGCAGCAATCGGCTTCGCGTTTGGAGATGATTCGCTACCAGTTGGAGAACGCGCAGGTGCGGGCACCTTATGCCGGGGTGGTCATTGAAGGTGATCTGAAAAAAAACCTGGGTGCTCCTGTTCGCAAAGGAGATCTGCTTCTGAAGTTGGCCCAAACCAGTCAGGCCTACATCGAGTTGGAAATTGACCAAGCCTACATCCATGACGTGAAAGTCGGCAGCCGTGCAGAGTTTGCGCTGGTGGGCCGTCCCCAAGACCGTTTCGACATCACGGTCAGTCGGATTGATCCGGCCGCTGTCAACCGCGATGGCCGCACGTTTTATGTGGCCCGAGCCGATGTGGACGGCACCTTTGAGCCTCATTGGCGGCCCGGCATGGGGGGTACTGCCAAAATTGACGTGGGACTTCGAAGCCCGCTGTGGATCATGACGCAGCGCACTGTGCGTTTTTTGCGTGAGTTCTTCTGGCTATGAGTCTCGAAGAAGCCAGCGGCCGTACCTTCAGCGATGCATGGCACCGTGTGGCGGGCGTGCGCGCCCATTTGCGCACCAGTGTGATCGCGCATCGCCAAATTTTCCGGGGTGAGCCCTGGATGGTCTTGCGCGACAAGTTCAGTCACGAATGGTTCCGTGTCACGCCCGATGCCTGGACTTTTTTGTGCCGCTTGGGCGAGGGCACGACGGTGGATGAGGCCTGGAACCGTTCCTTGGAGTTTGATGCTGGCCGAGCCCTCACACAAGAAGAGGTGGTGCAGCTGATCGGTCAGTTGAACCTGTCTAATCTCTTGCACTTCGACCGTGCCGACTCGCAAGCCAGTCAATTCGAGCGCCATCAAAAACGCAAATCTCGCGAACTCAAAGCTATGCTGATGGGGTTTTTGTCGGTCAAGATCCCTCTGTTTGACCCGGACCGCCTGCTGGACAAGGCTTTGCCCTTGATCCGCGCCATCTGCAGCCGCTGGGGTCTGGCGCTTTACCTGCTGTTGCTTGTCATGGGCCTGAAGGCCGTGGTTGACGAGTCCGACCGCCTGTTTGACCAATCGTCCCATCTCTTGGTGCCAGGCAATCTGCCTTTGTTGTATGTGGGTTTTTTGTTGTCCAAGACGCTGCATGAATTCAGCCATGCCGCGGCCTGCAAGCTTTTTGGCGGCGAAGTGCACAAAGTCGGGGTCATGCTGCTGTTTTTTGCGCCCATACCGTACATGGATGCCACCTCAGCCTGGGGCTTTCGCAGCCGATTCGAAAGGGTGATGGTGGGCGCCTCTGGTGTCACGGCTGAATTGGCCATGGCCGCTTGCGCAGCCCTGGTCTGGGCATCCACAGCGCCGGGCACCCTCAACTCTTTGGCTTACGACATCATGTTCGTGGCCAGCGTCTCTACCGCGGTTTTCAACCTCAACCCCTTGCTGCGCTTTGATGGATACCACATTCTGGTGGATGTGCTGGACGTGCCCAATTTGTTTCAGCGCTCGCGCGACCAATTGCGTTATCTGGCCGAGCGGTATGTGTTGCGCCTGCATGATGCGCAGCCCGCCGCACGCACACCCACCGAGGTGTTCATGTTGCCGCTTTATGGTGTGGTCAGCCTGCTGTATTGGGTCATGCTGATGGTGACCATTGTGATCTTCATTGCTGGTGAGTACCTGGATCTCGGGGTGGCCTTGGCGATCTTTCTGATCTTCACGTCGGCGGTCATGCCCCTGTACAAATATGTCAAATATTTGTACAGCGAGCCCCGCCTCGGTTACCGGCGGGGGCAGGCTGTAGCGATCTCCTCAGGACTGGCGCTTTTGACCTTGGGTCTGTTGACCTTGATCCCCTTGCCCGATCGCATTCGCGTGACCGGTGTGGTTGAAGCAGTGCAGTCGCGTCAATTGCACACCGACACCGACGGTTTTTTTGCTGAACTGCTGACCCGTCCCGGCAGCCAGGTCAGCGCCGGTCAGCCCTTGCTGCGCTTGCGCCACCCCGAACTTGAATTTGACATTCGGGCTGCAGAAATGCAACGCGAGCAACTCGAGGCCCAGCGCATCCAGTCGGTCTCCAAAGCGTCAACCGACTTGGCCACCATCGAGCGCCAGCTCGTATCGGTGCAGCAGAACCTGAGCGAGCTGTACCGCCGACGTGAAGCGCAGCTCATCGTGGCACCGATCGCTGGCGAGTGGAGTGCCAGTGACCTGGATGGTATTCGTGGACAGTGGCTGGCGCGCGGTGCACCGGTGGGCACCATCGTGAACCCCGACCAGTGGCGTTTTGTGGCGGTCTTGCCCCAGGTTGGCAGCCATGTCTTGGGCGAATCGATCGAGGGCAGCGAGGTGCGCCTGCGGGGGCAAGAAGGTATCAACATCAGCGTGGCCGCCACGTCTGTGATGCCTTTTGAGCAAGGCCTGCTGCCATCGCGCGCGTTGGGCATGTCTGGTGGTGGTGACCTGGCTGTTTCACCGTCCGACCCCAACGGGGTGGTTGCTGCAGAACCTTTTTTTCGAATTGAATCGCCTTTGAAGCCCGATGCAGACCATGCCCCTATGTTGGTGCATGGCCGCATTGGCGTCATGCGTTTGACCTTGAGCAGTCGTCCTTTGCTGGTTCAGTGGGAGCGGCGTTTGAGGCAATTTTTGCAGCGGAGGTTCAGGGTATGAACACCATGTCAGACACCTCCGCCTGGTTGAATTTGGCACCCGCACCCACACCCGCAGCTGTGCCTGCAACGGGACTCATCGGGCGTGCCCGTACCTTGGCCCCATTGACGCCGCTGCCACAAGGAGTGGACGCCCTTTACCAGACCCTGCAAGGCCACTGGATGCGTTGGCGCAACCCGCGATCGCAGTTGATGGCCCAGTCCAAGCGCACTGCGGCTGCCTTTGATACCCTGATGGGGTTGACCGATGAGGAACTTCAGACGCGTTTGGAACAGGCGCGTGCCTGGATGCGGCTGGAGCCCCAACAGGCGGATGGGCATCTTGAAGAGGTGCTGGCGGTGGTGGGCCAATTGGCTTGGCGGCGTTTGGGGCTCAAACCCTATACGGTGCAATTCATGGGTGCCCTGGTGCTGCAAAGAGGACTGCTTGCCGAGATGGCGACGGGTGAGGGCAAAACCCTGACCGTGGGACTGGCTGCGGTGCTGGCGGGATTGACTGGCCGTCCCTGTCATGTGATCACTGCCAACGACTATCTGGCCGGTCGTGACGCCGAAGAAATGGGCCCACTTTTTGCGGCCTGTGGCTTGCGAGTGACCTCTATGGCCGGGGATCTGGAGCCCGCCGAGCGCGCTTTGCGGTATGACGCTGATGTGGTTTACCTGACCGCCAAGGAATTGCTGGCGGATTACCTGCGCGACCAAATGGGTGAGGCTTCCCCAGCCATGGACGAGCAGCATTGCTTTGCGCAGTGGCTCAGGGGCGAAGCACCCCACGGTGCCAGCGCCTTGCTGGTGCGCGGCCTTCACACGGCCATCGTCGACGAAGCTGACAGCATCCTGATCGACGAAGCCGTCACGCCCTTGATCCTGGCGGCCCCTCGAGAGAGTCGAGGCTTGCAGGACGCGGTGCGGCTGATTTCCGATTTGGCCAATACCCTGCTGGAAGGCCCTGACTACGAGGCTCAGCCCAAGGGCCAATCGGTTACCTTGCTGGCGAGCGCCAAAGCGCAACTGACCGATTTGTCCAGTCAGTTGCCACCCCTTTGGCGACCCGCCCCCCGACGCGAAGAGTTGCTTCGGCAGGCCTTGGTGGTGCGCCACTTTTTTCATCCCGGCCAACACTTTGTGGTTCAGGACGACGAGGTGGTGCTGCTCGACGAGTTCACCGGTCGCATGACGCCTGGCCGCAGCTTGACAGCAGGTCTGCACCAGGCCATCGAGGCCAGTGAGGGGGTCACGATCACCGACCCGAATCAGTCCCTCACGCAGATGAGTTTTCAAACCTTCTTTCGGCGTTTTCGCAAACTGTCCGGTTGCAGCGGCACCATCCGGGAAGCCGCTTCCGAGGTCTGGCGTGTTTATGGTTTGCAGGTTGTTCGGGTCCCGACCCATCGGCCGCGCCTGACCATTTACCACGCCCCGATCTTGGTGCCAGACCTCGTGCAGAAGTGGCACGCCATTGCCCAAGAGGTGGCCCAAGAGCTCTCCCGGGGGCGTCCCGTGCTGGTGGGCGTGCGCAGCGTGACGGCCAGTGAAGCGCTAGCTCGCGTGTTGCGTGCTCAGGGCATCGAGCCCAGGGTGCTGAATGCCTTGGCGCACGCTGAAGAAGCCGCCATCGTTTCAGGGGCTGGGCAGCGTGGCGTTGTCACCATTGCCACCAACATGGCGGGCCGTGGTACGGACATTCGCTTGGGCCAAGGGGTCCCAGAGGCAGGCGGCTTGCATGTGATCGTGGCCGAAGTCAATGAATCGGGTCGAATCGACCGGCAGCTGGCTGGGCGTTGTGGTCGGCAGGGTGATTTCGGCAGTGTCTCGACCTATTTGTGCTTGGCCGACGACCTGGCCCAACGCATGATGCCCGCGCCCTGGCGTCAGTTGGTGCTGATGGTGATGCGCAGCTCCGCTGGCAAGACCTCTCGCTTGGCGGGTTGGGCTTTTGCCCGTGCCCAGCATCGTGCCGAAGCTGTGGCTTTCCAACGGCGTTGGTCGGTCTTGCGTTCGGACGACTGGATGAAGTCGGCCTTGCCCTTTGAAGGTCGCCAAAGGAGTCAGCGCTCATGATGCGTGTTCCATCCTGGCCTTGGACGCTTGGCGAGCGCAGCGAAGCTTTGTCCAGCGCTCTGGCGCCTTGGCTTCGCCAGTTGCATCAAGCGCCAGATGTGGGGTATGAGCTTTCTTGTCGTTTTGGACCGGATGGCGCATGGCCTGACCGCGTGCTGCTGGCGCTCGATCCAGACCGGATGCGCATCGATCCAACCTCACAAAGCTTGTCCGAATGGGGCATGCCCGATGGCTTGATGCGCACCTGGTTGGAAGACGCACAGCATGCGCAGCAATTTTTGATCGGCGCAGAAGCATCCCCTGACGGGGTAGACAACCGTGCCTATCTCGGGTTTGGACCTGCTGAACATCCCCTGCAACCTGGTTTGGCCATGCGCGGTTACAAGTGGCGCGAGGGCCGTCAGCGCGTGAGCGATTACTGGCGGATACCCGTGACTGCACAGCAATTGGCAAGCCAAGGGGCCATGCCGCGAGGCTTGCCCCGCCAAGCAGACGCTGTTTGGCGCATTTTGATGCAGGTCTTGCAAACGGCCCTGGTCCACGGACAAGGTCTGGAGCACATGGAATGTTGGGCCGTGACCGAAGCCGAGACGGCGCGTGGCTCGGTGTGCTTGCGCTTGTATGAAACAGGCTTGTGTGTGGCCGATGTGGCCCCCGCATTGAAGCGGCTGGCGAGCCTTTGGCCGTCGTGCGCGATCGGGTGCGACAGCACCTTGGACAACATGGGCCCCAGAGCCCTGGGTTGGTTGGCCGCCGGGATCGATGGCGCTGGCCTGCCTTTCATGACCATTTATTGTGAAGCTGGGCGTCTCGATGTCCAGTCTCTGCTCGAAGTATCAGGAGTAGCTTATGCGTAATTTCAAGAATCAGACCTTTCGCTCCCCCCCGTTTGCCCTCAAAAAGAGCCGTGTGCAACTGGAAAAACTTGAAGAGCGCTTGCTCCTGTCGGCAGAGCCCTTGCTGCAAATGGGCAAGCCCGCTCAGGGCACAGCGCTGGCCGTGGACAACGTCCTGCTGACGACCCGGGTGGGAGATGCCGTCAACAACCAGCAAGACCCGATGTTCGAGGTCAACTTGCAAAACGCCCAAGTCATTGACCTGAGCAAAGGGGTTGACCAGAACAGCACCTTGTTGTCTTGGGAAGTGCAGGGTGACCTGATGAAGCTCAACCAGGACCTGGGCAGCCTGGTGTTGGATCTGGGAGCCAATGACGATACCGTCAAAATTTCCCAGGATGAGCAAGGCCGAATCAAGGTCTCAAGCGATGGTCTGTACGACTTGGTGTTTGCCAAACCTTTGAATCTGCTGGCCATTCGGGGCGGTGCTGGTGTCGACAAAGTGCTGCTGGACACCTTCAGCATGGGCGGTGGACTGCGCGTGGAGTCTGAATTCATTGAATTGAGCAAAGACAAGACCGTGACGCTGGGCGGCGATGTCCTGCTTGAAGCGGTTTCCCGCATCACCGGCAATCCCACCACGGGCGATGCCCAAGGCACCGCCTCGACGCTGGTCGATGTGCAGGGCACCTTGGTGACCAAAGGGCTGGTGACTTTGTCGGCACGCTCATACGTGGATTACCAAACCGTCCGAAACGGTACTTCTGCCGACCTGAATTTCTCAGCCCAATCCGAAGCCCGCGCCCGTTTGGGCGAATCAGCCTCTCTGACCGCAGCAGGTCTTTCGGTGACTGCACTCACGGAAATCAGCTTGGTGGCCGAACTGTCGGGCGTGACCGACGGCACCTTGGTGCTGGACGCCAAGCAGATCAGCGAAGCGGCTTTGCTGGGCAATGCCAGCGTGACGATTGACGCCAAAGCCGCCGATGACACCCCGCAGGTGCGGGTGGAAGCCAGCGGTTTGACGCAAATGAAAGGGGTGGTCAGCATGGCCACCCGTGATGCCGAAAACACCATCAACGCCAACACGGTCAAGGGGCAGATCAAGCTCGATCGCGCGGTCTGGGCACGCGTGGGCGATGGCTTGCAAGGCATCCAAGATGGCCAAGCCACTGACAACAAGGTCACGGTTGTTTCGGCCGATGGCCGACCTGCGCCTGCCTTGCAGGTCTCGGCCCTGACCGCAGACCGTGCGGGTGGCGGTATCCAGGCCGAGCTGCTCAGCTCACCTTATGGCGCGCAAAGCATTCAGGTGAGCAACCGGGTGGCAGCCGATGTGAACGGTGCCACCTTGAACCTGTCGCGTCTGGACGTGAGTGCGCTGGACAGCACCACCTTGAGCAACAAGGCCCGGCAAGCCATCAATACCGGCGTCGCCAGTACCAGCGTGCTGCTGCGCAACAGCACCGTTATTGCCAGCGGCAATGCCAGCTTGGTGGCCTTGGATGCCTCGTCGTGGACCGCTGAGGGCGGCGCTTATTCGGTCAATTTCACGGGGGGCGGCAACCTCGGGGCATCCCGTGCGGGCAACCAGGTGCGCTCGGACGTGTCGGCTTTGGTGGGTAATTCCAATGTGACCGCTGCGGACCTGCGCCTTTTTGCCAAGGGTGCCCAAACGCTCAAAGCGACCATTGCCCCCAATAAGCTCGATCCTGTGGACTCAGGTCAGTTGGATTACTGGGTTGACATGGCTGCGCAACGTGCCTGGAACCAAGTCAATGGCGGTGTTCGCATGGACATGAACGCCTCCACCGTGGCCTTGAGCGGTGGCATGGTTTCAGGTGCCTCTGCCCGTGCACGACTGAGTGCCAACACGCCAGCAGGTACCTTGCGTTCGGGTATCTTGAGCAACCAGGAAGAGTCCATGGCCCGCAACGTGGTGGGTTGGGATGAAGGCGATGGCGGCACGCTGGACCTGTCCAAATTGGGTGGGGCGGAAGGCAATTTCAATGAGGCATCGGCTTATGAAATTTTTGCCACGGTGCGCGACACCGAAGTCAATGCCGCCGCAGGCGTCACAGTGGATGCCCACAACCGACTTCAATTGGAGGCCCTCAACGGTGCGCTGAGCTTGCCCACAGGCGCGGGGGCGGCAGCCTTGGCCTTGCTCGAAGTGGGCGCAACCGCGCTGGTGGCCAGCAACCGGATGCGCACCGACACGCGTGCACAGGTCTCCGACAGTGAGCGCAAAAAGAAATTTGCCGCCGCTGGCGTTGTGAGCATTTCCGCTGTGGATGCGGTGTCTGTGGATGCATCGGTGGGCACCTTGGCCCGTGCCAAAACCAATGCCAGTGGCGTTTTGGTGCTCAACGATGTGCAGCACCATGCCCTGGCCCAGTTCAACCCGAGCGTGGCCAGCACAGGAGACCTCAAGATCGAGGCGCTGGACCAGTCGCAACTGAGCGCCCTGACTGCGGGCAAGTTGTTCGCGGGGGAAAGCCGCGTTTTCCAAAACAGCTGGAGTGCCTTGGCTGACGAAGGCGTGGTCACCACCAATTGGCTCTCAGGCTCGGTCAAGGCCTGGCTTGGCAATGACAGTGGCGATGTCGGCGTTCAGCTCAAAACCACCGGCAACTTCTCGGTGCAAGCCACGGGTGAGGCGACCCTCAAAGCTGGAAACCAGTTGGATTACCAAAATGCCAGGGGTGCAGGCTTGTCCTACAACCGCGTGGGCAGCTCGGGCATGTCCGGCGTCCTCAAGGGACAGTTGGACGATCTGCTCTATGCCAACAACCTGACGTCGGACCCTTTCATGGTCTCGGCCTTGGTGCGCAATGGCAGCTTGCTTGTCGATGGTGACATGCGTGTGCGTGCCGACCTCAAGATCAGCGCCACCAGCGTGGTTGGGCTGAGCTCTTCTGAGCTGGACAGCATCCTTGCGCAAAACGCCAGCTATGCCCGGGCCGATGCCCGCATCGTCATGCCCGCCAGCAGCACAGTCAACCATTTTGTGGGCGGTGTGTTGCAAGTGGGCGCAAGTGACAGCACCTTGGCGCTGTCCAAAGGCACGCTGAGCACCGGAGGGGCTTGGTCATCGGCTTTTCTGGGGGCTCGCAATGAAGTGAATCACCGTGCCGATGCCTTGCTCGACAACCTGATCGTCACCACGGGCGGCGGCGTGCAGGTCTTGGCCAACACCACCCAAAGCCTCACCACCAACTTGTCCGGCAAGGTCAATGGTGTTTTGTTCAGTGCCGCAAATACCTTGACACTCAACGAGGTCAAGGGCGGCACCACTGCGCGCATCCAGGGTGGGCGACTGGAGACGGCGGGTGATTTGTCGGTGGTGGCCGACAACGCCAGCACCATCGATTCCGTGAACCTGGCATCGGTCGATGGTGCCGGTGCCGACAGCCATGTGATCGCAGCCAACGTGACAGGTTGGGACGGTTTGAATGCATCGCGTTCCACCTTGGCCTCCAGCAGCGGCTTCAAGAGTGCCCTTGGCGGCCAATGGACCGGCTCAGCAGGTGCGGCTTCTCCGCTGGAAACCCTGGCTTCTGTCGTCAACACACCCTTGGTGGTTGGCGGCACAGCCCAAGTGAAGGCCCTCATGCGCGCGGCCCAGACCAGCCGGGTGAGTTCTGACAGCGATGGTTTTTTCGGAGGGGGCAGTCAGGTGCTGGCCATTCAACGTGCCAACACCCGCACACAGGCCTGGATCAGCCCATCGCCTGCAGCGACGCCGGTTGATGGCCGCAGTCTTTCGCTCAAGGTCAATGTCGGCGGTGATTTGCTGGTCGAAGCCAATGACAGTTCACGCATCCTGTCCAACGCCACCATGTCTTCTGCAGGCGGTATTGCTGCCGTGGGTGGGGCCACGGTGCAAAACCTGGTGTCACAACAAGTTCAGGCCACCTTGGACGATTTGGCCATCGCGGCCGGTGGCCATTTCACGGTGCAGGCACTGAACAAGGCCGAAATCTCCTCTGAACTCAGTGGCATCGTCAGCCTATCGGTCAGTTTCGGCTTGGTGGGGTCCGTGCCCTTCACCCGACTCTCGGCTGCCAACAACATCCTGGCGCAGGTCGGTGCCGACGTGCGCGACAGCGACGTCACCGCAGGCGGCGACTTCATGCTGCAAGCCAAAAACAGCGCCAGCATTGTGGCCAACAACACCGCATTCAGCCGATCTTCAGGGGGCGGTGCCGCCTCCAGCGTGGTGGCCCGCAATGCCATCGGTTGGGACACCCCGGCCCTGTGGACGCAGTCGGATGACGATCTCGACACGCTCAAGGACTCCAGCGAGTTGGGGGCGAATGCCTTCTCCAAGGTCTCTGGCAGCACACTCAAGGTCACCGGAGGGGCCCAGATCTTGGCGTTCATGTCGGCCAACGTGGATGCCTCGGTGGACAACTCCGCCACGGGTGGTGCCGGGGGCATCACGGTCGCCGGTGTGCGTGCCTATAACTTGGTCAGCAGCGCTTCCAAGGCCGATTTGATCGATGCCCGCTCCGATACCTTGGGTTTGATGGGCGTGGCCATGGTGGGCGGTCAATTGAAGCTCGAATCGAAGAACGAGCCCATGGTCACCTCGGACACCACGCTCAAGGCGGGCAGTGGTGGCACCGACACCGAGCGCATCAATGCCGACTACACCACCAGCGATGGTTTGAGGAAAGTGACCTTTGGCGACAGCGTCCGTCTGGATCCCCGTTACCGCAACGGGGGCGAAGGCGGCAAGGTTTACCGCTACATGGGCGGTGGATCCAAAATGCTGGACCTGAGCAAGGAAGACTACAGCAACGACGGTTACTGGCTGGAGGAATCGCCCTCGGCCTTCAAGTCCGGGGTACTGGGACAATTCGTTGGTATTTTTGAGCAATTGACAGAGGTTTTGCCCCTCAATCCCTTGAATTGGAAAGATGTTTACTTGTCTGGAAGGGGTTCCACGGGTATCCAGGAAGTCCAACGGCTGACCCTCACACCCGGCATCGATGCCTTGAGCAGCATGCAACTGGCCCAAGGAGACAAAGTTTCAGAGCTCATCTCGGTGCTCAAGATTGGCACTGCGCAAGCGGAGCGCCAGTCCTTGGTGCTGGTCAACGCCGACCAGGCGGTCGGCTCCATCATTCGCCTGTCGCTGGCCGGTCGTGAAGACCTGAGTTTTGAGTTATTGGATGATCAGCTCGGTCAAGCCGTGCAACTCGAAGCGCTGCTGGAGCAGTGGTTCGGTGCCGACAACGTCAAAGTCACGGTGCAAACCCAGCGTCAGGCGGGCTGGGGTTTTGATATCGCGCTGGCTGGCAGCATGGTCGGGGAAAACATCAGCCAAATCAAGGCCAAGGTCGGCACCTTGGTGGGTGATAAACCTCTGGCACTGAATGTCAGCACCTTGCGCGAAGGACTTAAATCCCCAACGCGCGAAGACCAGGCTCTGTTGATTCAGAACGCTTTGCGCAAGTCGCTTGGGGACAGTTTGCTCACCGTCACTGCCGGCGCTGGCCTTGTGGCGACCTACGACATCCGCTATGGCATCGAGGCCGACGTGGCGCAGCTGCGTGCCCTGTCTTTGACCGGTGGTGCCAAGGCAGACCTGGAGACCGCAAGCACCGGCTTGGCGGCTGTGGGCGGTATGTACGACTTGCGCCTGGGTCAGCAATCGCCAGACCAATATTTTGATCTGAGATTTGACTATGCCGGGCAAACCTACACCTCAAAGGGTGTAGTGACTGTGGCGACCGCCAACCAGATTCGGGACGCCTTGCTGGACGCCAAGAGCAGCGACGGCAAGTCTTTGCGCAGTCAAGGTTTGTCGGTCACTGTCTTAGCTTTGCCCAGCAACGTCGATGGAAAGACGTATTGGAAAATCGCGTTCGACCGTGACAGCGGCGACCGTACCATTGAGAAGTTCCAGATCCAGCAAAGTGTTCCCGCCCTTGTAGGCGGTGTGATGAACATGCTGTCTGCTTTGTCGCCCATTGGCGGTCTGTCGGTCAACGGCATCATGGCCCGCAACATGGTCAGCGGCAGCGCCACAGCCACTTTGCGAAATGTGGACCTGACCGCTGGGTCTTTGACCATCGATGTCAGCGACCAGGCGGTGGTGGATGCGATCGTCGACAGCGTGACCAGTTCTGGCGGTGGCCTGCTGGCTGGTTTGCCCTCCTTTTCGGATGTGGTTGCCACCAACATGGTCTTGTCGCAATCGCTTGCCGATGTGCTGGATGCTAAGGTCAAAACGCTCCTTGGCGATGTGGTCATTCTTTCCAGTGAAAACGTCACCATCCGTGCGACCAACCAGAGCGACACCCAGGTCAAGGGCATTGGCATCTCGCGCACCATGGCTTTTAACACCGTGGGCTGGGAAGCACGCGATGTGTACAAAAAAGGCAACGAAGCCCTGGTCAACGGGAATGTGGGCACCGAGAAAACATCGAAGGCCCATGCGCTGGTCAAAGGTTCGAGCATCGACGCGGCCGGTGCCATCAGCATTGACGCGGTCAACGTGTCGGGCATCAAAGCCACAGTCGGCAACCAGACCTCTACGGGGGACGGACTTCTACAAGGTTTTGTATCCGAGAAATTACTCAAAGGCGTTTTTAAGATTGCCAGCTTCAAGGCGAGTTTGGGTGTTGTGCTGACTTCCAACGTCATCAGTTCCGAAGCCAAGGCTTTTGTTGAAGGCAGTCAAGTCACCCTCAATGCCCGCGGTGGCGGTGTGAAAGTGGCTGGCACGGATCAGGCCAAAATTGAATCCGAAGCCAAATTGCTTCCCAAAACCTCGGCCTCATTAGGCGGCAGCCTGATTGGCTTGGCCACCGAGGCTTTGCCCGGTTTTGAAAGCAAATACACCGACCGCTCGGGTTGGCAAACGTTAACCCTTGGGCAAGTGGTTCAGATCGCCACGCCGGACTATGTCTCCAGCGACACAGGTGAGGACATGGCAACCGGGCAGCGGGTTCAGTTGCAAAGTGCCATTGGCGGTGGGGCCTATGACGATGTCTACGAATACAAAGGACAAACCACACTGAAAAATATTGATTTCAGTGCACAAAATTACAAGGATACAAACTCCTGGCGCAAGGTTTTGGCCCTGCCAGGTCAAAAATACGTTTACAACAATCCGCTTGCGGTGACATTGGACCTCATTACCGAAGACTATCTGTCTCCTTCCAGAGGATGGAAGTTGTGGGAAGTTGAGGGTGTTGTTAAAGGGGCCTCGGAATTTGTCGCTGATATTCTGGACAGCCAACTTAAAGGCTTAGCGGGCGGCGGACAAAGCGCCTCGGTGGGAGCGGGTGGCCTGGTGGTACGCAACGACCTGCGCAGTATGGTCGATGCGCACATCAGTGGTGCCAAGGTGTCAGCGGCAGGGGATGTGCTGGTCGAGGTGGTGGAGGGCACGGTCCTCAAGGCCGACAACACCAGTGAAGTTGCTGGTGACATTGGGGCTCTGAACGTGACGGTGGCCACCAACACGGTGTTGGGCTCGGCCAAGGCCTGGATCAGTGGTGGCAGTGTGACCACCACCAATGGCGGCAATTTGCGGGTGCTCAGCACCAACTCTTCCACCGTCAATGCCACCGTTGACGCCACGGTCGAAGCGGGCATTGCCATTGGCGTGACCTTGGCCTTCAACACCATTGGCTGGCAGCCCACCAGTTTGTGGACCTTGCTCAAGGATTTTTCGTCCGGCAATGCTGCGCTCCAGGAAAAAACCTTGTTGACTCAGGCCTGGATCGATGGCGCGACCCTCGATGTGGCCGGTTCGGTCGAGGTCAATGCCCAGTCGGTCGGTCTGATCAGTGCCACGATTGAAAACTCTGCCAAGGCGGTCAATGCCGAATTTGGTGTCGAGGACAATGGCGCTGGGTCGGGGGCCTTGAGCATCACGGTGGCACCGGTGGTCGCCACCAACCGGGTGAGCGCAGACACCCAGGCTTACATCAGCAACTTGGTCTCGCTCAAAGCCGGTGCAGACCTCACCGTGAAAGCCGCTGGCCGTGCGGCCATCATTTCCTCTGTGGAGGCCAGTGCCGTGTCGATTGCCGTGTCCGGCAAGGGCAGTGCTGCGGCCATTTCGGTGGGCCTGTCGATGTCGCGCAACGACGTGGACAACGACGTGTTGGCCTACATCAGTGGTGTGTCGGGTGTGACAGCGCCGATCACTGTCGGCGGCAATGTGCTCGTGTCAACCGATCGCAGTGCCACCATCAACGCCTTGGGTTCGGCATCCTCGACCTCGGTGGCGGCAGGTGCTGGGGGCGCATCGCTCAGCGTTGCGGCAGCGGGCACGGTGGCCTTTAACTTGATCAACGGTTTGGCGGATGCCTACATCAGCGGGGTCGCATTGAGCACCCGAGCACTTTCGGGCAGCAAGGGTGATGTGACCGTCAGCACTCTGGACAACGCCAGCATCGATGCCGAAGTGAGCACGCGATCCATTGCGCTGGCGGCGGGTAGCCAAGGCGGCGGTGCCGTGGCGCTTGGTGTTTCTGTGGCCAAGAACATCATCGGTGGCGACGTTCTGGATGTGCCCTACGACTACAAGGTGTCGGACTACAACAAAACAAACAAACTCACCACGCTGGCCAAGGGCAAAAAAGTGCTCAAGGACACGGGCGTGCTGACCGACGAGGTCTATGAGTACATTGGCGAAACCATCACCGACCCCAAGGGCTTTGAGTTGGTGACGCAGAATTTCAGCGACGCTGGTGTCTGGCGATTGCTCAGCTATTCTGACCGCCGTGCATCTACGCGTGCGCGTATCTTCAGCTCGAATGTTGAGGCAGCTGGCAATTTGTCTGTGCTGGCCGAAGGCAATGCGGTCATTGATTCGTATGTGATCACTGCCTCGGCCGGCGTTTCCCTGGCGGGGCAGGCGTCTGGGGCGGCCAGTGGTGCCGGGGTTTACGCGCAAAACCGCATTCAATCGGGCCTGGAGGCCAGCATTGATGGCGCGGTCGGCACTGGCCGCAGCAAGATTGCGGCCAACACCATCACCGTGAGCGCTGACAACCAGGCCACCATTGATGCGGTGGCCGGTGCAGCTTCTCTGGCGGCTGCTGTGGGCGGCCTGGGTGCTGCGGCGGTGTCGGTGGGCTTGTCTTTGGCCTTCAACAGCATCGACGGTGACACGCTGGCCCATGTGGGTCAGGCCGACATCACCAGCCGTTCAGGCACGGTGAATGTGACTGCGCAGTCCGGTGGCGAAAAGCTGCTGGAGCTGAAATGGCAGGACTTTGAGGCCAAAGGCATCACCACGCAAGTGCTCGATGCCGCCACCAACAACAATGCCCAAGTCAGCTACATCAGCAGCCAAGGACAGACTTGGGATTACCTGAGCACCGAGGGCAAGACCTTGCTCAATTCGGGTGACGAGGTTCGTGCTGCCACCGGTCGCATTTACGAATACGTGGGCACCTCGGGCAAAACCCTGGATTTGGGCCTGCAAGAGTATGCGTCAGACAACGCATGGAGCGAGGTGAGCACGTCGGGCCAGAAAATCATGTCTGGTTACACGGTGCGCTTGGATGATTTGCACAGTTATGGTGGTGTGGCCGGCAAGGTGTACCGGTACATTGGTGGCAAAGTTGACCACACCACGCTCTCAGGCAAAGTCAACGTCGATTCCGAACAACTGGTCCGCATCGAGAGCAACTTCTCGGACAACAGCCTCTTCGGCAAGGTCTTCAAATACAAGGGGGTGGATGGCAAGGGCGGGTCGGCCATGCTGGACCTGCGAGACCAAGATTTCGAGGACACCAGCCAGTGGGAATCCTATTCCTTTGAAAAGACCATCGATTTGTGGCGTGAAAACTATGCCAACACAGCCGTCTGGCAACTGGCACAGGATTTCACCGACAAAAAGAGCATGGCGCTCATCACCTCCGGATTGCTGGATCTGGGCTTGTCTGTGGCCGCCTTCGATTCGGTCCGTCCCTCGGCTTATTACAACAGCACAGATGGCATGTCTTGGGATTATTTGAGCTCAGCGACCGATCAGGTCTCGCTCAAAAAAGGCACCAAGGTCAATGCGGTCAGCGGTACTCATGCTGGCAAGGTTTACGAATACATCAGCAAAACCACCCGCAAAGTCGAGTTGGGCGCTGAAAACTACGCCGATGCCACGCGTTGGAAAGTGGTCACTGCAGAAACGCGTGAGTTGGACAAGGGCGACACCGTGCGTGTGGCCACCCAGCACAAGGCGGGTGGTAACTCGGGTTGGGTCTACCGCTATATCGGCAAAAACAACCAAGCCTTGGACTTGACCAAGCAAAACTACGCAGACACCACCCGCTGGGAAGCGGTGCGGCCTGTTCTCGAGATCACCTCTTTGAAAGAGGGCAAAAGCTGGATGATCCACGACGGAGGCGGTGACAGTTACACCCTCACCCTTCAGGATGACGGAATTGCCGTGATCAAGCGCAACAACATCAGTGCCACATCGGCAGCCGCATCGATGGCGCTGGGCATTGGTGGGTCCGGTGCCTTGGCCATTTCAGGTGCCGGTGCCGTGGCCCTGAACTCGGTCATGGGCTCCACCGACGCCATCGTGCGACAGGGCAGCATCATTGCCAAAGGCGATGTGCTGGTCACGGCCAACAATTCCACCATCATCTCCAGCAGCATCGTGGCGGTGTCGGCTGCCATCGCCGGTGGGGGGGCTGGTGCGGTGGGGGCCTCGATTGGGGTCTCGGTGGCCCGTAACCTGATTGGTCAAGAGGGCTTTGGTGCGGTGGGTGAACAAGCCATCGCCACCACCCGTGCACTCTTGATTGACACCGATGTCACCACCTTGGGCAACCTCAAGCTGCATGCCAGTGCCGAGCAGACGATTGAAGCGCTGGTGGTTGCAGGTTCGGCCGCTGTGGCCTCCGGAGGTGCCGGCGGCGTGGCGGCCAGTGGCTCCGGAGTTTGGGCGCAAAACCAGATTGGCATGCGCGTGCATGCCGGTGTGGACACCGAAGACGCTGTGGTGGGCACGCGTGCAAACCGCATCATTGTGGGCAACGCCAATATCCTCGCAGATGACAATTCCAACATCCGCTCCCATGCCGGTGCAGCCTCCATTGCCGCTGCTTTGGCAGGTGCGTCCGGTGTGGCGGTGTCGGTGGGTGTTTCTTTGGCGCGCAACGTCATTGACAGCGTGGTGCTGGCCGGCCTCAAAGGGGCCGAACTGGATGCCAATGGCCTGGTGAACATGGTGGCCACGTCCAATGCGTCCATCAACGTCAAAGCCTGGGCTGCATCCATGGCAGCTGGTTTTGGCGGCGCTGCGGGTGTGGGCGTCAGCGGGGCCGGTGCTTCGGCCATGAACGTGATCCTGGGGGATGTGCTGGCCCAAGTGGACGACAGCGCGGTTCGCGCTGCATCGGATGTGACCGTCAAGGCACTGGCCACCAACCGCATTGAAGCCATCATTGTCTCGGCCTCTTTGGGCGTGGGTGTGGGCGGTGCCAACGGTGCGGGCGCATCGATTGGTGTGGCCCTGGCGCGCAACTACATCGGCTACGACCCCCTGCAGTGGGACGGTGCCGTCACCTATACCTCGGGCATCAGCCAACCGAGTTCGATCAAAAAAGGCGATCTGATTCGCCTGGGGGCAACTTCGGGTGCACGCGCCAACGAGGTCTATGAATACATCGGTGCCGACCCCATCGTGGCCAAAGACAAAGATGGTGACGGCAAGCTCGACGAGTTGATCCTCAAGCAAGATTACGGCGACACCAAAAATTGGAAGCAACGCACCACGGCCTCGGCCAATCGCATTGTGGCCTCGGTGGACCGTTCGGCCATCAGCGCATTGGACGATGCGACACGCACGCTGGACCTGACGATTTTGGCCGACACGGCGCAAACCATCGAATCGACGGTGGTGGCGGGATCGATGGCCATCGCAGGTGGAACCACAGGGGTGGCGCTCAGTGGGGCTGGAGCGGGGACCACCAACCTGATTGGCTCGGAAACCCGGGCTTACTTGCAGCGCACCACCGGTGACGGCGTGGTCGTCGATGGCAACATCCTGATCGATGCCCGAGACCGTTCGACCATCGACACCTATGTGCAAGCCGTCTCGGTGGCGGCCAGTTTTGCAGCCACGGGCGCAGCGGTGGCCATTGGTGTGTCGGTCGCCGAAAACGAGGTGAACAGCACCGTGACCGCCACGGTGGACCGTGCGGTCATGGATGCCCTGGGCGACATCACCATCACGGCCTTTGATTTGGCCATGATTGACACGACCTCGACAGCTGTAGCAGTGGCATTGAGCACCGGTGCCGGCGCGGCCATATCCGGTGGGGGGGCCAACGCTTACAACACCATCAACACCGTCACTGCGGCCATTGTGGACCGCACAGGCTCGGCACCGGTTTCTGGCAACCCAGAGACGGGCAAGACCCGGCTGACGGCAGGCAAGACCCTGACCGTGCGCGCCGAGGGCAACGCCCAGGCCAATGCCGTGGTCGCGGCGGCGGCGGCCAGTTTTGGTGCCATCGCGGCGGCTGCTGCGGGCACCGTTTCGGTCAACCGCCTCAACCCCAAAGTGATGGCGTCCATCCGTACGGCCGATATCCTGAGTTCGCTGACGACCGGCAAGGTGGAAGTGTTGGCTTTGGCGAACCAGAAAGCTTTTGCCCGCAGCATTGCGTTGAGCGTCAGTTCCGGGGCTTCGGTGGGCTCTTCTTTTGTGGAGGCCACCGATACGGGTTCGGTGGTGGCCGAGTTGGGCGATGACGTGCGGGTGGTGGCCTCGGTGCTGCGCATCCATGCCAAAGCACAAGACGATGTTCATCAGCGTGCCAGTGCCTCCAGCGGTGGTGTTTTTGCGGGCTTGGCAGGGTCTTATTCCAACCTGAAAATCGAGGGCACGACCCGTGCCGGCTTGGGCGATCGCAACCAAATTGCCGTGGGACTGCTGGACATCTGGTCCACCCGCACCCAAAACTTTGACGCCGTGGCGCTGAACCTGGCGGTGGGTGCCTTGGCGGGCAGTGGTGCCGCCATGCTGACCACGCTGACCGGTACCTCGAACGTCAAGATTGGCCAACACAGCAAAGTGGTGGCGGGCAACATCGCCATCCGTGCGGACAACATGGCTGACAAGAACCGCTACTCGGCCACGGAAGAGTCTCTGCGATCGGGTTCGGCCGGCTTGGCCAGTCTGACGGCCTTGGGCACGGTGACCGACATTGGCACCGATGGTCAACGCTTTGGGGCTCAGGTCGATATTGGCAACGGCACCGAAATGACGGTGTCTGCCGGCGCCGGCCAGACCGGCCGTTTCAGCATCGACACTTACACCAAGGCCTCTGTGACCGACAAGGTTCGCATTGACGCCATCGGTGGTTTGGCCTTGTCGCTGGCCTTGGCGGATCAGGATGCCTACCTGCGTTCGGGCATCCAGGTGGGGCAGGCCAAACTGAGCAACCTCAGCGGTGATCTGGCGCTGAGCACCCGCAGCGATGCCAACATGACAGCGGGCTCGAACGTGCTCTCTGTGTCTTTTGTGGGTGGTGCCGGTGCGAACGCCAATTCGCGCTTGTATGCCGACAACACCATCACCCTGAACGGTGCCGATCTGCTGGGCAACGATGTCAAAATTTACGCGGGTCAAGACGGTGCGCGCACGCCCAATGGGATGACCGCCACCGCACAGGCTGACCTGACATTGATCGCGCTGGGCATTGGCTTGCCTGTGGCCACTTCCAAAGTGGTTGAAAACAACACCATCGACCTGACCGGGGCGACCCGCGTTCGCTCGGTTGGCAACGTGGTCCTGCTGACCGAGCCTGGCATTGGCGTTGGCAAACGAGCCATTGGCGCGGGCCTGGCCATTATTCCGGTGCCCGTCCCGGTCCCCTTGCCATCGGTTACCTACACAACCGAAGAGAGCAAGAACCGCGTCAATGTCGGCCAGCAGGCCCAGATTGAGGCGGGCATCAACTACCGCACACTGGTTCAATTGCTGCCCTACGAGGTCAACAACGAGACCCAGCTGAGCGCTGACAAGGTGGGCAAGGACCTGAGCACCGCCGAGAAGACTGCGCTGGGCCTGGACGAAGGCCAGCAGTACCATTACGCCGCATTGGATCTGAAGGATGTGGCGCTGTCGGTCAGTGCGGGCTCCATCGTGGAGCTCGTGGGCACCTCCTATGGCAAGGGTGTCAGTGGCAAGTTTTACCGCTTTGCGCCGCCCGGAGGGGCTGCCGTCGAAGAAAACCTGGTGTTGGAACTCGAGGATTACACCAACACCAAACGCTGGCAGCTGGTCCAACCTGACCACAGCCTCAGTGGCAACGAAATTTCTCTGACCATCAAAATCGGTGAAACCGTGCGCACCTCCAACGGACGTTGGTACCAGCGCATGGGTGAGGGCCTGACCTTTAACCCCGCCACAGCCACCTATTCTGACACCGACGGGTGGCGCGAGATCGATGTCACCAGCAGCGACAAGGGCCAGAAATTTGCCATGGCCCTGAGCGATGACTTTTATGTGGTCAAACCCAAGGACATGGCCTTGCCCACTTTGGTGTATGCCAACGTGGCCAACCAGTTGCTTGATGACCGCGCCAAAATTGTGGGCTGGATGGAAAGCCATGCCGGCAACGCCGAGGCCATCGCCCGCTACCAAGCCTTGCTGACCAAAATTGACCAGCAACTGCAGAAGATGGGATTGGCCGAGACCCAAACAGGAGCCAACGGTGCCAGCGGTGTGTCTGCCCGCGAGAGTTTTGACGTGTTGTACCTGCGCATGCCCAGCATTCAGGCATCGGCCGGACTCATTTCGATCAAGGCAGACTTGGCCTCCAAGGCCGCAGTGCAAAGTGCTGTCACCGCCAACCGCATGGTCGCCCATGGCGAAGCCAATATCACCGTGGTCAACAAGACCCCGTTCGGTCTTGAAATCAACGACATCGGCATCAACAAGACCGGTGCCACCGAATTGGTGAACAAGCAGCGGGTGGTGATGAACCCCGGTGCCACTTATTTCAATGCCGTCTCGCTGACCGATCCGGGTGCAGCCGGCGACAGCGTGATCAGCATCACGCAAGAAGCCTACCCCACCTCCTGGTACACCTCGCTCAAGGACTTGAACTTGCCCAAGTCCCCGCAGGACATTGAGGTCAGGGGGCGGGTGGTCAACGAAGACGGCAAACTCATCCTGAAAAACCTGAGCGGCAGCATCAACGTCACCGGTGAACTGCGCGCAGGCACCATCGAGTTGGCGGCTACCGGTGACTTCAACCTGTCCAGCAATGACTGGTTCCACACCGGGCGCGATCCGCGCCAGTATGTGGCCTTCAACACGGTCTTTGGGCAGCAGGTCTACAACAATGCCGGTTTGAGCAAGTCGCTCAGCCTGAGCAACTCGGACCAGCGTCTGCAGTCTTTGCTCAACGCCATCACCGATCCGGCCAAGTCGTCCACCATCTTCGCCATGGGCGAAGTGAACATCAACGCCCGCTATCTGAACATCGACGGTTTGGTGCAAAGCGGCGTCGACAGCATCTCCTTGACCATCGATGAAAGTTTCAACCCGATCGAGTCGGTCAGCTTCACCGATGCCAAGGGCAATGCGCAAAAGGGGCTGACTTTTGGAAACGGCGGGCTGGCTTCGGTCACCGGTGCTTTCGATTTCGCCAGCAAGAAGATCACGCTCAATCCGATCAAACCCCAAGGCGGCAAGATCAATGTCACCGGCACGATCATCAGCACGGGCAATGGTCGTTTGCGCGTGGCCAGTGGCTACACCTCGGTCAATATCGACAACCGCACGAATTTCACCCTGGAACTCGACGAGATCGATGTGTCGGAAAATCGCATCGGTACGATTTCCATCACCGACAGCACAACGCTGCGTCAGGAAAACTACACCTACAAAGACGGTCGAGTCACGCACTTGACCCGCCAGGGCGTGCTCAAGCCGGCCAATGGCAGTGGAACGGTCAGCAGCATCACCTACACGAATGTGGGCGAGGCCGCCGTCATGGACGCGGGCACTGCGCTGTTCTACCAACCCGAGCAGGGGCGTTATTACGTGTGGACCGAAGGTCAGGCCAAGACGAACACCACCTTGGAGATTTACAAACAAGAAAGCTTCAACCTGCTGGGCTTTGACTGGGACGGTCTGGTGCCCGACACCGCCGCCAATTTCTCGGACACCCGGTTCACAGACGGCACACCCCTGAAGGAATCTGAGCTGGCTTTGAAACTGAGCCTGAACGACTACCTGTTTGTTCAGTACGAACAAAAGCGCAATTTGGCGGTCGATGTCACCAAAGACAAGACGCAAGTGCGCGACGTGGCCACCAGCAATTTGTACCTCTACATTGGTGAGACCGCCAAGCTGAATTTCCCGCTGACGGACTTCACGGACACCAGCAAGTGGAAGTTGCTGGAAAAACTCTCTGGCGGCAGCAGGGTGCTGGACACTGCTACGGTGCTGGCCAATCCCGGGGATCCGAGCAAATGGGCCTACAAATTTGTGGCTACCCAAAGCAGTCCCTGGAAAACGGCGGATGACCAGACCTGGAAACCCGTGAAAGCTTTGGACCGCTTTGACAGCGATTTTCAAAATCAGGAAATCACCATTGACGGCCCCACCACCACGGGTGGCGGTTGGTTGCGCAAGAAGACCATCACAACCAAGAAGACCACCGTCACGGGTCTGAAAGACTTCTACACCTATTCCATGAAGGCTGATTTGCCGGTGGCGATCGAGACGGCCCAAGGGTCTTCGAGACCGCAAATCGATATCCGCACCGTGGGCAAGATGGTGGTGCGCGGCAGCGTGAATTTCGGTGACGCCACACCACTGGCCGAGGCCAACGACGACCAGCCCGAGACTTTTGTGCCCATGGCCTTGGCGGCCGACGCCATGGAAGTGGCCGGCAATGTGGAGTTTGTGGGTGCCTTGCCTGATATCCGTGCCAAAGGCGATATCACGATCAACGTCAAAGATCCGCGCGGTCGCCTGAATGTGCAGGCCACAGGCAACATCACGGTCAACCAGACGGTGGGCAAAACTTCTGCCGTGATCAAGTTGGGCCAAGTGGTGGCAGCGACTTTCAATCCAGACAATTCGCCCAAGACGGTTGGCAACATTGCCATCAATGCCCTCCATGGCCTAGATGGCACGACCTTCAGTTCTCGTGTTTTTGGTGCGCAGGTGCTGCTCGACGGCGGGGCCGGATCGGTCATGGCGCGCGTTGACAGTGCTGCGATGGGCACTGGGGGTGTTGCTGCCCGTGCACAAGGCGCCATCAACCTTGTGGAAACCGATGGCGACATGCGCTTGATTTTGCCGCAAGCTTGGAAGGGCGAGACCGCCTCGGTGCGCTCGGCCAATGCCGACGTCAAGCTCGAATCTCGTTGGGGTGCGATTGTTGACGCTTCTTACGAGCGGTTCACCGCAGATCCGGCCGAGGTGGCGGCCCGCATTGCGGCCGCGGGTTTTTCTGAAACCGAATTGCGACTGGCGGGCATGCCCACAGGCCAGGCACTGGTGGCGCAATCCAAATACCCGGTGTCGCCCGAATTGCTGGCGGCCATTTTCCCGCACCGTGACTTGGGTGGGACTCAAGTAGGCACGGGCGCTGAGCGCATCAACGTGCAAGGCCGCAACGTGACCTTGGTGTCGCAATCCGCCGAAGGCGGTATCGGCCGATCCACCGAACGCGTCACAGTCACGAATTTGGACTCTCCAGAGCAAAACGATTATTTGCGTGCCGTGTTGTCCAAGGCTTCGGCGCGTGACGTGGTGTCGGTGCAATACCAGCGCTACGAATGGATGGGTGACACCACCACATTTGATCTGTCCAGTGTGGGCAGCTACGTGGTCGACGGCTGGCGTCTGGTGGATGGCACCGAGACCCTGCCCGCGAACATGCAAGTCTTGGCGTCGATTGATGGCGTTCAAGCAGTCACCCAGGGCCAGTGGGTTGAAAACCGACACGAAGTCATCAGTGTGGTGCTGCAGGTCTGGGACGACGTGAACATCAGTGCCACGGGTGACGTGGCAGTCAACAGCTCCGGCGACGTGGTGCTCACCGCAGCAGGTGACTTGCGCGTGCGCGACCTGTTGGATCTCGAACTGAGCGGCATCACCGCGGGTGGACGCATGCGTCTGGAAGCTGCGGGATCGATCTTGACCCAAGGCAGTGACCAGCGCATAGACGCTGCAGGCGGCGTGGCCGTGCTGCGCAGTGCGGGCGACATGCTTTTGGTGGCTTCGGGCACCGCCGGTGTGACCGGAGGCGTGATTCGCAGCAATGCGGGCACCTTGAGCATCAACGTGGGGGCTTATGGTCAGAAGCTGCCAGGCAACGACGGCTGGCGTGATGGCACGCTGACCATTCGTGCCGCAGGGGATGTGCATGTGACCGAATGGACCGACAACCTGTTGCTGTCTTCCGTCTCTTCTCAGTCCGGCCATGTGGCCATCCAGGTGCTCCAGGGCAGTTTGCTGGCCTCGGACCGGATCGAAGACAAGAACCAACTGCATGTGAGTGCCAAGCAGGTCAGCTTGACGGTCGGCGTGGCCACCCAACTCGATGAATTGCGCAATCTGGGCTCCCTGCTGGTGGGTTTGAAGATCGACGCCGACAGCTTGCGGGCCACCACACACACCCGCTTGAACAGCGTCGTCTCGATCACCGATGTGGACGATCTGACCATTGACCAGTTGCTTTTTGACGGTGAGTCCACCTTGTTGCTCTCATCGGTGGGCAATTTGCAACTCAATGCCAATCTGGCCATGACAGGCAACCCCTACACGCGGATGCGCCTGGAGTCCATCCGGGGTGATTTGAACCTGAACCGTGACATCGCCATGGGCGAAGGCACGATCACGCTGCTGGCCGAAGGCGATGTCAAGCAAGGCGCTGGATCGCTGATGGATCACCGCAGCGGCGAGCTGGACATTGAGTCACGCACGGGCACTTTCTTGCAAGCCCAGGGCGCGTCGATTGTGGTGGCCAAGCGAACCGGCACCAGCAAAGCCGAAGGCCAGTTGCGCATTCAGGCTGCCAAGGGCATCACCCTTGACCACATCGATGCCGGTGGTGGTCTGGTGGTGCTGGCATCCTCGGCAGGTGGGGTCGTTGAAGTGGCCGATGATGCGGCCGACGACATCGTTGCCGGCGCATTGCTGTTGAACGTGAACACCCATGTGGGGCAGTTGGGCCGACGCCACAACGAGCTCGAAATCGGAGTGGACACGGTGGCCGTCAAGGCGGGCGGGGAAATTTCATTGCTGGCCAGTCGCGCGATGGCCATTGGCCAAGTGCAGGGGGCATTCAGCCGAGTCGGTGCCATTGGCCTGACACCTACTGGCAACCCATCGTTGGGTGCTGAACTCACGGTCGAGCAGCTGTCTCTCAGTGGTTTGACCGCAGGTAGCCCAAGCCAAAGCGCAGCCGCGATCGTTCGGGTGCGCACGGGCGATTTGAACATGTTGGCCCAAGTGCAGGTCCATGGTGCACCGCTGTTCCTGGCAGTGGATGAAGTAGGCAAAGTCCTGACGGTGGCCGATGGCGTCACCTTGCAGTCTGCAGGCGGCGATATCAGCCTGATTTCCAAGGGCACAGTGAGACTGGGCGATGACCTGGTCAACAGCGCTGGTGGCGACGTGCTGATGCAAGCGGCCCAAAACCTCGACATGCAGGCATCAACCCGCGTCATGACGTCTGGCGGCCATGTGCGGCTGGAATCTCTGCAGGGCAACGTCACGCTCGGTCAGATCAACACAGTCAAAGACCTGCAAGTCGGTCTGAGCTTGCAAGGCGAGGATGGCTCTGTGGCTGTTTATGCACGCAGTGGTGCCATTCAAGCCGCTGTGCCCGTGGGCACGGCCGCGGAAAACATCACCGCCGACCAATTGGGCATGTGGGCTGGCACCGGCATCGGTGGCAGCGCGCTGGCCGACCCATTGACCACCCGGGTCAACAAAATTGCCGCGCAAACCGCCGCAGGCGATATCCGCCTGAAAGAAACCAAGGTCCTGGAAATCAATGGTCTGAGCGATGTGGCCTTCACACAGGCCAGCTCCACCGGTATGCAAAACCGGGGGCTGTTGTTTGACGAACCCATGGCTGGCTTGCGCACAGGCAGCACAGGAGGGGTATTCATCAGCGCCAGAGGGCTGAATGTGTTCGCTTCGCCTGCCATTGGGGAAGACCTGGGCATTTCCGCCGGCTCTGGGGGCATCACGATCGATACAACCGATC
This sequence comes from Comamonadaceae bacterium, assembly GCA_027486555.1. Classification (GTDB taxonomy): domain Bacteria; phylum Pseudomonadota; class Gammaproteobacteria; order Burkholderiales; family Burkholderiaceae_C; genus Limnohabitans_A. The sequence goes on from JAIXOX010000093.1 coordinate 79,181, forward strand.
AACCCACGGACATCCGTGCCACGCTCAGTGCCACGGGCGGTGGCTCGATCAGCATCCGGTCGGCCAGCAACAGCATCGTGATGAGCGCCGATGCGCTGTTGCGCACCGAAGGAGGGGCCATCACCTTGGAGGCCCATGGGCATGTACAGTTGGCCCGTGTGCAAGCGGGTCACTGGGCCTCCAGCTTGGCGCAAAGGCTGGCCAATGGCGTGGCGGCGCAGGCGGGCAGCGTGGTGCTGCAAGCCAAGACCGGCAGTGTGGTGGTGGCCAATGGACTGGACCTGACACGCGATCCTTTGGTGCTGGCCAGCAGTCTCACCATCCAGGCTGCACAGAACATCGGCGCGATGCAGGTGGCCGCTGACAGTTTGGAAGCGCGTGCGGGCCAGGGCGATTTGATCTTCTCGGACCGGGACGGTTGGGGGCAGAACGCAGGTTTGAGTCTGGGTGCTTTGCAGACCTTGCTGGACGGACGCATCCACATTACCACCGAAGGCAGCTTGCAGGGGCAGGCCGCCATTCAGGTGGCCAATGGCATGTCGGTGGACTTGATCGCGTTCGACGCGATCAACCTGAGCGACAACAGCACGCTGGTGGCTGTGAGCGGCCTGGTCGGTGAGATTTCCCTGGTGGCTGGCGGCCTCATCAGTGCCGCTGCACGGGCGTTTGTCCGCTCGGGCACCAATGACAAAGCCCGTTGGGGCGAAACGGTCCTGCCCACCACGGGTGTGACCACCATCACAGCGGCCAATGTGGACGCTTTGAACAATGTGCTGATTGCGGGTGACGTGGTTCTGAGCAACATCAGCACCAGCAGCCTGGCCAGCCTCAACTTGAAGGTGGGTGGCTCCCTGTGGATCACGGGTGCTGTGCCTGCGAACCTGACGCTGAACCTGGAAGTCGGTGGCGATTTGGTGGTGGACACCGCCGTCGGCGGCGGCGCAGGTGAAGTCATCAACCTCGGCACCGGCCAATTCACGGCCCAGGTGACGGGCGATGTGGATCTGCGCACCGGGGTGCGCACCAACGGTGCAGCCATGCTCACCGTCGGCGGTGACTTGCGCGGTCGTGCAGCACCCCGCACCGGTTTGAGCGATGTGTCCAGTCTGGCTGGCCAGGCGGCCTTGCAGGCTGCCAGCTTGACATTGACTGTGGCCGGCGACATCGCGGCCAATCCCACGGCCTTTGGCGGCACTGTGGGTCAGGCGTCATCGGGCCTGTCGATTGCCAGTGAAAACTTGTCTGTGACAGGGTCTGGCAAAGTTTGGCTGGACAACCTGTCCACCTCGGCCCTGACCCTGCACAGTGTGGCGGTCGGCTCCGAAGGCGGACTGGCTGGTGATGTGGTCCTGCGCAGCCTGGCTTCGTCCATCATCCTGCGTGGCGATGTTCGTGCTGCGGGTGTGTTGGGACGCATCACCTTCGATGCCGCTGGCACGGGCGGCAGCCTCACCTTAGGCGATGGCGTGACCTTGCAGGCCAGCACGGTGATCCTCGATGCCCAACTGTCCATTGAAAGTGTGGGCACCGGGAAGTTGATGGCCCATGCTTTGGAGTTCAACACCTGGCTGGGTGGGGGTGTGGGCACCTCCAGCGTTCCATTGAATGTGGCTTTGCAAGGCAGCGACGGCGAGATCCGTGGCCGTGTTTCGGGCAGCATGAACCTCAAAGCGGTCGAGGGGGATCTGGGCCTGAACCGCCTGCATGTGGGGGCCGACAGCGCCAACGCAAGCACCCGGCTGGAAACCCAGGCGGGCCGCATCGTCGGGCGTGCTGTCAACGCCGGAACAGGCGCCGCTGCCGATTTGGTGGCCAGCGATGTGCAGTTGATCGCCAATGGCAGCATCACTTCGGCAGGTATTGGTGGTGATTTAGACCCTCTGCGACTGCGCAGTACCACCGGTACGGTGACCCTGGGGGCCATGGCCACGGGGGCCCTGACCGGGGATGTGGTCATCTCTTCGGCCTCGAATTTGCGCATCCGAAGCTCGGGTGTGAGCAGTCAGGCCGATGTTTTCCTGGCCTCTGATCGCGATCTGACCGCACAACGCAGCGGCGTTGACGTCGCCTCCGTGTCCACAAGTCAAGGTGCCGTGAGCCTGCTGTCTTGGCAGCGTGTTGAGATGCTCTCGCAGCAAGAGGGCGGGCTGAACCTGGGTCGTGTGACCCTGGATGCGCCAGTATTGACCGTGCAAGCCGGCAGCATTGAGCTGGTCGCCGGGGCCGGTTCTGTGAACATGGGACAAGACACGCGCTTGTCCATCGCCAGTGGCGGCGAGATCCGCGTGAGCGCGGGCGAATCCATCACTTTGTCACAGGTGGATGCCCCATTGGCCAAGGTGGCCTTGGTGGCCCGTGGCGGCTCCATCATCGATGGCGATGAGACCGAATCGGCCTCCGCCGACATTCAGGCCCAGCAGGTTTTGCTGCAGGCGGCTCAAGACATCGGCAGCAGCCGTGCTGCGGGTGGCCAGTCTGCGGGTGCGGCCAACACGCTGGAAGTGGAGACCGCCTATTTGGCCGCGCGCAGTGGCTTCGACATGCATTTGAGCGAAGCTGACGATGTGACGGTGGACAAAGGCATCTCGATCACGGTGGCGCGCGCCGCTTCCATGCTGAATGCCTTGCCCCCCCTGACCACAGCTTTGGATGGTCTGCAAAGCACCGGCGGCGGCGACATCGTCCTGAGCGCCGGCAGTCTGAGCCAAGCAGGTCGCCTGACATTGGAAGAGGGGACTTTGGTGCAGACCTCGGGCAAAGGCGCGATCCGCCTGAGTGCTTTGGGCACCGATGCCGTTTTGATGCTCAAGGGCGATTTGCTGACGGCCCAAGGCCCGCTGGAACTGGCCGCCACCCTGAGCGTGAACAAAATGAACGCGGCCAAGCTGGACACCGGTGGCGACATCATCGTGCGTGCCAGCGAGGGTTTGAAACTTGTTGATGCAGCAGGCAACGCGGTGGCCGGCACCATTGGACGCACCCGCTCTCCTGGCTTGCTGCGCATTGAAGGCAACCAGACCATCGCGGCCAACCAGCACCTGGTTTTGAAGCTGACCGATGCCAAGCTGGGCGATCGCCTGGAAGTGAGCGGTACGCTGACCATTGCCTCGGGCGCTACCCTGGACATCCTGCGCTCGAGCACCTACGTTCCGCAGCGTTTACAACACCATGACATCGTCAAAGCGGGCACCCTGGCTGGCCAGTTCACCGAGGGCACAGGCCTGTTCGGTTTTGGCGATGGCAGTGTGTTGTTGCAAGTGTCGCAGACCGGGCAGCAACTGGCCTTGGACGCGGTCCAACGTCCTTTGGCCGATTTGCTGGACATCACGGTCCATTCGCAAGCTGACGCCGACAAGTTGGGCATGTTCTTCAATGCCGATTACTTTGGCGTTGACCGCAATTACACCGTTGGCATGATGCTGCGGGCGGCTGATTTCCTGACGGTTGACGGTAAGTTTGTGCTGCGCAACAGCATTGCCGATGTGAACTTGACCGATGGCAGTGCCAAGACGCGTCGCTGGGTCCTGGGGGGAGCCAATCTGTCCGCTTTTGTGGGCCTGAACGGACCTTACCGAACCGACCTCAACCAAGATGGCGATTTGGACGACGAAGGCGAAGGCCCGAACGCCACGGCCGCCGGGTTTGACTTGCATGGCGTGGATGTGGCATTGGCCCTTCATATGGAGACGGCCGCGACCGGCGATCGTACTTTGCCACGCAGTTGGCTCAGTCTCAAAGCCACCGCCGACAGTGCCACCGAAGTGGGCATCCCGTTCATGACGCTTCAGGCCTCGGCCATGGCAATCGACATCAACGCTGGCACCGCGGGTGACAACGTGGTCGACCTCAAAGCGGGCAACGCCCTGAACGTGGGCACGGGCGATGGCGCCCAGACCCTGACGCTGGACTTTGATTCTGCGCGGGGCACCCAGGTCAAGGCCTCCTCGGCCTTCACCCTCAACATTGCCGACTTCATGACGGCCTCCGGCACGCTCGGCTTTGAGCGTTCGCTGCGCGACGTGGTGTTGGCCGATGGCACCAAAGCCAAAACAGAAATGCTGACGTTTGGGGGCGAGAACCTGCACGCTTTTGTGGGTTTGAACGCGCCTGCGGACGGCAAGTACAACGCCAGTGCCCATCCGGATGCCATAGGTTTGGCCTTGACCGATGTGGATTTTGCGATGGCACTGTTCTCGCCGCGTGCTGGCGAAACCGCCTCCCAAGGCCTCAAGTGGGCCGCCGTCAAGGCCACTGCAGGCAGCGTCGAGGTGGTGGGCATGCCCGAGTTGACGCTCGCGGCCCGCAACCTGTCGCTGGACCTGAATTTGGTGGACACCACGGGTTTTGGCCGCCCTGTCAATGGCGACAACAAGGTGATCGATTTTGCCGGCGGCGGGGGCACCCGCCAGCTGGACGTCGTCACCGCAACCGGTCGCAGCATGGCCATCTCCTTTGATGGCGGCCTGGGCGAGTACGTCCGCGCCACTGGCGATGTGGAGATGGTTGTTGGCGACTTCTTTGCCGTCAAAGGCTCCTTGGGCTTTGAACGCCGGGTGCAGGACGTCACGCTGGCCGATGGCAGCAAGGTCAAGACCCAGCTCATCAGCATAGGTGGCAGCGGTCTGGAAGCTTTTGTGGGTTTCGGACCCTACGAAATTCAGCAGGACGGGCAGACCATCGTCAACCCGGATGCACGGGGTGTGAAGATCAGCGACGTTGAGTTCGGACTGGCCTTGTTCACCTCCAAAGATGCGGGCTACACCGACAAGCGCTGGACTGCCTTGACGGGCGTTGTGGGCACGATCGATGCCCCCGTGGGCTTGCCCGACAACGTGGATCTGGACATCTACTCTCTGGGCATCGACCTGAACCTGGTCAACGGTTTCAGCGATGTCGCAGCACCCGACAAGGTGATCGATTTCGCTTCCATGAAAGATGTCAACGGTGTGGCGGGCATGCAAATCGCCACCGGCACCGGCCAGGCTCTGCGCTTGATGCACAACGGCGACCGAGGACAGCTCATGCGTGCCTCTGGTGGCATGGACCTCAGTTTGGGAGGTTTTGTGCAAGCCAGCGGCACCATGGCGATCGAACGATCGGACGTGACCTTCAAATTGGCAGGCAACGGCACAGGACCCCATCCGACGGTGGACACCCGTGTCTTGACCATTGGCGGTACCGAGCTCAATGCTTTTGTGGGCATCAACGGCCCTTATCGCAGCGACACCAATGGCGATGGCGTGACGAACCTCAGTGATGCCACCAACCCGTCGGCCATTGGCGTGACCGTGAGCAACGCCGAGTTTGGCGTGGCTTTGGCTTGGGACAAAACGGCATCAAGCCAACGCAGTTGGGTGGCTGTACAAGCCACAGCCAGCGAGGTGGCCCTGGTCGGTGTGCAAGGTGTGACCGCGACCGCGCAAAACCTGAAGGTTGAGCTCAACTTGGTCAACAACCCCTTGGCCAATACCCTGGAGCGCTACCAAGTGCTGGATTTGGCGGCGCAGCCGTTCAAGGTGTCGACGGGTTATGCCACACAAATTGAACTGAAGATGGATGGCTCCCGCGGTGAGCTGATCCGTGCCACGGGCGACTTCGAAGTCGGTGCGGCCGGTTTTGTTTACGCGCGCGGCTCAATGGGGCTGGAGAAATCCACCACCACGGTGCAGCTGGCGGACAAGAGTTTAGTGGTGGTAGACCAGCTTTTGCTGGGCGGTCAGAACCTGGATATTTTTGCGGGTGTGGGCGGTCCTTACCGGGTCGACAGCAACCTCGATGGCGTGATCGATGCCAATGACCAGCCCAATGCTTCGGCCGTGGGTTTTGCCATGACCGGCGGTGAGTTCGCTGTCGCCATGCTCAGCCCGACGGCGGGTCAGCCTTTGCGTTACAGCGGCATGAGTTGGCTGGGCATTGAAGCGGGTGCCAGCGTGATCCAATTTGTGGGTGTGCCGCAACTGGATCTGCAGGTCAGTGACCTTGAAGTGTTGGTCAATCAGGTCTTCAACGTGCCAGATGGCGTGGACGAAGCGACCCAGGTGGTGGATTTCAAGGCCAAACCGATCCTGGTGCCTACGGCCACAGGGGTCACTCGCACCCTGGACGTTCAGGGGGATCGGGGTGCACTTTTGCGCGCTTCTGGCGACATCCAAATGCGCATTGGAGACTTCTTCTATGTGGGCGGTTCGTTGGGCTTTGAAAAGTCCACACGCTTGGTCACGCTGTCCGATGGCCGCATCGTCAGCCACGATGTGATGACCTTGGGTGGTGCCGATTTGCAGGCTTTTGCTGGCCTGAACGGCGGTCCGCTGGTCGATTCCAACCAGGATGGCAAGATCGACAGCAATGACACCCCGCGTGATGGGGCCATGGGCTTCTCGCTGGCTGATGTGGATTTTGGCCTGGTGTTGGCCGCCGAGCGTGAAATGGTGCGCGAGACGCTGGGTGAAAAACTCGATTGGCGCGACCTTGCCGTTTCCGCCAGCCGCCAAGTGGCGCTGGCCAGCTCGGCAGCCGATCCCACGGCGAGCAGCCTCTGGTCTTCCAACGATGGCGGGCAGCGTTGGGCCCGAATCACGACGGCCCCGGTCGGCTTGCGTTACACCTCGGTCACCATTTCAGAGGATGGTCAAACCATTTTGGCCACCGTGGATGGTGGCGGCATTGTCCGTTCGACCAATGGCGGGCTGAGCTGGTCGGCCACGGCCGCTGTTCAGGACCGCTACACCGATGCCGTCATCGTTCGCGATGGGCGCATCGTCAGCGCCGACATCCCGGCACCGGTGCGCAACGATGTGCTGCGCCTGTCGGGTGATTGGAAAGTGGGTGACATCATCACCATCACCGGTTTGGCCACCGCCGATGTGAGCTACACCGTGGTCAAGAACGACCTGAGCGCGGACGGCAAAGGGGGCGCCAAAAAAGGCTCGGTCGACGAAATCCATGCCAACGTGGCCGCGCAGGTGCGCAAAGCCATCAACAATGCGGCCGGATCTTTGGCGTTGGCCGCTGGTAATGGGCCGGTGGTGACGCTGGCCGCACGTACGCAGTCCACCGACGCAGGCTGGATGCGCATGAGCGCTTCGGTCAAAGGCAAAGGCGTGGTCGAAAGCACCCGCAGCGCTGGCTTGGGGGTCTCGCAACTGGACATGCTGGTCCTGACCAGCCGCCCCGCCGAAGGCGACGTCATCACCTTGTCGGGTATCACGGCCACTGACATCGCTTACACCGTCACCCGCAATGACCTGACGGCCAAGGGCGATGGCACTGGCGGCTTGGCCACCGACCTGCAAATCCAGACCCATGTGCTCAACCGGATCCAGAAGATCTTTGATGCCGTGGGTCAAATGGACCAGAAAATTGCGACAGCCAAAAAACAACTGGCTGAACTCAAGAGCCTGCTGTTCTTTGACATTTTTGGTACCGCCTCCTACCAGGTCAAGGTCATGGAGTCGAGCATTGCTGCGATGCAGATCATTCGTGACAACTTGCCCGCAGCCAGTGCGCTTGTGACCGTCAAGGCCACTGCCAATGCCCTGGCCGTTTATGGCAAAACAAGCGGTCAGGCCTTCAACCTGAGCGTCACGACCACTGGCAAAACAAAGGCACAGCTGGTTCGCGCGGCCGACCGGGACTTGTTGCGTGGCACCTTGCAGGTGTCGGGCCAAGCCGATGGCAGCACTTGGACCGAGGCTGCGCAGGCTGCGGGCGACCGCAATTTGAGCTGGAAGCTGCTCGCTTCCTACAACGCTGGCACCCAAGTGCTTGCGGCTGCAGCGGATGGCATTTTCATCGGCAACGTGAATGCCGATGGGTCCAACACCTGGACGCGCCAGACCGTTGGTTTGCCCAGCACCGGCTGGGTCAGCCTGGATGCCAGCGAAACCCTGGTCAGTCAAACCGATCCCACTGTCCAAGGCGCTTTGTTGGTGGTGGCTCGCCCGGGAGATGCCCTGTACCTGGCCGATACACGACAAGCCAACTGGACCTGGAAGAAGGTTGCCTCCCCGCGGGACTGGACCTCGGTGGCGGTGTCGGCCGATGGCAGCACCATTGCAGCCGCTGCCAATGGGCTCAATGGTGGCATCTGGGTGTCCAACGACGCCGGTGTCAACTGGCGTTTGGTCAACGCCTCTGCCGGTCTTGACTGGCGCGCTGTGGCACTGAATGCCAATGGCACACTGCTGACAGCCGCCGCATCCGGCAAAGGTTTGTTCAGCACCGCCGTGCAAACGGGCAGCCAGGCCCTGCCCACACGATTGGCCCTGGAGGCCAGCGCAGGTGCGGCCCGCTTGGTGGGCCTGCCTTCGGTCACGGCCGAAATCACCAATGCCAGCGTGTCGATGAACCTGGCCGATGGCATCACCCAGCGGGTCATGGACTTCTCGGCCAATGGTTTTGATGTGGTCACAGGCACAGGTTCTACCCGCACCATGAGTCTGAGCGCTGTCGATGGAGAATTTGTTCGTGTGTCGGCCAATGCCAAACTGGACATTGCCGGTGTGTTGTATGTCGAAGGCTCTGCGGCTTTTGACAAACGCTCGGCCACCGTCAAGCTGGCCAATGGCCAGTTGGTGTTTGCCGACCAACTGACACTGGGCATGTCGGGTGTGAGTGGGTTCTTTGGTGTGGGCGGTCCTTATCTGGTGGACAGTAACCAGGACGGAAAAATCAACAGCTTGGACACGCCCAATGGCAATGCGGTGGGCTTGTCGCTGGACAACATGGATCTGGCCATGGGCATTTTCACGCCCATCACCATCGCGTCTGGCGACAACGTGTACGGCGATCCCAAGTACAACAACACCAAGGCTTTGCAAGGCGCATCCTGGATGGGCCTGTCGGCCAGTGTGGGTGCGGTGGAACTGGTGGGCTTGCAGGGCGTGTCCCTGTCGGCCACATCCTTGGCCATTGATCTCAACCGTGTGCAGAATTTGCCCACAGGGTGGAGTGCGGATACCCACGTCATCGACTTCAAGAGCTCTCCGGTCACGGTGCGAACCGGCCCCGGCACTTCCACCCAGCTCAAGCTCGATGGTCAACAAGGCGTGCTGACGCGTGCCAGTGGCACCGTGAATGCGCAAGTCGGCGATGTGCTCTCGTTCAGCGGTTCTGTGGGCTTTGAGATTGGTCAACGTCAACTGGCGCTGACCAGTGGCGGCAGTGTCATGACACAGGCCATCATCGTGGGGGGTGAAAATCTGGCGGCCAAGGTCAGCACCAGCTCAGATGCTTCGGGACTGGGTTTTGCCCTGAATGGCCTGGACTTTGGTCTGGTGATTGCCCGCTCAACGCTCAATGGCGACACGCGCTCTTGGGTGTCTGCGCGTGGTGTGGCCGATTCGGTCAATGTCTTGGGAACCTCCGCCTTCGGTGTGGACATGTCGGGCCAGAACCTCCAATTGGGTCTGAACCTGGGCTTGGGCAGCGACAGCCTTGGCCATGCCAATGCCACCACCCTGGACTGGACCGGCTCCAAGAGCCTGACGGTGAAGTGGGGAACTGCCGCTGGCGAAGTCGTTTTGGACTTCAAGGGCGAGCTCATGCAAGTTAGCGGCACCATGACGGTGAATGTGGGCAGCCAGCTCAATGCCAGCGGCTCCATGATGATTTCGCGCCAGGAGCGCGACATTGTGGTCGCCGGCCGCACCTTGCGTGCCATCGGCTTCGTGATCGGTGCCAGCAACTTGCAAGGCACTTTGGGAGGCATCAACTTGGGCGGCCAAGGCATTGACTTGGCTCTGGCCTTGCTGCGCCCCCTCAACACCGATGTCAAAGACAACCGTTCATGGATGGCCTTCAAGGCGAATGTGGATGGTTTGACGCTGGATGCCAGCCAGTTGGGCTTGCCCACTGACAGCCTCACGGTAGAAGCCAATGCCCTGTCGCTTGAGGCCAACTTGGCCTTGGGTTCTGTGGGCAGTATTCCTGCAACCGACGTGCTGGACTTGGCCCTGACGGGCTCGTCTGACAAGCGCATTCAAGTGCCAACGGGCCAGGTGGTCAACAACGTGGCTGAGACCATTTCGCTGGACTTTGCGGGAGCGGGCGGTGCGTTTTTGGCCCTGGCTCTGGATGCCAAGATCAACATCGCTGGTTCCGTGTTGTTGCAAGGCACCTTTGGCATGGCCCGATTGGGCAGCCGAACAGTCACGCTCAATGATGGCACTAAGCGCGACATGTCGGTCACGGCCTTGTCTGCGCGCAACGTTTTGGCGCAGTTGGGGACCGGTGTCGGCACAGAGGCCTTTGTCGGTGCATCTCTCAGTGGTGCCAGCATGGGCATGATGCTGTTGACCGACACCGATGGTGGAGGCACCTTCATCGGACTGCGCGCTGCAGCCGAAAGCGCCACGATCCAAGGCTTGGGTGGGTTGACCCTGAAGGGTGGAACGCTCACATTGGGCGTCAACATGGGGCCGGGAAGCGGAGCCCTGGCCGGTACGGTGGTCGACTTCTCGCAGGGCGACCTGGACGGCGATGGTCGCAATTCGGGAACGACCCCATTGCGTTTGCGGGGCACCACGGTCAGCACGCTGGACTGGCGCACCCAAGCGTTTGAAGCAGGCGGCACACTCACTCTGGAACTGCGGGAAACCGGTGCAGCCAGCGATGCCGTGCCCTTGTTTGCCGGATCAGGCAGTTTTGCCGTGCGCGTCACTGGCTCGGGCAATTCGCTGCGCACGGTGGTGGCCGCCAATGGCTTGGAGGCCATGGTCAATGTGCAGGGACAAAATGCGGGCATCTCCAATGGCGCTTTGTTGTTGGTGCTGCCGGGCAGCGGTTTTGCGCTCAACCTGTCGGCAACAGCCGCCATTGCGGTACCGGGCCTGGCGGGCACGACGGTGTTTGGCGATGTGACGGTGGAGTTGAACCGTTCGGGCCAGGCCATGAATGAAAGCATCTTGGTCGGTGGCAAGACCTTGTTGGCCAAGTTTGACTCAGGTCAGGATGTGACGCGCTTTAACCTGAGCAACCTGGACGTCAGTCTGGGGGGCAGCTTGGGCAACACCTTGTTGGGTGTGGCAGCGCAAATGACCCAGGTGCGTACCTCGCTGGAAAACGGTGCCGTTTTGCCGCTGGTCAACCAGACACTGGACGACATGCTCAACCTGTCCCCTGTGGTGAGCTTGGGCGATTATGTGCAGCGTTACATCAACGGCTACATGAATCCGACTTGGATTCCGAGCTTGGATGGCATGCCGGTGCCGCAATACGGTGCTTTGGCCGTACCGACCTTGGGCGGCTTGAAGTCTTATCTGGATTCAAATTGGGCACCCAAGGCCGGTGTCAGTGCTGGTCTGAGCTACAAGTTGGATCAAAACGGACTGGCCCTGTCTTTTGTAGGCAATGTGAAATTGGGCAGCGACAAAGTTGCCGTGGACCTGAACGCGGGCTTGGCACAGTACGGCATCAACTTTGATGCCGATGTGCAGTTGCAAGTGGCGGCCACGGCCGATGTGAATTTGGATCTGTCGGTGGATTGGGCCCAAGGCTTGAAGGCCAACTTCAACCTGAACAAGCTCGCTTTCTCGGGCAGCTTGAGTGCAACAGATTTGGTGCTGGCTGCCCGAATGGGCCTATTGGACATCGGGATTGGCAAAAACGGGGTCGATGCCAACGCGCAACCCTACCAAAAAGGCTCACTGACGCTGGACCTGGGTGGCAGCTTGTCCTACACCCAAGGTGTGTTCAGTCTGACCCCTGGCACCAACCAGCTGACCATGTCATTGCCGCTTTACGCCTCTGTGGCGGGCGTGGACTTGGCCAATGGTACGACGCCGAAAATCACGGTCACGGGCAATCCGCTCACTGGCAACCTGCAGTTCAATGCGATCGGTCTGGAGGCTTTCACCGACTTCTCCAAGATCCGCATGGAAGATGTGCTCACGGCCATTCCGGGGGTGCTTCAGTACCTCGAGACCGTGGACATCTCTCAGCTGGGCTTGGGCAGCTTGCCTTTTATTGAGACTTCGCTGCAAGACCTTCTGAATTTGGGCTCGGCGTTCAAGACCGGGGTGGTTGACAAGATCAACTTCAACCGTCCGCTGCAGGACTGGACGGGCAAGACCGGCGAAAGCCAGCTGTCCACCGGCAAGGCGGCCAGTGTCAAGGGCGTGTCCGGCCTGACAGGGACTGCTGGTCAGTTTGCTGCCTCGATGAAGGGCTTTTATGTGTCCGTGGGCAGTCAGGTTCTGGAAATCACGGATGTGGCCACAGATGGCAGCAGCCTGACCCTGGGAGGCGCCATCACCAGCACCAACACCGAGACCCCGTACCGGGTGCATAAAAAGGTGGAACGCATTGTGACCATGGGTGAGTTTGTCAATGCATTGAATGCATCGACCCTGCTCAAACCTGGCACATTTGCCTCGTATGACGCCATCACGGGCGAACTGCGGATCCCGTTCAGCGCCTCGTTGAACCTGCCATCCCAAGTGGCCGCTCTCAACCTGAACCTCTCGGCCAACTCTGAGTTGTCCTTGTCAACCTCGGCCACTGCAGCCATCAACGTCAATGTGGGCGTCGACTTCGACTTGCTCTTGGCGCTGGGGGGTGGCAATTTCACGGTGGCTGTGGACCATTTTGTGGCCGCCGCGAGCATCGATGCCGATGTCAAGGACTTGGAGGTGTTGGCCAAATTGGGCTTTGTCACCCTGCAAGCCGGCGGTGTGGGCACCGGCTCCCAAGTGCATTTGGGTGCTCGCGTCACGGCGGCGCTGGACCGCACACCAGGCGTGGTGGGGGGTGAGCGCTTTAACCTGCCCAGTTTGCTGACCGAAGCACCTGCGGCTTTGAGGTTTGATTTCAGCGGTGACGCTTATGCCCGCCTGCGCGGTTTGCAGCTCAAGACGGCGGGGGCTGGCATGGACATTGGTGCCGGGCTTGAGCTGGGGCTGTATGTTCAGGACCTGAGCAACTTGTCCAGCTTCAAGTTGGTGACCAGCAGCCAGTTCGACATCAAGAACGCTGCACAACGGCAGGCCCTGGGCCTGACCGACAAAGACGTGGTCGCCGTACTGCCGGACTTGGGGGCTGTGCTCGATCTGAGTCGTCTGAATTTCTCGGACATCATGGGCGGTTTGCGCATGGTGCTCGATGTGGTGGACACTTCCGTTGCAAGTCAGCCTTTCTACACGCAGAAGTTGCCTTTGCTGGACAAGTCTCTGAGCGAGGTCCTCAACTTTGGCGACATCTTGTTGGCCCGGATTGAAAAAGCTGGTGCCACACCGGCCGCAGCGCTCGATGAGGCAGAAAAAATCATTGAAGAAGCGTTTGGTTTGCAAGCCAACATGCTGGATTTCTCGATCGACAGCGTGAGCAAGCGTTTGTTGATGGACCTGCGCCTGGAAGTTGGTGTGAGCAACGAGTTCAGGGTCAACCTCGACTTGGCCACCCTGGCGGGCATGGTCGGTTTGGAGTTGCCAGCGGACTTTGCCAACCTGCTCGATGCCTCGGGCAAAGCCGCAGGCACTTACACCGTGGGGGCCAACTTGGTCGCCCGCGTGGGCATTGCCTTGCCCGGCGCACCCTCGGGCACACCGGCTGTGGCCTTGATTGACTTCGACGAGAAAACCGGTACCGGCACGTACCTTGATTTGACAACCAGCCTGCGCGCCTCTGACCTGATGTTGCGCTTCACTGTGGGCAAGATCGCCCTGGGCGTGTTCAACGGCAAGGTGGTCATCGACGAGGACGGCAAAATAGACACACTCGCCCCCGCTGTGTTGCGCTTGGCGCTCGACAAGGGTGCAATGAAAGTTTCCGCCAAGGGTGCGATGGACATCGACTTGCCGGTGAATTTGGTGGCACTGTCTAACCAAATTGCACTGGGCAATCTGCACATTTACACCGACCCCACACTGGGCACGGCAGGTTTGCCGACGCTGCTGGCCCAAATGGCCGGTCTGCAGTCGGGCATGGCGCTCAAGTTGGAATTGCCCGACTTCAGCCGTGCCGTGCCGAGCGATGTGTCCTTGTTGGACGTCATTTACGACCCCAGCTTCTTGTTGGACGGCATTGACCTCGGTTTGGGCACTGTTCAGGACATTTTCCAGAACAGCTTGACGGCCGATATCCCCTTCATTGGCACCCATCTGGCCGATGCTGGCCAGTTGATTGGCAACCTGCGTGCCGGTCTGTTGACCGATCTGCGCGGCAAGTTGGCCGGACCGGGCAAGCCGATCGAGTTGGCCCGTGACGCGCTGTTCAACACCTTCACTGGTTTGGGCATCTTGCTCGACACCAACCAAGACCAAGCCATCAACATCGACGATGTGATGATTGCCTTCTACAACGATTTGGGCGCCAAAACAGCCGTCTGGACACCTGGCATGACCTTGCCCAAGACCGGTGTGGATTCGATCCGTTTTGACATGGATCTGGGCGGCCCTTTGCTGGCGCTGGGGGTGGATATCCCTCTGGACCTGAATGTGCCGGGTTTCGAGCTGGCCATCGATGGTGGCTTCTCACTCAGCGGCGATTGGCAGTTTGATTTTGGTTTTGGTTTGTCGGCATCGTCAGGCTTTTTCCTGACCACCAACGCCAAGAAGGACGACCCCGAGCTGAGCCTTGACATCCGCGCTTACCTCAATGGTGATCCGACAAATCCGGACCTCATCACACCGTTCGAAGGCAAGGGCAAACTCTTGTTCTTTGAAGCCAGTGTGATTGACCAGTATGTGGACCCGGTAACAGGGGTCAAGGGCAGCGGGTTGGCGGGGCACCTGGGCTTGGATCTGAATGGCGACAAGGCCAACCGCCTGACGCTGGACAGCGTTTTGTCCAACCCGAGCAAGGCCATCGTGGTGGACTTTGGTGTGTCTGCCAATATGGACCTGGGGGTCAAATTGGGTGCGGTGGGTTTGCCATCGCTCATGGCCGATTTGGTTCTGAAATGGGACTGGCGTTTGGGTGACACCATAGCCTCGGTGCCGGACATCTCGATCAACAACATTCGCATTGATTTGCGTTCGTCGGTGTTGGACTTCTTGATGCCGATTGCCAAGAAGATCGCTCAAACGGTTGAGCCCTTCCGCGATGTGGTCAATGCTTTGACCACCCCGATCGTTGGACTGGATCTGGTCTTGCCCAAAGACCCGACCTTGCGTGGGCTGATCGATCTGGTCTGGAACACCACCATGACCGATAAACCATCGATCAACTGGGCCTTCCTGGATGCGGTCAAGTTTGCCTTGGACATGCCCTCGATTTTGCAAAGCCTGATGGCCGATGGCGGTAATGTGGCCATTGGCAGCATCAAGGGTTTGGCTTCGGGGCAGGTCAAGTTTGAGCGCAGCGCCGAACTGGACTTGCAGACCAACGACTCGACGTCGATCATCGGCCAATTCAATGAAAAGTTGAAGCAAGTGGGCAACCAGGCTTCTGGCGGCAAGCCGGGCAGCGCGGCCGCTCGCTCGGGCCTGCAGTTCCTGCCCTACATCACGGACATCTCGAACTGGGCCAAGATCTTCAGCGGCGGCAGCGCCACTTTGTTCACCTACGAGATGCCGTACCTCGAATTTGAACTGGCCAATTTCGATGTGCTCGTCTTTGAGGCCAACTTGGCCGTCTTGTCGGCAGGCATCATCCCGATTCCGCTGGTGATCCCGGTGTATGCCTTTGGTGGCGTGCGTTTGTATGCCGATTTGTCGTTCGGGTACGACACCTATGGCATTCAGAAAGCCTTCGGGGGCGGCAGCGTTTTGGATGTGCTGGATGGTTTCTATGTCAACGACTGGTCCATGCCAGCCTTCCGCAACGGCGCCTTTGTGGCTGGCACAGGGGGCCTTGAAAAGCCTGAGCTGAGCATCAGCATCGAGATTGGACTGAAAGCCGGTATTGGCTTGGCAGGTGTCAAGGGTGGTTTGGGGGCCAGTCTGGAGTTGGTCGTCGATGCTGACCTGAACGACATCAAGGTGGGCCAGGTCACCCGCGACGCCGATGGGCAGTTTGTCACGGTGGATTACAGAGGCGATGGCAAGGTTCGCGCCTCGGAAATGCTGTCCATGATGGCTTATCCAGGGCTCATTCCAGGCGTTCCGGGCGGACCTTTTAACCTGTTTGACCTCAAGATCACGCCCTACATCAATGGCTATTTGTGGGCCAAGGTGTTGTTGTTGAACATCAACGTGCCTTTGTTCAGCCTCCAGTTGGCTGAAATCAACCTTCCTGCGCCCACGGTCAAGCCGGTGCTGGGTCACATGGATGGGAACACTCTGGTGCTCAATGCCGGCTCTCGTGCGGGCGAGCGTTTGTTCATCAGTACCCAGGACGTGTCCGAGAACTTCATTCTCAGTGGCCGAGAAGGCACCAACACGGTGGGTGTGGAGTTCCAGGGCTTCTATCAGGAGTTCAGTGGTGTCAACAGCGTGCTGGTGGACATGGGTGAAGGCAATGACACACTGGATGCGAGTCGTCTGAAAGGTGACATCGCCATTGAAGTCACTGGTGGTGCCGGTAACGACAACCTGTTGCTGGGTGCCGGTGGAGGCAAGGCCATCGACCTGGAAGGTGACAACGTGCTGCGGGCTCTGGCCTCCAGTGCTGCACCGGTTTTGCTGGTTGGCGGTCGGGGCCGTGACAAGCTGTATGGCAGTTTGGGCGACGACGTGCTGTACGGTGGCAGCGGATCGAACGAGATGGATGGCGGTGGCGGTAACGACACTTTGTATGCGCTTCAAGGCATCAACAAGTTGGTAGGCGGCAATGGCATTGACACGTATGTCTTCAACGGCTCATTGGGCATCAACAGCTTGACCGAAAACGGCAAGGACATCAGCCATGTTGATTTCTCAGGTTCTTTGCCTGCAGAGTTGCTGGGCATCGTCGGACCTTTGCCCGATGCACCGACCGTGTCGGTGCCTGCTGCCTACAACGTGGTGGTGGGGCAAGCCTCGGCGCTGAAGTTCTATGGCAAGCCTTTTGGTGGTGACCTCGCAGGCGAAGCCACCATCACGCTGTCTTTGGCTTCAGGTTCCATTGAGGCTGCCAGTGCTGAGGGCGTGACGGTCTCGGGGGCCAACTCGGCCAAGGTCACTTTCACCGGTTCGATGGACAAGCTCAACACTTATTTCACTTTGGGCGACCGTATCAAGGTGGTCTACAGCGGTGGCGATGCCAGCCAGGCCCTCCAAGTGGTGGTGGATCAGGACGGCCGGACCAGCAAAGCCACGGCCAAGCTGCAAGCGGCCGTCACATCGCCCGTGTCGCAAGACTGGCGCGAAATGGCCGTAGGCAAGGACATTTTGGTGGCAATTTCCAAGGCTGCTGACACCGAGTTGGGCATTTACATTTCGCGCGACCAAGGGCTCAATTGGGTGCCGGTGAGCGTGCCTCGCGGTGCCGATTACGAAGCGGTGTCGGTCTCGCCAGACGGCCAGTCGATCGCTGCTTTCACTGCGGTTGGTGATTATGTGTTGTCCAAGGATGGCGGCCTGACCTGGACACAGGGCAAGGCACCGAAGGACAATTACACCGAAGTGCTTGTGCAAGACAACGCCAGTCTGGTGGCGCTGGACAAGACCGACAGCAACCGGTATTTCTTTTTCAAGAACATTTTCAACTTTGGCTGGAAGACCGACTACTCCCCAGGTCTGATGCGCGTGCTGGATGCTGACGGTGTGACCTGGCGGACATTGGACGGTGCGGCCAATGCCAACTGGACGGCCATCACGGGCAACGCCGATGGCTCTCGCCTGCTGGCGGCCAGCGGTGCTTCGTCAAACCAAGGCACTGACGGTGCCTTGTACTTGGGTGAGCCAGGCACCGACGGTGTCCTGACCTGGACCGATTGGAAGAGCGTCACCCCTGCGGGCGTCACCAATGGCAACTGGGGCGCGGTCGACATGAGCGCGTCGGGCACTCAACTCGTGGCGGCAAGGGCAGGGGGCCAGATTTACCTGGCCGACACCGGCCAGACCGGTTGGAAGTGGCGTGAAACCGGCTTGTCGGGCAACTGGACTTCGGTTTGGATGAGCGACGACGCCCTCACCCTGGCGGCCACCGCCAATGGCCGTGACGGTGGTGTGTGGATTTCGCACAATGGCGGGGTGAGCTGGACCTGTGTGACGGGCAACTTCCCAGCGGGTCTTGATTGGCGTGGTGCCACGGTGGACTTGCGCAGTGGCGATGTCGTGGCCATGGCTGCGGGCAAGCCCATTTACCGCTTTGCCCCCGTTGCGGCTGGTGCTGCTCCCAACATCTCGCTGCCAGACACGATTTATGCGGCAGGCAGCAAACCAGGCGACTTCAACTTGCCAGCGGGGGTGTTGGTGGACGCCGACTCTTCCCGCTTGATGGTGACCTTGTCGGCCACCAGCGGTCAGCTGCAATTGACCCAGCAGGGTCTGGCTCAGGCGCAACAAATCAGTGGCTTGGCCAAGGCCAGCGTGATTCAGGTGACGGCATCTTCACCGAACAGCCCGACCAACGAACGTGTGGACAACATCAACGATGGCAGCAACCGCACCAAGTACCTCAACTTTGATGGCCCCGGCAGTGGCTTGGTCATGACCTTGTCCGCCCCTGAGGTAATCAAGGAAATGAAGCTGACCTCGCGCACCAACGACGACATTCCTCAGTGGGATCCTGCCACTTATGAGCTTTATGCATCGACCGGTGCTTTGGCTTGGGACAGCGCCGATTGGGTGAAAGTTTCGTCTGGCGCTGTGGGTTTGCCCAATGCCCGTGGTTCGGAGGTGACCCTCTCGTTCGACAACAACACGGCCTACCAGTTCTACAAGGTGGTGTTCCCAACAGTCAAAGGCGTCAAGGGGGGCAAGGCTTACGTCCACGTGTCCGAGTTGTCGCTTTATGCCGCCACGCTGGACGTGAGCCAGCGCAACGGCATGTTGCAATTGAGCGGCAACTCTGACGACATCAACGCGCTGCTGACCCAGCCCGGCAACGTGGCGTTTGTACCCGGCACCCAGGGGGCGAATGGTGCATTCGTCATGACGGCTGATGACGGACTCAACCTGACGGTTAAGCGTGTCATTTTGGAAGAGCGCGAACCCTTTGCCATCAAAGCGACCTACAACGCGGGCAATTTCGAAGTTCTGGGCGTGACAGGCAATGGTTTGCGCGTCACCCGAGCAGCGCTGGACACCATCCGTCTGGGCGCTTTGTCGGACGAGCTGTCGGTGCTCAAGTTCACCGACAAGCCCATCACTTGGGTGTCTTCGGGTGGTGCCGACAATGTGGTGGTCTGGATGGGCAACACATCGACCGGTACAGGCCAGCTCAACCTCAGGGAGACAAGGGGCAGCGAGGTTCAGGCTGCAGGCATTGTTTCGGTGACCGCTTCCTCGGGCAATAACCCGAGCGGCGAGGGCGTGGCCAACATCATTGACGGCAACACGGGCACCAAGTACCTCAACAAGGACGGTGTGGGCAGCGGCCTGACCATGACATTGGCCGAATCGACGGTGGTCACCCGCCTTTCCTTGACAACCCGCACCAATGACAACATCCCGCAGTGGAATCCGACGTCCTACGCGCTGTATGGATCCAATGACGATCTGGCCTGGAGCGACACCACCTGGGCCCTTGTGGCCGAAGGGGATACCGGATTGCGCGGTGCCGACAAGGGGGTGACCAACCAGGTCAGCTTTGCCAACGCCACGGCTTACAAGTTCTACAAGCTGGTCTTCACCGGCAATGGTGGCAGCTTGAATGGCCAGTCGTATGTGCATGTGTCCGAAGTGGCCTTGTTCACACCTTTGCCGACCACCGAGCTGAGCGACGACACGCTGACGGTGCAACTCAAGCCGCTGGCCGTCAGTCCGACCAAAAACTTGATTCAACTCGGTACTGGTGAGTTGATCAGTGGTGTCGAGAAAATGCTTTGGGACGAAACCCTTGGTACCTTGCACATCGTTGGAGACAGTGTGCAGATCACCTTCATCGAGGGGGCGGTCGGTGAAAAGATTGAACTCGGCCGCCACACGATCCTCAAGGTCACGGCAGATCGCCTCACAGTCATTGGCAATGTGTATGCCAAAGACTATGACTTCACCATCGCCAAGCGTTTGATCCTCAAAGGTGGCCTGTACACCTACGACAATCCCGACATGGCCCCCCCCCCGGGCACCGTGATGTCAACCGCGCCGCTGGCCGATGGCGACTCGTTTGACCTGAGCACGGTCCAGACACCGCTGTATGCGATCCAGATCACCCCTGCGGACGACATCACGCCGATTCGCCTGGGTGGCGTTGGCGGCGGAATTTTGCTTGATTCAAGCAAGTTGTCGGCGATGCAGGCCAGAGAATTGGTGCTGGGTGCCAATGGCGGCAACAATCCGATCATGATCGGCGGTAACGGTGATGCCATCTTCGTGCCGGTGCCACTGGTTATTCAGGCGCAGGGTGAGAACGGCAAGATCGGTATCCAGGGCAACCTGAGCGGTACCGCCCTCGAAATCTATGGCCCAGGCAACACGACCACCTTCACTTCTGGCACCGTGACCATGACCGAGGGCATGTCGATCAACGACTCGGTGCACATTGTTGGCGATGTCACTTTGGCGGTGGGCACGGCCGATGCCGGTGCCGATATTTTGGTGACTGGCCGACTCCATGGCGGCGTTGGTGATGCCGACCACCTGAGCCTCACAGCGCAAGGTGGAGACATCACAATTCAGGGCAGCGTGGGCGATGGCGTGGGCGCATTCAACATCATCTCGGCAGGCAGTGGCCTTGTTGACGGGGTGTACGGTGAAGGGGACCTGCGTGTGGGCCTGATCGGTGGCAGTGGCTCAGGTGCCACGGCCCGCGTGACCGTCAGTGGTGGCGTGGTGACCGATGTGCGCTTGTTTTCACCTGGTAAGGGCTTCAAGGTGGGCGACCGCTTGACCTTCAACCAGAAGGACCTCTATGGGGCGGTGCTGGAAGTCACTGGTGTCAACGATCTGGAGAGCCTGACAGTCTCCACTGCGCGCAATGTGACCTTCAATGACAAAGTCTTTGTGGATGGTGATGTGACGATCACGGCCACTGGCAAGGTGATCTTCACCGACAGTGTGGTCTTGCGCGGAGGCGGTCAATTGTTCATCAACGACGCCACAGAGGTGGAGTTCTTGGGCGGCGTGAAGTCAGACACCGGTGAGCCCGTGCTGGTCTTCCGTGCTGCGAGTGCTGGCACAGGCTCCAGCCTGAGCTTCACTCAAGGCCTGATGGTGGGCGGTACGGATTCGGTCACCTTGACTGGCGTGAACAACTTGTCACTGGCTTCGGCCACCATGGGCCAATCCTTGCCTTCCTTGGTGATCGATGGCGTTGATCTGGCGGTCACACCACCGAGTGGTGCCTCGACCCTCCGCTTGGACGTGTCGGCGCTGAAGATGACCGGACAGACCCTGGTCTGGCCGACAGCGGGGATGAGTCAAGTCCGGGCGGATGACCTGCAATTGGCCATTGATCAAGGCGTGGGCAGTGCAGCCAACCCCTTGGAAGCACGGGTCAAAACGATGTCGGTCAGCAGCCAGACAGGTGACTTGTTCCTCAAGCACGACGGTGATGTGACCTTGGTGCGTGAAGGCCTGACCGTGCGGGGCGGTGCAGGCAGCATCACTTTGCAAGTCAGCGGGCAGTTGGGTATGCAGGCCCAATCGAGCGTGTCCACGTCCATCGGTGCCATCTCGATGTTGTCCGGCGCAGCCATGGCGACTTCGAATGTGGTCAGCACCAACGGTGCCATCACACTGGCCTCTGGTGGGCGCATGGACGTGGGTCAGATCACCAATGTCCAGGGCGATGTGTCATTGACCGCCACCGGCGACGCTGTTGTTCATGACATCGACAACAAGCAAGGCGCGATCCGCATCCAGGCCGCTTCGCTCACCGTGTTGGGCGGTGGACAGGTGACCAACGTGTCTGGGCAGACGCATCTGCAAGTGCAGGGTGACTTGACCATGGATGCCTCCAGCTCGGTGCAATCGGTCAGCGGTGATATCCGCGTGGTTGCCGCCGGTAACGGCTATGTCACGCGCATGCTCAGCGACAGCGGTGATGTGTCCCTGGTTTTGGGCGGTCAAGCCCAAGTGTCTCAGCTCGAGACCGTTGCTGGTGACATCCGTATCGATGCTGCCGCGGGCTTGGAGATCACCCAAGCAGTCAGTGTCGGGGGGCGGATTACGGCTGTCTCGGGTGCTGACTTGGGCATCGAGTTGATGTCCAGCATGCAAGGGGGTATTGCGGTGTCTGCCGTTGGCGATGCCACCGTTGGGCGCATCGAAAACAGTCAAGGCGCGATTGAACTGGATGCGGCCTCACTCACGCTCGTGTCCAGTGGGCACATCACCGATGTCGACGGTTCGATCAGCATCACGCTGCGTGACCATTTGAGCATGATGAAGGACACTGTTGTGAGCACCGTCAGCGGTGATATCCGCGTGGTTGCCGCCGGTAACGGCTATGTCACGCGCATGCTCAGCGACAGCGGTGATGTGTCCCTGGTTTTGGGTGGGCAAGCTTTGTTGACCAGCATCTCCACACAAAGTGGTGACATTGCCGTCAATGCTGGAGCTGGCGTCAAGGTCCTGTTCATGAACAGCCAGAGCGGGGACATCCGTCTGGCGTCGGGGGCCACGGCCGAGATCCACCGTATTGACGCTTTCAGCGGCAACATTTCGGTGTCTGCCGTCGATGACGTCAGGTTTGATCGGAGTGACTCCGGCCTTCAAGTGCATCAGGGCGCAGGAAACCTTGAGATTGCCGCGGGCGACGACGTGGTCATGTCTGAGCATCAATCCCTGCAAACAGATGCTGGCACCATCACGGTGTCAGCGGGCGGGGAGGTGCTGTTCGGCCACATGGCATCTGCGACGGGTGACATTGCTGTGCAGGCCCAACATTCGGTGAGCGTAACGGGGCATTACGGTGCACCTCAAATTGTCACAGCAGGCGATTTGTTCGTGTCCGCTGGCACGGGCATTGGTGCAGACCTGTTCGGTCGGCTTTTTGTGGACGTCAACAGCTTGTCCGTGCAAAACGGTGATGCTGGCGATGTCGTGATTTCTGGCTGGAAGGGGCTGAACATCGCCTCGGCCCAGTCGGGTTCCGACAATGGCTGGATGGTCCTCATGTCCGGTCCTGCCGGACGAGTGACCGGTAACACGCCAACGGCTGAAGGCGGTCGTGTGGCCCGCATCAGCGGCAAGACCATCATTTCCCGTGAGGTCATGCCTTCCCGCGACATGTACAACGCCAATGTGTTCTACACCCCACCACCTGCCGTCCATGCCTCGGTCAATGAAGACTCTTTGGACATCTTCAATGCCCAGTTGGCGCGCGACTGGTCGCGGCAAGTGCAAGGTGTCTCAGCCCGCGAGGCCTTGTCTGCCCAAGCAGCAAGCCTGACTCGCCAGCCCAGCAGCCTGGGTCGCACCTTGGGTGCGGGCGGGGCCTTTGGCGATTCGCCCATGGACCACAGCGGCTCATGGCGTGACACCGCCACCTTGTTGGATGCAGCTTTGCGCATGTCCAGCACCTTGCCGCGTGAAGACGTCTTTGGCGGTGACATGCTCAGCAGTTGGGCCCAACGGTCGTTCAACGACCGCCAAGCTTCAGCTGCTGCCGCTGAGCGATCGGCCGAAGTGTTCACGCCGGATGTAACTGCTCCAGTGAGTGCGCCCTCCAACAATGCGACCATGCGTGATCAGGTCCAGGAGCTTGAAGCGTCGCAATTGAAGCAGACGCCGACACAAGCTCAGGTCTTGGGCATCAATGCCCTGTCTTTCAAGGAGAAAGCCCCAGAGCCCAAGGCGCCAGAGTTTGATCAGGCCAAGGCTGACATCAGCTTGAAGAAGTCGGACCATTTCAAAACCGATGTCGATCCACAAGCCAAGCCAGCCTCTGTCAAACCGAAGTTCTCGGCGGAGCAGGCTTTTGCCGAGGCTTCACAGGAGCTTGTTCAGCCTGCGGTTTCGGCAGATGAGGGTCATGCGGCCGACGCAGGATCGGGGGCTGCTTCATGAGCTGAACTTGAAAGACGAAAGGTCGCCCAAGACACCCATCGCTTGCCGATGGCATGTCTTGGGCGACTTGGGTTTTGTTCGCTTATCGACGGCAACACGTTCCCACGGCGTGGATGCTTTAACTCACCATGGCTGAATGGGTAGGGGGCATTGTTCACTTGTGTCAGTAAAGGAGGGTGCCCGCAGAGGCTTTTGCCAGGGCGTCCTTCGTGATGCACACCAGCTGCTAGCGGCCGTTTTCGCTCAGCCGATGCATCAGGGCACGTACTCAGCGCAGTGAGAAGCTCACATGATTTTGGCCCACTTCTCCCACACCCGGGGCTCCGGTACCCACTTTGACGGGCAACAGAAAAATTCGGTTCAGGGGCACTTGGCCTTGTTCCACCAGCCAGCCTTGCACCACTTGCGCTCGGCGTGTGGCCAAGGCGCGCAGCTCGTCCTCGCCCACCGACAGGTTGGCCAGCATCAGCTTTTCCATCTCTTGGACCGGCAGTGCTTGGGTCTGGCCCAGCCCGTTGCGGGGCTTGGGGAATTTGGCCTGTTGGTAGGCGCGTGCCAGGTAGCTCGCGTACTCGCTGCTGTCCAGGCGCATGTCTGCCAGGGGTGTGTTATCGCGCTGCGATGGCGTCAAGTCTTTGCGTTTTTCGCTTAACACAGCCCGCTCCAACAAGGCCCGCTTGAGTCCTTCCGGGTCTGCGCTGCTGTCGCTGCTGGCGGTGATCTCGAGGGTCAAGCCCTCGCGTTCGCGCATCGCCTTGGACAGGGTTTGCAGCTTTTGCACAGCGGCTTCGTCCAAACTGGCGCGGCCGGGTGCAAAGCCCAGCTGCGACAGCTCCTGGCTGTCGCCAAACAGCGAGCCCAACAAGGCAAACGGGGAGGTGACGGCTTTGACAAACAAGTTGCCGATGACCTTGAAGATCAAACCCCCGACGGAAAATTGTGGATCGTCCAAAGAGCCTGCAATCGGCAACTGGATGTCGATTTGCCCCCGGTTGTTTTTGAGCAAGGCAATGGCCAGCAGCACGGGCAACTGGGTGGCATCCGGGCTTTCCACCTTGTCACCAAAGGTCAGTTGGTCAATCAAGAGCCGGTTTTGTGCGGTCAGCTGGCGGTCCTGGAGCTTGTAGGCGGCGTCCATGGACAGCTTGCCTTTGGTGATGTTGTACCCCGCGAATTTGCCCGAATAAGGCGAAAAATCGACCAAGTCGATGTCGGAAACTTTGGCCTGAAGGTCGAGAAACTTTTTCTCCGTCAGCGGATTGAAGCGGGCCGTGACCTGCACCGGGGCGTTGCTGGCGTAGTTGCCGCGCAGATCCAGTTCGGCCAGGGTGTCGGGTGCAGAAGACAAGCCCTTGACGCTGCCACCCAATTGGGTCACGGTGGCCGAGTAGTTGGGCTTGACGAAGCGGTCAGAAAAATCCACGCGCCCGTTTTGCAGGGTGACTTTGGCAACTTGAATGGGCAGCGCGGGTTTGGCCCCCGTTGAGGCCATCGGGGCCATGTCGGCTTGGCTATTCACGTTGAGGCTGGCCGGATTGCGCAGAATGCCGGCCAGGTTGAGCTGTCCTTGCGGGTTGAGGATCAGGCGCGAGTAAAAGTCGGACAGGGCGATTTCGCCGATGTTCAGCTGTGCTGGTTCAAGCTGAAAGTCCACGTTGCCAAAGTACAGCGATTTCCACCTCAAAAAATCCGTGCTGTTGGCCTGGTCCACCGCGCGAAACTGGCCCAGCGTCAGCCCACCCTTGTAGCTGGCCAAGAGCTTGTCGGCAGGCAGGCGAATGTCCAGGGTGCCTTTGTTGGAAAAAACGCCCCGGGCGATCGATGTGTTCAAGTACGGTGCCACATAGCCTTGCATCGGCACCAATGGCAAAGCCTGGGTTTCCAGCGCCAGACGCACGGCCAGTGGTTGCAGCTGCACCGATCCGCTGGCCTTGATTTGGCCGGTCTGGTTGAGCGTGGCGTTCAGCGCCAAGGTGTTCTCGCGCTCTGGGTGGATGTCCAGTTGCGTGGCAGACAAGCTGGCGTGTGTCAGCTCTTGTACCGCCACCGGCGACAAGGTGCGGTCTTCAAAGCGGAGCCTGACTTCATCCAGGCTCAGCTGGCCCACCATGCCCGACCACACCGGACTGCCCGACTTGGCAGGTGGTGCCGCCCCCACGGCGGAGCTGCTTGAGCTGGGTGTCGGCAACCAAGCCACGGTGCCATCGGCAG
Organism: Comamonadaceae bacterium; assembly: GCA_027486555.1. Classification (GTDB taxonomy): domain Bacteria; phylum Pseudomonadota; class Gammaproteobacteria; order Burkholderiales; family Burkholderiaceae_C; genus Limnohabitans_A. The sequence goes on from JAIXOX010000093.1 coordinate 105,367, forward strand.
ACCGGACCATGCGCGCCTTGATGCCCGAGCCTTGCAGCGACTCGGCATCGATGCGGTGGGCATTCAGGTTGACCTGCACTTGTCGCGCCGACAGGGTTTGAAGCTGCAAGGGCGCAACGGGGCTGTCCTCGCCCAAGCGCAAACCCCGCAGATCCAATTGCGCGAGCAGCCACAGCTGTTGCAAGGGGCTGGACTTTCCAAAACTCACATCCAGCGACTCGAGCCCCAGCCAAGGCTTGCCTGAAGCGTCGGTCAGTGCCAGCCCCTGCAATTGCGCCGTGCCGCTCAGGCTCAGCGAAGGTGCGCCGTCGGGCAAATGGGCAAAGTCCACGCTCAAGCGGGTGGCCAGCTGGCCCGATTTCAGGCGCAAGGGCAGGCCGCTTGGCCAATAAGGTTGAAGTTTGGCCAAGTCCAAGGGGTCGAGGTCGATCTTCAGTGAACTGGTGTGCGACTTGGCAAAGGGCAGGCTGCGCCCCTGCAGCGACACGGGCGAGCCATCCACCACCGCCGAAAAGGCCGGCAACACAAACACATCGGCTTGGTAAGGCAGGCTGGAGATGAACGGCAAACTGAACTTCACCGACGTGGCCGTGTGCCGGACCCCTTTGGGGCGGTCGTCAAACACGAACTGGCCGTCCGTGATCTGGATGTTGTTCAGCGAAAAGCGGGGCAGGGGGCCCAAGGCGGTGGTTGCCCCGCTGGCCCAGCGGTCCAGCCAGTCCGAGATGTCGTAGCGCCCATCGTTCAGGCGCGCAACGGCGACACGCGGGGCCTGCAGATGCATCCCATCGACCACGATGCCCGCTTGCGTCACCGAAGCGCTCGACAGGTCGATGTGCAGTTTCTCAAAGCCCAACTGCTCCGCGCCAGCCCGGTCTTTGACGGAAAGCCCCAGCACATCCACCGACAGGTCCAGGGGGTTGATCGCGACACGTTCGATGGTCACATCTCGACCCAGGGCCTTGCCCAGCTGCGTGGCCAGGACAGACCGGGCCAGCGGAGGCACCACAAAATAGCCCAAGGCCAAGAGCAACAGCCAGCCCGCCAGCAAAGAGGCCAAGATTTTGGGCACACGCCCCGTGTGGAGTCGCCGCATGAGGCCAAGCCACCATTCCCTGTGAGTGGTCATTTTTTTGATTCTGGATGCACAAGCTTGGGATTGTCCCACTCCAAGTGCTTCACCTCGCACAGGGTTGGAGGCCTTGTTTTATGGATCCGGTCTGATGGTGTTTGCATGAATGCTTTTTTGTGGGCGCGGTCATCATAAAAGGAAGGAATTCTCTTGTAGACATGATGGATGACCTGCCCACCTGACAAACGTGGGTTAAGTTAATGGGTGTGAAACCTTTATCAACCCAGTGCCACAACTCAGGAGGCAGGTCATGAAACAGTTTAACGAAA
>JAIXOX010000124.1 GCA_027486555.1 Comamonadaceae bacterium
AGGGCATTGCCCCCGTAGGAGCGACGCCCTCGTCGCGATAGAGCCACGCAGACCACAGCCCATCGCCCCGAGGGCAGGGTTCCCACAACATGCAGGGCATTGCCCCCGTAGGAGCGACGCCCTCGTCGCGATAGAGCCACGCAGACCACAGCCCATCGCCCCGAGGGCAGGGTTCCCACAGGTGCGAGTCGAAGGCAGTTTCAGCCCCTGGATGGTCTGCTGGTGGCTGGGTTGAAAGCACATGGGCATCAGGGCTTGAGGGTCGCTGGTGGCTCTGCAATCGTGCGCTTGCCACTGACCACATCGTCCATCAGGGGTTGTGCCATGGGGTCGACCATGCAGTCGCAAAAAAGGGTGCGTTCTGCAGCCAGCCCGTCTGAATGACTCCAGCGGGGTGCGTTTCTAACTAATTTTTTGATGTTGGCACAGGCTCTGAAGGGGACGGCTTCTATTTGGCCTGCAAGTCGCAGGGCTTCGGCCATCACGTCGTCGGTGCACGCGGAGACCAATCCCGCCGAAAGCAGCTCTTGGGGGCTGAAAACCTTGGCTGTCAGCAGATTGAAAAGTGCGGGGCCAGTCCCAATCAGCGAGGCCATGGCTTGTGTGCCGCCTGCGCCAGGCAACAGCCCCAAGTTCAGTTCGGGCAATCCCAGTTGGTAATCGCCATTTTGTGCCAGTCGAATGTCGCACCCCAGTGCCAGTTCAAAACCACCGCCCATGGCGGTTCCGTTGAGGGCTGCAATGAAAATCAGGGGGCTGTTTTCAATGCGCTCGATGCAGTGGTGAATGACGCTTTTCGGGACAGGGCGCTCCATTGAAAACGATTTGCCCCGTTCAAGCATGACCTGGGATCTTTTTTGAAGGATGGCCACGTCGTAATGCCGAACGAACATCCCTGGCACTGCGCCCGTGATGACCACCACGCGCCCATCTTTCCAGGCCTCCAGCGAGTCCAGCGCTTGCATCAGTTCGGACTCCATCGCCTCGTCCATGAAACCGTGAGGCGGGTTGAAAAGACGAACGACGGCAGTGGTGCCTTGTCGGGTCAAGGACAGGCGTGAGCCTGTCCAGTCTGCTTGAGAGGTTTGCATGCAGGGGCTCCAGTCGAAATCAACAAGGATTCAAAAGTCTTGGCAATGATGCTGATGAAGCCAAAAAATGTTTGCGGCAACTGCCAACCAACCACTTGTTTGGTCAATTTCATTCTGCTAAGCTTAACAGCATGAATGAGTTAATCAATACCGCAGTGGTGACCGGTGGCGCATCGGGTCTTGGTCAAGCGTTGGTGAGCAAGTTGAGCGCCAACGGCGTGAAGGTGACTGTTTTGGATCGGCATGACGGCCCCCCCCATGCATCCGTTCGGTATGTGATGTGTGATGTCACTTCAGAAGCTGAAGTGAAGAAGGCCTTGAGCGAGTCGGCAGAGCAATTTGGGGCCGCTCGGCTGATCGTGAACTGCGCGGGTGTCGGAAAAAACGCCCGATTGCTTGGACGCAAGGGTGTCCACACCCTGGAGCTCTTTCGCGAAGTCATGGAGGTGAATGTGCTTGGGACATTCAATGTGCTGCGCCTGGCGGCCGAACAGTTGATCGACCTGCCTTTGACGGAAAACGGGCAAAGGGGCGTGATCATCAACATTTCCTCAATCGCTGCATTTGATGGGCAGATTGGACAGGCAGCGTATTCAGCTTCGAAGGCGGCAGTCGCTGGCATGACCTTGCCTCTGGCCAGAGAGTTGGGAAAGCACGCGATACGCGTGGTCACCATTTGCCCTGGCGTTTTCATGACGCCCATGGTGGAGGCCCATGTATCGCAGGAAGTGCTCGATGGCTTGTTGCAAAACGCAGCGTGGCCTCAGCGCCCGGGTAAGCCTGAAGAGTTTGCAGACTTTGTCATGGCTGTTGCTGCCAACCCCATGGTCAATGGGGAAACCATTCGACTAGATGGCGGACTCAGGATGCCCTCGCTATGAATCCAGCAGCGGCAGGCTTTACCGAATTGGCCGTGGTGAATTGGTCCATTCAGGGTGCCAACGTGCTGGTCGCTGAACTCAGGGGTCTTGATGGAACTGAGCTTCCCGACTGGGAAGCTGGAGCCCACATCGACATCCGGGCGACCGATCGGATGGGGCATGAGGTGGTCAGGCAGTATTCCTTGTGCAGCCGCCACGGCGAGAAGCATTGGCGCATTGCGGTGTTGGGTGATCCCCATGGCAGTGGTGCATCGCTGAATCTTCAAAACGACATCAAGGCCGGACAAACACTGCAAGCGCGTGGCCCCCGCAACCTGTTTGCTTTGCCATCAGATGACCACCCGGTGGTGTTGGTCGCAGGCGGGATTGGCATCACCCCCATCTTGGCCATGGCCGAGACGCTCAGTGCGCAAAAAAGAAAATTTCGTCTTCACTACCATGCCCGAAGCCGTGAGCGCGCAGCTTTCGTTGAGGAGATCAAGTCCTCAAGCTACGCCAGCAACGTGACTATTTCATTTGATGATGAAGGGTCGGGTAGCGTTGATCGAATTTTCTCCAACTCCGATGCCGATGCTTGGCTTTATACCTGTGGCCCAGCAGGCTTCATGAATGCGGTGATGTGTGCTGCCAAAGCGGCAGGTGTGCAAGACACAAAAATGAGAAAAGAACTTTTTGGCGTATCGACGGCGTCAATTTCAGGAGGATCTGTACCTATGGATCAGGCTTTTACCATCAAGATTCAATCAACGGGTGCCATGGTGGAGGTGCCCGTGGGCCAGACGGCAGTTCAGGCACTTTCAGCGGCGGGCATTGAGGTGCTGGTGTCGTGTGAACAGGGCCATTGCGGGTCTTGTTTGACGCCGGTATTGGAGGGGATTCCAGATCACCGTGATCAATTCATGTTGCCCGAAGAGCATGAAAAAAATGACGCTTTCACGCCCTGTTGCTCTCGTTCCTTAACGCCTTGTCTGGTGCTGGATTTATGAATGAACCGCTTGTCTATGATCCATCCAACGATGCGATCAGAACCAATCCTTTCCCTTTTTATGAGGCCTTGCAGGAGAGGGATCCGGTGCACTGGAGTCCGGCGATCAAGAGCTGGATCATCACGCGTTACGACGATGTCCGGCAGGTGGCCATGTCGTCCAACATGTCGTCGGATCGCTTGCGGCCTTTTTACGAGGCTTTGAAAGATGAGCGGCGCGACATTCTTTCGGGCGTGATGCGCTACCTCAATGAGTGGTTGGTGTTCAAGGCGCCGCCTGAACACACGCGGTTGCGAAAGATGATGAATGTGGTGTTCTCGCTCCAGCTGATTCAGTCGCGCGAAGTGGCCATCCGAAAGACAGTGGAGCAATTGCTGGAAGCCGTGGACCCATCGCGTGAGGTGGATTTCATGGAGAAAGTCGCTGTGCTGCTGCCAGCCTATGTCATTTTGGACATGATGGGTTTGCCGCGTGAGGACTTTGCCGAAATCAAGCAATGGTCTGATGATTTGCGTTTGTTCATTGGCACATCGCGTACCGAAGAAGACAAGTACAGAAAAGCCAGAGATGGTGCTGATCGCATGTCTTCTTATTTCCGCGACGTGATTGCACAAAGGCGCAGCTCGCCAGGTGACGATGTCATCACGGCCATGGTGTACGCCAAGGATGCGAGTGGCGCTTTGAGCGAGGATGAGTTGGTGGCCATGTGCATGCTCGTGTTGTTTGGGGGGCATGAAACGACAACCAGTTTGCTGGGCAGTGCCGTGGTGGCATTGATTGAGCACCCAGAACAAAAGCAAAAGCTGCACGATGAACCCGCGCTGATTGATGCTGCCGTTGAAGAGTTCTTGCGCTACGACGGGCCCAGCAACAGTATTGCGCGCGTGGCTGCGGTCGAACATGAGTTGCATGGCAAAAAATTGGTGGCCGGTGACCGTGTGTTTGCAATGATCAATGCGGCCAACCGAGACCCGCGTCGATTTGATCGGCCGCATGAGTTGATTCTGGACCGCACACCCAATCGGCATTTGACCTTTGGTCAAGGTCTTCATTTTTGTCTTGGCGCGCCTTTGGCGAGGCTCGAGGCCAAGGTGTGCATCGGATCACTGGTGGCCCAATACCCGGCCATGCGGTTTGGGCAAGGCAAAGTGAAGTGGTTGGATGCCTTGGTGATGCGCGGCCCCACGCAGTTGCCCTTGGTTCTCAGTTAAGCAAGTTCGATCTCTGGAGGTTCCTCATGAGCGATGTTTATGTGATTGGTGTTTCGTGCACGCCCTTTGGCAAGCAGGCTGACAAAACATTCAAAGACCTCACCCGAGAAGCCTTCATGGGGCTGCTCGCTGATACGGGGGCCGATGTCGCCCAGCAAATTGAGCAAGCCTGGTTTGGCAATTGCGGCATGGGCACCTTTGGTCAACGCAATATCCGGGGTCAGGTGTGTTTTACCCCCTTGGTGCGTGAAGGCATCTTTCCGGAAAGGGTGCCACTCATCAACGTTGAAGGCGGCTGTGCGACAGCCTCCATGGCGTTTCATGGGGCGTACAAAGATATTCTGAGCGGCGAGTGCGACTTGTCGCTGGCCATGGGTGTGGAAAAAACATTTTTCCCGGGCGATCCTGAGCGCACCATGGAAATTTTTCAAGGCGGAATTGACCAGCTTGATCCGCGGGAGTGGCAGGCGTATTACCTGAAGGCCGGCGAGCAATCGGGCAAACCGTTTGTGACCAACAGTGGGGGCGGGACCTTGTTCATGGACACCTATGCCATGCAGGCGGCGTACCACATGAAAACTTTCGGCACGACGCGTGAGCAGATCGCCTATGCGTCTTCCAAAAACCATGCCATGGGGGCTTTGAATCCGAATGCGCAGTACCGGTTCACCATCACACCTGAGGAGGTGCTCAATGATCGGGAGATCAGTTGGCCCCTGACCCGCGCCATGTGTTCACCCGTTGGTGATGGGGCGGCTGCGGCGTTGCTTTGCTCGGAGCGGTTTTTGCGTGAATTGCCCAAGCGTGTTCAGGAGCGGGCCATTGCGATCAAAGCCAGCGTGTTGACCGGTGGCAAGTACCGAGATTTGGGCGAGCCGGGTCTGTCGCATGTGGCTGCCAAAAAGGCTTATGCAAAGGCATGCCTGAGGCCTTCAGACATCGACATTGCCGAGGTGCATGACGCGACATCGTTTTGCGAGATCTACCAGGCTGAAATGCTGGGATTTTGTGAAGTGGGTCAGGGCGGCGCTTATGTGGCCTGCGGGGCCACTTCTTTTGGGGGCGACCTGCCCATCAATTTGTCGGGCGGGTTGGTGTCCAAAGGGCACCCGGTTGGTGCCACTGGGCTGTCCATGATTTATGAGCTGGTGACTCAATTGAGGGGTGAGGCTGGCAGCAGGCAATCTGAAGGCGCGAACATTGCGCTGGCAGAAAATGGCGGAGGGGTGATTGGTTTTGATGAGGCTGCTTGCTCCATCACCATTCTCCAACGCCAAAATTGATGTCCTCTTGGCGGATGATGACCGCCAGGTTCAAGGATGGTGGGTCTGTGTACTTTTCTTGAACAGAGAAAACAGATGCTTGGCCACGGTGGCCGGTGAGTCACCACCTGGTTGGTACCACATGAGGGCACCATTGAGTGCACCCAGAAGGCCCAAACGGAAGTAGCGCCTTTTGATGCCTGCTGGCAGGTCAACGGCGTCGGTCAGTTCGGAAAACACTTTTTCGTACTTGTCACGCTGCGCCACCAATGCAGTGCGCATGCTGTCTGAATAATTGGCAGACCAATCGGCCAGAACGGTGGCAGCGGGGCTTTCTCGCATGAGCAATGCTTCCAAGTGCGCGATGCACGCCGCTTCCAGCCGTTGCCAAGGGTCGGTCAGGGGTTCGATGGCTTTTTCGACGTCGTTAACGAATCGATCCACTCCAGAGGCATAGACTGTGATGAACAGTTCTTCCTTGGAGCCAAAGTGGTGGTAAATCGATCCATGCAAGATGCCAAATGCGGCCGATATATCGCGCATGGATGTGTTGGCATAGCCCCGCTCACCAAACAAATGCGCTGCTTTCTCAATCAGCTCCGCCCTTCTGTCACCAATAGCTCCTTCAGCCGTGTCTTTGGTCTTCGAGGGGGGGGCACTGGCACTTTTGCGTGGCTTTTTCGCTTTGGGGCTTGGTGTGGTGAGGGGATTCATCTCGGTGGGCGCATGTGTTGTCAGGATGTTAAACCTTAAATTCAGTGTTCATTGTGGTTGGATGCGTCTTCAGGTTTTGACATTCGCCCAGTAGGGCTCACGCAAGATCCGCTTCAAGACCTTTCCCAAAGCATTGCGCGGGAAGTCCGGGCGTGTTTCGATGTTGGAGAGTCTTTGGTGCTTGGCCAAGCGCTCATTGCACCAAGACAGCATGGATGCTGCATCAAAAATGACACCAGGCCTGAGGATGACCAAAGCCAATGGCGTTTCTCCCCAGCGTTCATGTGGAACGCCAATGACCGTGGCATCCAGGACGTCGGCGTGTTGCCCCAAAGTTTCCTCCAAGTCAGCTGGGAAGACATTGAACCCACCTGAAATGATCATGTCTTTTTTGCGGTCCACCAATGTGAGATAACCATCCTCATCTTGGCGTCCTATGTCACCCGAGCGGATGAATGTGCGCCCCCTTTCGTCCTGCCAAATCAGCGCGGCTGTTGCGTCAGCTTTGCCGTGGTAGCCAGACATCATGCCGGGTCCGTAACCTGCGATTTCACCAATTTCACCGGGGCCAAGAACTTGTCCCGATTCATCCAGAATGCGCACCTCAAAGCCCAGGACGGGGATGCCCACGGTGTCAAACTTGTCCGCGGGTGCGCCAGGTTTGAGCATGGTGGCGAAGCCTTCGCTGAAGCCATAGAGTTCAATGAGTTTGTCACCCAAGCGTTCGATGACTTGACGCTTGGTCTCACGTCTGAGTGGCGAGCCCGCACACAGGATCACTTGCAGGGAACTCAGGTCATGCTGGTCCATATCGGTTTGCAGCAGTGCAATGAACTGCGCGGGCACCATGAAGGTGTGGGTGATTTTTTCTTCCTCCACCATTTTTGAAAACGCCACCGGATCGAAAGCAGGCATGACAACACAGGTGCCGCCGCTGAACAAAACCGGCAGCATCATGAGCCATGTGCCGTTGGAATAAAGTGAAGTGGTGGTCAGTGCGCGGCTGCGGTCACTGAAGCGCATTTCTATGGCGTTGGAAATGGCCCAATGAACTCTGGCCCGGTGACTTTGCATGATGCCTTTGGGAAGACCTGTTGTGCCCGAGCTGTAGATGATGTTGAAGGCGTCTTCAGAGCGGTAGACCACATTCGGAGTGTCCGTAGGCTGAGCATCGGTCAAGGCTTGGTAATCGGTCCAGCCCTGAGCCTGGCCGTGCACAACGTAGCGATGGCTGGCTTGGAGATGCAAAAGTTCATCTTGAAATGGCTGCAGACGTTCAATGAAGTCCGGGGTGGCAAATGCCTGCGTGGCACCGCAGTCATTGATCAAGGAAGCCAATTGTTGACCCGTGAGCAAACCCGATAGCGGGACCACACAGCAGCCAGCTTTGACAACACCGAACATGACCTCGAGGATTTCCACCGAATTGCCCATCATGACCACCACCCGGTCACCTCTAGAAGCGCCGGATGCCAAAAGGGCGTTGGCCACACGGTTCATGTTGTCGTTGAAATCGCCCCAAGTGCGCCTGACTGAGCCGCACACCACCGCTTCTTGGTGTTTGCGAAACTTACCGTGGCTGTTGAAGATGTCAGGTATTGTGATCTCGGCATGGTCAAGGGATAACAAGGTTTTCTCCTTCGGTGAATTCATGGTAATTTGGCTTGTCTGGGCAGATGGCTTGCCTGGTTGAAACACTGCAGCAGTGCTTCATGGACCTTCTTTTTTGAAACTTTATGTCGGTCAGCATGGAAACAAAAGCGCTTTCTTCATTCAAGGTTCCAGTAATTGCCGCGCCCATGTTTTTGGTCAGCGGTATCGAGCTGGTGGTGGCAGCGGCCAACGCAGGCATTGTGGGAGCGTTTCCAACGCTCAACGCCCGAACGCCCGCTATGCTGGATGCCTGGCTGGCAGAAATCAAGGATCGAACAAGCGGCGCGAGCGGTATTTTTGCGGCCAACCTGATCCTGCATCCATCCAATGGAAGGCGAGATGACGACCTGGACATCGTGATCAACCACCGCGTCCCTTGGGTCATCACTTCCGTTGGATCGCCCGTCAATGTGGCCGAGCGCGTTCATGCCTACGGCGGTCAGGTGTTGGCAGACGTAGCCACTGTCGGGCACGCCAGAAAAGCCATAGCTGCGGGCGTTGACATGCTGGTTCTTTTGACGGCAGGCGCAGGCGGCAACACAGGTTGGATCAACCCTTTTGCCTTCGTCGAGGAGGTGCGTGGCTTTTGGTCGGGCCCCTTGGCCGTTGCGGGTTGTTTGAGCACCGGGCGTCAAGTCAGAGCCATTCAAGTGGCGGGGGCTGACATGGCTTACATTGGAACGCCATTCATCGCAACGCCCGAAAGCATGGCGTCGCCAGCGTACAAAGAGGCCTTGGCGAGTGCCGGCGCCGATGACATTGTGAAGACCGATGCGGTGACGGGCATTCCTGCCAACTTTTTGAAATCGTCCTTGCTGGCGCAGGGCATCATGAACGCCGATGGCAGTTTGCTGCCCAAGGGGTCGAGCGATTTGGCCAGTTGGAAAACCGCGTGGAGCGCAGGCCAGGGTGTGGCCTCTGTGGGTGCGGTGGAAACAGTGGCCCGAAGGGTTGAAATATTGCACCAAGAATGGCTTCAGGCCACTGACGGTGTCGCCCGATAAATCACTGGAGCCATCTGTTCGGCGGCTCATATCGCCCTGTCTTTGCCCTGCCAGTAGCGCATTCGAAGTTCACGTTTGAGCACTTTGCCCGTTGCGCTTCTGGGGAGGCTGTCTGTGAATTCCAGTGACTTGGGTGTGCTGACCGATCCGATTTGCGCCTTCACCAAGTTCTGCAATTCGACAGCTTCGACCGCGCAGCCAGGCTTGAGTTCCAAGACGGCGTGCACCGACTCGCCCCATTTGTCGTCTGGAATGCCAAAGACACATGCTTCTTGTACGGCTGCGTGCGTCATCAAAGCTTGTTCTACACCTGCAGAGTAGATGTTGAAGCCGCCAGAGATGATCACGTCTTTTTTTCGGTCCAGCAGCGTGATGCGGCCGTCTTGATCCATGGCCCCCACGTCACCTGTGTGGTACCAGCCGTAACGGTGCACCAAAGCAGTTGCCGCTTCATCATCCAGATAAGCGGCACTGCTGACCCAGTCGCGCAAGACGATTTCTCCGGGCTCACCTGTTTCGCACCATTGGCCGTCTTCGCGCATGACCCGCGCTTGTCGACTGATGGAGGGGGAGCCAATCGATCGCAAGACGTTCGCAGGCGCAGGTGTTGCGCCTTGCATGTGATCGGTGGGTGACAAAGAGGTGATGGGACCGATGGCTTCTGCTTGACCATACATGTTCACCATGACGGGACCAAAAACCGACAGGGCCTGTTTCAGGGGTTCTTCAGCCATGGGCGCTGCGGCATAAATGAAATGTTCCAGCGTTCCGTAATCAAATGATTTGATTTTTTCAGAGGCCAGCAGCATGTAAATCACGGTGGGTGGCAGAAAGAGGATTTGGATCTTTTCTTTCTCAATGGTCTGCAGGATTTCCAGGGGGTCCGCCTTGTCCAGCAACACATGCGTGGACCCTGTCATGGTGAGTGCGAAGATGAAGCTGCCCGCAAAGTGGGTCATGGGCGCCACCACCAAATGACGCTTGGCTTCGTGTGCACGCATGGCAAACAGCATGTCGACGCTGGTCACGTAGTTGGACAGGTGCGTGTGCAGAACGCCTTTGGAGCTGCCCGTGGTTCCGCTGGTGGAATACAGCGTCCACGGAGCCAAAGGATCGTTGGGCAGTTCTTTGGCCATCAAGCCAGGAGGCGCCATCCAATCCATGAGCGAAGGTATGTCGCCATCTTGTTGGTCAAGACAACACCACTGAGACAGTGTTTGCAGTTCTGCTTTCACATGGGCAGCAAGCTCGGCGACATGGCTGTGATGCACCATGGCCGTGGGTTGGTGCTGCCGCAAAATGCCGGCATTCAAGACGGGACTGTTTCTGACATTGACGGGCACCAAGACCATGCCTGCGCGCCAGAGGCCGTACATGAAAATCAAGCCACGCCAATCGTTGGGGGACAAAAATGCGACACGGGTGCCTGGCTCAACGCCCATGTGCTGGATTTTTGCGGCGATCCGATGGGACATCGAGACCGCCTCTTGGTAGCTCACGGAAATGCCACCCTGCTGAACGAAGATGGCGTTAGGCGTTCTTAATCCCGCTTTGTCCAGCGCGTCTGTCGCCCTCATATTCTTCTCCTGATTTTCAGTCCATCAATTCGGGCAAGATGGTGGCGATGGCAGGGAAACCCATTAGCAATGCCAGCAACACCGCCTCCATGACGAGGAATGGCATGACACCTGCAAACAATTGACGCGAATTGACGAGCCCCTTGCCCGATGACAAAACTGCAAACAAATTCAGACCCACGGGTGGTGTGATGGCAGCAATCTCGATGAGCTTGATGATGAGCACACCGAACCAGATGCCATTGATGCCCAGGGACGTGGAAATGGGGTAAAGAAAGGGCAGCGTGATGATCATCAAAGAAACGCTGTCTACGAAGCAACCCAGGATCAAATACAGAATCACCACCAAGGCAATAAACACGAAGGCGCTCATTTCCAGGGTGACCACCAATGCTTTGAGGTCACCGATGAAGCCACTGACCAGCAAGAATCGGCTGAACAAGAGACCAGCCATGACGATCAAGAAAAGCACAGCGGAGATGCGTGCACTTTCAATGAGGCTTTCCCACAGAGCACCCTTGGGCAAACGCTTGGTCGACAGGGCAACCAAAAGAACGCCGGTTGCTCCAACCGCACCCGCAGCTGAAGGCGGAAACGTGCCTGTGTAAATGCCGCCAACCACCAAACCAATCAGCAAGAAAACAGCCCAGGCTTTTGAAATGCCCTGGAGCTTTTGCTTCAAACTGAATCTTTCACTGATCATAGGAGCCCATTCGGGTCTGTAGATCAACATGATCTTAATGCCCACGATATAGCCCACTGCAGTCAATACACCAGGCAAGATGCCGGCGATCAGCAACTTGCCAATGGGTTCCCCCGTCAGTACAGCGAAAAGCACCATGGCAATGGAGGGCGGAATGAGCCCTGCCAGAGTGCCAGCAGCAGCGACACAACCAGCAGACACGCCAGGGTTGTAGCCATAGCGGATCATTTCTGGCAAAGCCATGCGCGTGAAGATGCTTGCTGCGACGGTTGTCGAGCCCGATATGGCTGCAAACATGGCTTGTGCCATCACAGTCGCCATCATCAGGCTTCCACGAATTCCACTGGTCAACTGGAACGCAGCTTTGTACAGATCAGTGATGATCCCGGCTCGAGATGCCAAAGTGCCCATCAACACGAACAAGGGAACTACGACAAAGTTGTAATCACTTGCGAAGGCATAGGGTAATGACTGGATCGTGGACAACAAAAAAGTGGGGCCGATGGCATAAAAAATGCCAACTATCGCAACGGTTCCAACCGAGTAGGCTACCGGGATGCCAAGACCCAAGAGAACGAGCATGGCGACAAAACCTATTAAACCTACTGTCACTGGCTTTCCTTCAATGATGAGGAAGTGAAAATTTGCTGGATCAATTGACCCCCGATGGTCAGAACGCAAAGACTCGTCCCAATGGGGCATGCTAATTTCCAGGGCCAAATTAAGAACCCTGAAGTGTCAGCAGATGCCTCAAAAATCATCACACTTTTGAATGCCTGATCCCACAAACCATAGCTAATCAATCCCACAAATAAAAGACCGCACAGATTGCCAAGAACAGCGGTCATTTTTCTGGTTGTTTCACCCATGTAAGGGTCGAACAAATCCACTCGAATATGTTCGTTGCCTCTTTGGACAGGACTGCAAGCCAAGAAAATACTGGTCGCCAAAAGCGTCCCGGACAGCTCTACTTTGTACGATATATAAAAGCCCAATACGTTGCCCATCACGATGTCTATTGAACCAATAACCATCATGATGAGCACAGCACTTGCGCAAACCGCAAGTGCTGCTTTTTCAATCCATTGAATTAATTTATTCATCGTCAAAGGAGATCAGTTGCGCGAGTTTGCAAAGCTTTGCGCAGCTTTCCTTTGCAGGGGAATCAGTTCTTTGATCTTCTCGCCCATGCCGTCTTTGGTGGACTTGTCGACCCAGATTTGGATCATGTCAGGCGAACGCGTGATGAAATTTTGCAGATCTTTCATCTGAACGATGCTGCCACCTGTGGCTTTGAATTTGTCCATGGCATCGGCTTCGACTTTGGGCAGAGCTGCCAGGTCTTTTTGCATGGCTTCTTGAGCCACTTGCGTGAACAAGGTCTGCACCGAGCGTGGCCATGCGTTGTAAGCCTTGGCGGGCACATACATCTGGAATGTTGTGAAGGAGCCCGTGTTCAAGTCAGACAGATAAGGTGCGACTTTTTGCAGATCTGAAAAAGGCGTCCATTCGATGGGACCGAAGTTGCAATCGAGTGTTCCACGCTGCAGACCCTCACGGATTTCGGTCGCTTGAACCCGCGTTGGCACCATGCCATAAGCCTCCATCCAAATGGGCACGTAGGCGCCGCCAACCGCTCTGACTTTCAATCCTTTGAGGTCGGCGGATGTGTTGATTTGCTTGTTGCAAAGCAGCTTATAGGGGGAAGGGACAGTCCACTTGATGACTTTGAGGTTTTGAGCCTGAAGTTCATCGGTCACTGCTTTGGTGGCATAGCTGGCACGCGCCAATTCAGAACCTGTCTTGGCATCTGCAGATACGCGATTGAGCAGGCCTGCCGAAACGGAAGTCAATGGAAGTTCTGCGGCATGAACAGCTTGTGCGAACACGCCAATGTCCACAGCGCCATTGCCCACCAGGTTTTTGATTTCTGTGAGGCCACCGAGCTGACCGGACCAGAAAATCTGGATCTTGATTTTGCCGCCAGATCGTTTTTCAATTTCTTCAGCAAACCACTTGTCCCATTCGGCACCCGGAAAGGTTTGCGCCAGAGGGTGTGCCATCTTGAGTGTCAAGGATGGGTAATCTTGGGCTTGCACAGGGAGTGCAAGTGCCAGTGCTGCGCAGGTAACCAGAAAATGTTTATTCATCGGTGACTCCTCGTTGTTTTTCAAAATTGCCAAATGGCGGAAATTGATGCGTGCCCCCTTCATGCTATCGACAGGAGTCTTGCAAAACAATCGTTTGGTTGTTGACTTTTTTAGGGGTTTACCCGCTACCTCATGTTTTCTTGGCATTTCTTGATCCAAGCTCGCGCGTTCCACAATGACTCTTGACCCATCTGTGCTGTATCTGTGCCTCGGTATGTGTGGGAGCTCCGCCCTCGGGGCGATGGGGGTGGTCTGCGAGGGTTGATCGCGGCGGGGGCGCCGCTCCTACGGGGAAGCGGGTCCAGCCAGCTTCACGGGGCCGGCTCGATAAGGTTTCAAGTGCCCCGGTATGTGTGGGAGCCCCGCCCTCGGGGCGATGGGTGGTGGTCTGCAAGCTTGCGCGGGGCACCGTCACCCGTGAGAGAGCCCCTTCACAGCACCGTTTTGCGCACGGCGTTTTCCCACAGTGCCATTTGTTCAGCGGCGTAGTCGGGTGGGCGTTGGGGGCTGAAGCGGCGTTCTGCGCGCCACAGGGCGCTGAGCTCGTCGGTATTGGCGTAGACCCCGGTGGACAAGCCGGCCAGATAGGCCGCGCCCAAGGCGGTGGTTTCGGTCACTTCGGGGCGCACCACGTCCAGGCCCAGCAAATCGGCCTGGAACTGCATGAGCAGGTTGTTCACGCAGGCGCCGCCATCCACACGCAGCTCTTGCACCGGGGCCAGGCCTGCCTGCGCCAGATCGCGGCCCATGGCTTGCAGCAAGGCGGCGCTTTGAAAGGCGATGCTCTCCAAGGCGGCACGCGCAATGTGGGCCACGGTGCTGCCGCGAGTCAGTCCGGTGATGGAGCCTCGGGCGTCGGGTTTCCAGTAAGGGGCACCCAACCCGGTGAAGGCGGGCACGACGGTCACGCCGCCTGAGTCGGGCACGCTTTCGGCCAGGGCTTGCACCTCGCTGCTGTGCCGAATGGCCCCCAGCCCATCGCGCAACCACTGCACCACGGCGCCGCCCACAAACACACTGCCTTCCAGGGCAAATTGCGGTGCTGCCGTCTCGGGTGCCAGGGTTTGCGCTGCGCTGGTGGTGATGAGGCCGTTTTGCGATGACATGGCGCTGTGGCCCGTGTGCATGAGCATGAAGCAGCCCGTGCCGTAGGTGTTTTTGGCCATGCCGGCACCAAAGCAGGCTTGGCCAAACAGGGCGCTTTGCTGGTCGCCCGCCACCCCGCCGATGGGAATGGCGTGGCCCAGCAAGTGGGCTTGCACTTGGCCAAACAGGGCGCTGGAGGCGTGGACCTTGGGCATCATGGCGGGCGGGATGCGCAAGGCGGCCAGCAGTTCGGCGTCCCATTGTTGGGTGTGGATGTTGAACAGCAGGGTGCGCGAGGCGTTGCTCACGTCGGTGGCGTGCACCGCGCCGCCGCTCAAGTGCCACATGAGCCAGGTGTCGATGGTGCCAAACAGCAATTCGCCGCGCTCGGCTTGGGCGCGGGCGTTGGGCACCTTGTCCAAAATCCATTGCAGTTTGGTGCCCGAGAAATACGCGTCCACCAGCAAGCCGGTTTTGGCCTGAATGGTGTCGGTCAGGCCTTGTTCGCGCAGGGCCACGCAGGCCGGTTCGGTGCGCCGGTCTTGCCAAACGATGGCGTTGTGAATGGGCTGGCCGGTGCTTTTGTGCCACACCACCGTGGTTTCACGCTGGTTGGTGATGCCCAGCCCCGTGACTTGGGCGGCGCTGACGCCCGCCTTGGCCAAGGCCTCTTGCGCCGTGGCCAACTGGGTTTGCCAAATTTGCATGGGGTCGTGCTCGACCCAGCCCGGTTGGGGGTAAATCTGGGTGATTTCTTGCTGCGCCATGGCCACGATCTGGCCTTGGGGGGTGAACACGATGCTGCGCGAGCTGGAGGTGCCCTGGTCAAGTGCAAGGAGGAAAGTCATGGTCATGCCCATTCATAATCAAGAAGATCAAGCCACTTTAATTCATGCCCCATCCCTCTCCCCCTTTGCCCACACGCCGCGCCGAGCTGGTGGCCCGATTGCACGCCGACACGGTTTATGACCTGGCCGTTGTGGGGGGTGGGGCCACAGGTTTGGGGGTGGCTTTGGATGCGGCTGCGCGGGGTTATCGGGTGGTCTTGGTGGAGTCGGATGATTTTGCCAAAGGCACGTCGTCGCGCTCGACCAAGTTGGTGCACGGGGGCGTGCGGTATTTGGCGCAGGGCAACATCGCCTTGGTGCGCGAAGCGCTGCACGAACGCAGCACCTTGTTGCACAACGCGCCCCACATTGCGCAGGCTTTGGCCTTTGTGATGCCTTCTTATGCGTGGTGGGAAAAGCCGTTTTATGGCCTGGGCTTGAAGTTGTACGACGCCTTGGCTGGCAGGGCGGGCTTGGGGCCAACCGAATTTTTGTCGCCCGAGCAGGTCATGGCGTGTTTGCCATCGGCGCAGACAAAGGGTTTGCACGGCGGCGTGAAGTATTGGGATGGCCAGTTCAACGACGCCAAGCTGGCGCTGGCCTTGGCGCGCACGGCGGCGCTTGAAGGGGCTTTGCTGCTCAACCGCATGCGGGAAGATGGCTTGCGTTACACCGATGGCCGGGTGTCGGGTTTGCATTGCACCGATGCCATGACCGGCAAAGCCCACGAGATTCAGGCGCGCTGTGTGGTCAATGCCACGGGGGTGTGGGTCGATGCTTTGCGCGAGCAAGACGGCAGCACCCAGGCCATGGTGGCCCCGAGCCAGGGGGTGCACATCGTGGTGGACAAGGCGTTTTTGCCCGGCGATGTGGCCTTGATGATTCCCAAAACCGCCGATGGCCGCGTGCTGTTTGCTGTGCCCTGGTTGGGGCAGGTGATTTTGGGCACGACCGACACCGCGCGTGACGATGTGGCGCGGGAGCCCTTGGCTTTTGAGTCAGAAATTGATTTCATCCTGAAAGAGTCCGCCCGCTACTTGAAGCGCGCCCCGGAGCGTCGCGATGTGAAGAGCATTTGGGTGGGTTTGCGCCCGCTGGTCAAGCCCCCGACAAATGAGGGCAGCAACACCAAAGCGTTGAGCCGGGAACACACGGTGCTGGTGAGCCGGTCGGGCTTGGTCACGGTGACAGGCGGCAAGTGGACCACTTACCGGGCCATGGCCGAAGATGTGTTGCAAAAGTGTGTGGACAGTGCTTTGCTGGCCCCTCGGGGCGGTGCGCGAACCGAACACTTGCCGCTGGTTGGGGCGGAGGGTGGGGCCGTGGGTGGGGCCGCTGGGCTTGCGCCGGTGTCGATCGGTGCCCCCGAGGGCGATCATTCGTATGGCAGCGAGCAAGTCTGGCTGGCCCAGTTGCCCGGCGCGCAGCATTGGCTGAGCGCGACCTTGAGCGAGGCGATGGTTCGTTTTGCCGCCCGCCACGAGTACGCCTTGAGCGTGGAAGATGTGCTGGCCCGCCGCTCCCGTTTGCTGTTTTTGGATGCCCGACTTGCCGCCCATTTGGCCCCTGTGGTGGGCGAGATCCTGCAATCCGAAACCGGCCTGGACCCGGATGTTTCAGGCTTTTTAAGGCTGGCAGCCCAATACAGTTTCGAAGATTGATCGCCCCCTGCAAGCGCGATGACCACTTGCCCCTGTAGGAGCGACGCCCTCGTCGCGATGACCCTCGCAGACCACCACCCATCGCCCCGAAGGTAGGGCTCCCACAAAATGCAGGACCATTTCCTGTAGGAGCGACGCCCTCGTCGCGATGACCCTCGCAGACCACCACCCATCGACCCGAGGGCAGGGCTCCCACAAAATGCAGGGGCATTTGTAGGAGCGACGCCCTCGTCGCGATGACCCTCGCAGACCACCACCAATCGACCCGAGGGCAGGGCTCCCACAAAATGCAGGGCCATCCCCTGTAGGAGCGACGCCCCCGTCGCGATCACCCTCGCAGACCAGGCAATCACGCGCTGTCACAACAAGGGGCGCAGATCGCGTGCGGCCTCCAATAGCAGGGGCAGCCATTTTCGTTCGACCACGCTCCCTGACAGCTGATCTGCCGTGCCCACCACATTCAACGCGGCCAGCGTCTGCCCCTGCATATTGCGCAGGGGCACGGCCAGCGCGTGGATGCCCAGCTCGTGTGCGTCGCGGGCCAGGCAATGGTCGTCTTGCCGCACCTTGTCGATCAGTGCCTTGAACTTGGCCACCCCCACTTCGGTCTGCGGCGTGATGCGGGCCAGCTCCCGCCCTTTGAGCCAGGCAGCGAAATCGGCCTTGGGCAAATTGGCCAGCAAGACCCGCCCGGTGGACGTGGCGTGCGCGGGCAAGCGTGCACCCAAGTGCAGGCCATAGGCCAAGTGCCGCACCGGCTCGGCCGTGCCTGCGCTGCGCGCCACGATCACGCCCTCGCCGCCATCGAGCACCACGGCGCTGAAGGCCGCCTGCGTTTGCGCAGCCAAGCGGTTGAGCGTGGGCTGCAGCGTGCGTGGCAAGCGCGAAGTGGCCATGTAGCTGCCCGCAAAGCGCAGCACACGCGCCGACAACCAATAGTGGCTGCCGTCGGTCTCCAGATAACCCAGCTCGGCCAGCGTGAGCAGATGCCGCCGCGCCGCCGCCCGCGTGATACCGGTGCGCTGCGCGGCCAGCGTGGCGTTCAGGCGCTGGCGTTCGGTGTCAAAGGCTTCGAGCACGGCCAGGCCTTTGGCCAGGCCTTCGATGTAGTCTGCTTTGGCGATGGTCATGGTGGAGCTCGCTCCAGGTAAAGATGTCGGGGCTGAAGCCGCCGACCTACAAGTGGCAGACCCCGTAGGTCGGCGGCTTCAGCCCCGACAGGGTCGTTGGGACAAACCCATTGATCTGCGTTAATTTGCGCGATCATCGCACAAAAATAACATTCATCGCACAAACCAAAATCTACAGCGCTAACACGCCCTGTCTTCTTGACTAAGCTTGTGG
Source organism: Comamonadaceae bacterium (assembly GCA_027486555.1). Lineage (GTDB taxonomy): Bacteria > Pseudomonadota > Gammaproteobacteria > Burkholderiales > Burkholderiaceae_C > Limnohabitans_A. Next base: position 18,151 of record JAIXOX010000124.1, read on the forward strand.
GCATTGCATTTGACCCATATTCCCGGAGACTTTTCATGACCGAAGCCACGCGCACTCAGGTTGCCATCGTTGGCGCAGGCCCTTCAGGCTTGTTGCTGGGCCAATTGCTGTTCAAGGCGGGCATCGACGCCATCATCGTGGAGCGCCAAAGCGGCGACTACGTGCTCTCGCGCATTCGTGCGGGTGTGCTGGAGCAAGTCACCATGGACCTGCTCGATGAAGCCGGTGTGGGTCAACGCATGCATGCCGAAGGCCTGATCCACGGCGGCTTTGACTTGCTGTTCAAGGGCGCGCGCCACCGCATCAACATGAACCAGCTCACGGGTGGCAAAAACGTCATCGTTTACGGCCAAACCGAAGTCACCCGCGACCTGATGGACGCACGCCAGGCGACAGGCTTGCCCACCGTGTACGAGGCGGGCAATGTGCAGGTGCACGAGTTTGACACCGCCAAGCCCCGCGTGACCTACGAAAAAGACGGTCAAGTTCACACGATTGAATGCGACTTCATCGCCGGGTGCGACGGTTTTCACGGGGTGTGCCGCGCCAGCGCCCCAAAAGACAAGATCCGCGAATACGAAAAGGTCTACCCCTTTGGCTGGCTGGGTGTGTTGTCTGACACGCCCCCTGTGCACCACGAACTGATTTACGCCAACAGCACGCGCGGTTTTGCCCTGTGCTCGCAGCGCAGCGCCACGCGCAGCCGCTACTACCTGCAGGTGCCCTTGACCGACAAAGTCGAGCAATGGTCTGACGAAGCCTTTTGGGAAGAGTTGCGCCATCGCCTGGACCCCGAAGCCCGCGAGCATTTGGTCACCGGCCCCAGCATCGAAAAAAG
>JAIXOX010000022.1 GCA_027486555.1 Comamonadaceae bacterium
CTGAACGCGCAAAAAGCCCCCAACATCGCCACACACGCACCCGTGCCGCCGCTGTTTGATGCACAAGAGTTGTACGGCGTGATCCCCACCGATGAAACAGGAAAGCAGAGTCGCAAGCCCTTTGATGTGCGCGAGATCATTGCCCGCATCGTCGACGGCTCAGAGTTCGACGAATTCAAATCGCGCTTTGGCACCACCTTGATTTGCGGCTTTGCCCGCATCGAAGGCATGCCGGTGGGCATCATCGCCAACAACGGCATTTTGTTCAGCGAGTCGGCCCTCAAAGGCGCTCACTTTATTGAGCTGTGCTGCCAGCGCAAGATCCCGCTGGTCTTCTTGCAAAACATCACCGGCTTCATGGTGGGCCGCAAATACGAAAACGAAGGCATCGCCCGCAACGGCGCGAAGATGGTCACGGCCGTGGCCACCGCCGCTGTGCCCAAGTTCACCATCATCATCGGCGGCAGCTTTGGCGCGGGCAACTACGGCATGTGCGGCCGGGCTTACTCGCCCCGTTTCTTGTGGATGTGGCCCAACGCCCGTATCAGCGTCATGGGCGGCGAGCAGGCCGCGAGTGTCTTGGCCACCGTCAAGCGCGATGGCATCGAGGGCAAGGGCGGTCAGTGGAGCATGGAAGAAGAAGAGGCCTTCAAGGCCCCGATCAAACAGCAATACGAAGAGCAAGGGCACCCTTATTACGCCACCGCCCGCCTCTGGGACGACGGCATCATCGACCCAGCCGACACCCGCCGCGTGCTGGCGCTGGGCTTGAGCGCATCGCTCAATGCACCGATCCCCGAGACGAAATTTGGACTTTTTCGCATGTGATGTGTATGATTTTGTGATTTCATACACATTAAAGAGGGATTCGACATGCGAACCAACATCGTGATCGACGACAAGCTCATGGCCGACGTCATGGCTTATGGCGATTTCAAGACCAAGCGAGAGGCTGTGGAAGAGGGCTTGCGCATGCTCAAGCGGCGCAAAGTCTATGACGGTTTGCTGGCCTTGCAAGGACAGCTTCAGTGGGACGACTCTGACGAAGGATGGGCCCGCTGGCGGGCGCAGCAGCAGGCTTTGAAGGCCGCAGGTGAACCGTACGACCGCGCCATTGACGGGGCAGAGAAGGTCTATAAAGGCGTTCAGGCTTTGGTGCTTCAAGAGCCCGAGCCTCCCGCACTGATCGCAAAAGGCCGGAAGAAGCCATGATTCTGGTGGACTCCAGCGTCTGGATTGACTTCTTCAATCAAGCGCCGACACCGCAACGCCAACAACTGGTGCGCTGGCTGGAAGGTGGAGACGTGTCGATTGGCACAGCCGATCTGGTGGTGTTCGAAGTGCTGCGCGGATTTCGCAACGACACAGCCCGTCGCACTGCAGAAAGCCTGCTGTTGGATTTACCCGTGATGGACATTGGCGGGGCAGCCCATGCGCTCAGCGCGGCAGCGCTGTACCGACGCCTGCGGGCACAGGGCCGCACCGTGCGCAGCCCCATCGACGTGCTGTTGGCCAGCTACTGCATGACCCATGGCTACACGCTGCTGCACCGCGACGCGGATTTTGAATCGCTCAAAACTTTAGGAGGACTGGACACATGGCCACAATGAACACATCGACTTGGCATACCCACTTCAGCGGTCTAGCGCGTTACCACGTCTGGGCCACGCACCGCCTGCTCGAAGCCGTATTGCCCGTGCCCGAACAAGACTACCAACGCGACGTGGGCCTGTTTTTCAAAAGCATCCACGGCACGCTGAACCATCTGCTGGTGGCCGAGCACCTGCTGTGGTATGCGCGTTTTGCCAAAGGCGCATCGCCCGTGCTGGCGCTCGATGCCGAAATCGAACCCGAGCGCGAACGCTTGGCGCAGGCGCTCAAGGGTGGCTCGGCGAATTGGGCACCCCTGATCGGCACCTGGTCCGCCGAGCGCTTTGACGGCCATCTGGACTACCAGACCAGCAAGGGCGTGCCCCAGTCCTTGCCGTTTGCCGCCACCTTGGCGCATGTCTTCAACCACGCCACTCACCACCGTGGCCAGATCACGGCGGCATTGACGGGCTTGGGTCAGCCTTGCCCGGAGCTGGACATGGTGTATTGCTTGCAAGAGGAGTCGAGAAAATGAGATTGACTTTGAACATCTCGGCGCAGAACGGTGGTGTCTTGGGTCGAGGTGAGCGTCGCAATACTTTTGACGATGGGGTGATTGCGCTACAAGAGGCCTTATTTTTTTGGATGTCTATTCCGATAAAAAAACACTGTGTGCTCGCTGCGGCTTTGCTTGCATTTTTTTCAAACTGCGTGCAAGCACGGCTTGTGGAGCAACAGCAAGATGTTGCTGTTCAGGTCAGTGACATGTTCAATAAACGCGTTGAGCAAACCATTCGCGTGACCACGTTCTTTGATGATGCCACACCACAACCACGCCCGGTGCTTGTCTTAAATCATGGGCGCGCAGTGGATGCGGCATCACGCGCATCGCTTGGGCGTGCGCGTTACAGCGATGCGTCGGCATGGTTTGCTGGACATGGTTTTTTGGTGGCTGTGCCAACGCGCGTGGGATATGGCGTCAGTGGTGGAGATGATGTTGAAGACACAGGCCAGTGCCGAAACAAGGTTTATGAGCCGGCTTATGCAGCCGCTGCACAGCAGACACAGGCCGTATTGCAGGCGGTGTGGCAGCGTCCCGATGTCAATCCTCAGCGCAGCGTTGTTGTGGGTCAATCGTTTGGCGGTGCAACTTCGGTGACCATGGCTGCACGCAATGTTGTTGGCGTTGTGGCCACGATCAATTTCGCGGGGGGTGGCGGTGGCAATCCTCAGACCATGCCGCAGCGTCCGTGCCGCCCCGATTTGTTGGAGCGCATGTTTGCCAATTACGGCAAGACTGCCCGCGTGCCGATGCTTTGGGTTTACACAGAAAACGATCAGTACTTTGGACCCACATACCCGCGTGAATGGTTTGATGCTTTCCTGAAAGCCGGAGGACAAGCCGAGTTCAAGCAATTTCCACCACACGGTGAAGACGGACACAGTCTGTTTACGCGATTCCCTGCGGTCTGGCGACCGGTGGTCTCTGACTTCCTTCGCCGTCAAGGTTTTGAAATCAAGGACTAATCATGAGCTCTCAAAATTTAGATTTTCAAACCCTGGAAATCGAACGCCACAACCGCGTCGCCACCGTGTGGATGAACCGCCCCGATGTGCACAACGCTTTTGATGAAAGCCTGATCGCCGAACTCACGGCCGCTTGCGAAGCCTTGGACGCTGACGACAGCGTGCGCGTGGTCGTGCTTGCCGGGCGCGGCAAGAGCTTTTCGGCCGGCGCTGACCTGAACTGGATGAAACGCGCCGCGCAAAATGGCGTGGAAGACAACCTGCGCGACGCCCGCGCTCTGGCCCGCATGCTGCGTGTGTTGGCCGAGATGAAGAAGCCCACCATTGCCCGCGTGCATGGCGCTGCATTGGGCGGCGGGACGGGTTTGACGGCTGCGTGCGACATCGCAGTCGCGTCGACCAAGGCGGTGTTTGCCACCTCCGAAGTCAAGTTCGGCATCATCCCTGCCGCCATCAGCCCCTATGTGGTGCGGGCCATCGGCGCACGCCAAAGCTACCGCTACTTCCAGTCGGCCGAACGCATCGACGCCGTGCGCGCCCGTGAGTTGGGCCTGGTGCACGAAGCGGTCGAGCCCGAGCAATTGGACGCCAAAGTGCAGGAGATCGTGGATGCCTTGATCCAGGGCGGCCCACTCTCGCAAGCCGCCGCCAAGGACCTGATTCGCGCCGTCGACAACAAGCCCATCAACGATGCCGTGGTCGAAGATACCGCCCAGCGCATCGCTGGGCTGCGGGCCACCCCCGAAGCGCAAGATGGCCTGTCGGCCTTCCTCGACAAACGTCAACCGGGCTGGTTGGCCTGACCCTGTTTCTGTATGTGGGAGCTTGCATTGCAAGCGATCTGCATGAGGCTCCAATCGCGAGCAGGGCTCGCTCCTGCAGAACACTGAATGAGGTTTTCGATGTTTAAAAAAATCCTGATTGCCAACCGTGGCGAAATCGCCTGCCGCGTTGCAGCCACCGCCCGCCGAATGGGCATCCAGACCGTGGCCGTTTATTCGGACGCCGATGCCGGGGCCAAGCATGTGCAAGCGTGTGACGAAGCGTTGCACATTGGCGGCAGTGCACCCAAAGAAAGCTACCTGCGCTGGGAGCGCATCTTGCAAGCCGCACAAGAAACGGGTGCCCAGGCGGTGCACCCGGGCTATGGCTTCTTGAGCGAGAACGAAGACTTCGCCAAGGCCTGCGCCGCAGCGGGGTTGGTGTTCATCGGTCCGCCCGCCTCGGCGATTTTGGCCATGGGCCTCAAAGCCGAATCCAAGCGCTTGATGGAACAAGCCGGTGTGCCCCTGGTGCCCGGCTACCACGGTGCCAACCAAGCCCCAGCGCTGCTGCAAGCCGAAGCCGACCGCATCGGTTACCCCGCCCTCATCAAAGCCAGCGCCGGTGGTGGTGGCAAAGGCATGCGGGTGGTCGAAAAGTCCGAAGACTTTGCCGCAGCGCTGGCATCGTGCAAGCGTGAAGCCATCAACAGCTTTGGCAGCGATGCGGTGTTGATCGAAAAGTATGTGCAGCGCCCGCGCCACATCGAGATTCAAGTTTTTGGCGACACGCACGGCAACTGCGTGTACTTGTTTGAGCGCGACTGCTCGGTGCAGCGCCGCCATCAAAAAGTGCTTGAAGAAGCCCCGGCCCCCGGTATGACCGAAACGCTGCGTGCGCAGATGGGTGCAGCGGCTGTGGCTGCGGCCAAAGCCGTGAACTACGTGGGTGCGGGCACGGTGGAATTCATCGTTGAGCAAACGGCTTATGACCAGCCCGAATCCATGCGCTTTTTCTTCATGGAAATGAACACCCGTTTGCAGGTGGAGCACCCGGTCACCGAGGCCATCACCGGCCTGGACTTGGTCGAGTGGCAACTGCGCGTGGCCAGCGGCGAGCCGCTGCCCTTGCGCCAGGACCAGCTGCGCATCCAGGGTCATGCGATTGAGGCACGCATCTGCGCCGAAAACCCCGACAACAACTTTTTGCCCGCCACCGGCACGCTGCAGGTCTACCGCAAGCCGCAAGCCAGCAGCTTTGAAAGAAGCACGGTGCGCATCGACGACGGCGTGCGCGAGGGCGACACCATCAGCCCGTTTTACGACTCGATGGTGGCCAAGCTCATCGTGCATGGCGACACCCGCGAGCAAGCGCTGGCTCGGCTGGACACCGCTTTGGCGCAAACCCACATCGTGGGTCTGAACACCAATGTGCAGTTCTTGCGCCATGTGGTGCGCAGCGACGCTTTTGCCATGGCCAAGCTCGACACCGCGCTCATCCAGCGTGAAAGCGCCGTGCTGTTCAAGCAAGACCCGGTGGGCCTGCAGGCCGCCGCCGCTGCGGTGATCGCTGACGCCTTGCGCTTGGAAGCCGCTGCGCAAGGCGCTGACCCCTTCAGTCGCCGTGACGGTTGGCAGTCGCATGGCACCACACGCCGCCGCTTTGAGTTGGAATACGATGGCCAGCCCGTGCGCGCGGTTTTGACCTATGGCCCGCAGCGGTTGTTGCAAGTGGGTGAGGGGGCCGAAGCTGCGCTTCAGTTAACGCCCCAGGGCGATGGTTTGTGGGTGCAGTTCAACGGTGCACGCATCCACAGCACGGTGCATGCCCAAGGCGAAACCTGCCATGTGTTCACCCCCCAGGGTGCCACCCGCATCGGATTGCTCGACCCGCTGGCCCACGCCGGCGAAGCCGCACAAGAGGCTGGCCGTCTGACGGCCCCGATGCCAGGCAAGGTCGTGTCCTTTGCCGTCAAGGCGGGCGACAAGGTCAAAGCGGGGCAGCCCCTGGCCGTGATGGAAGCCATGAAGATGGAGCACACCATCAGTGCGCCCAAAGACGGCGTGGTGGCCGAGTTGCTGTACGCGCCGGGTGACCAAGTCGCCGACGGTGCCGAGCTGCTCAAGCTGGCCGTGTGATTTGGTGGGTCTGCCCCTTGTAGGAGCGGCGCCCTCGCCGCGATGGCATCCCCGCAGCCCACAAACCATCGCCCCGAGGGCGGGGCTCCCACAGAGACAGCCTGAGCCTTGACGCTCGCAGTGTCACCATCCTTGTAGGAGCGGCGCCCTCGCCGCGATAGCACCCCCGCCGACCACAAACCCTCACCCCGAGGGCAAGGCCCCCACAAAGACAATCATGAACCTTGTCGCTTGCAGGTCCGCCACCCTGTAGGAGCGGCGCCCTCGCCGCGATGGCATCCCCGCAGCCCACAAACCATCGCCCCGAGGGTGGGCTTCCACAAAGACAACGATTACCCTTGACGCCTGCAGGTCCGCCACCCTGTAGGAGCGGCGCCCTCGCCGCGATAGCTTCCGCGCAGACCACAAACCATCGCCCGAGTGCGATGCCTCCTGCTCATGGGCCTCACCCATGTGACAACGCGGACTTGGTCTTGCTGACAAAATCACTTTATGAAAATCACCATCTGTTTTGCCAGCCTGCCCCCCGAGCCTTGGGTACAAGCCGTTCAACAAGCCTTTCCTGCCGCGGAGGTTTATGCCTGGACACCGGGCGCGCCCCAAGCAGATCACGCCATCGTCTGGGCACCGCCGCAGCAATTCATCGACGAGCAGTCGGGTCTGCAGGCCCTGTTCAACATTGGCGCAGGTGTCGATGCCCTGCTGCAGCTGAAACTGCCGCCCAGCCTGAAGGTCGTTCGCCTGGACGATGCTGGCATGTCGGTGCAAATGGCCGAGTTCGTGTGCCATGCGGTGATCCGGCATTTTCGGGAGTTCGACGGCTATGACGCCGACACCCAAGCGGGCAAATGGTCTTACCGCAAACCCCAAAACCGCGCCGACTTTACCGTGGGTGTGATGGGCTTGGGCGTGCTGGGCGAGCGCGTGGCCAAAGCTTTGCAGGTGTTTGAATTTCCGGTCAACGGCTACAGCCGCAGTGCCAAAAACTTTCCTGGCATCCGCTGCTTCAATGGCGCGCAAGGTTTGCCCGAGTTTCTGGCCGCCACGCGTGTGCTGGTCAACCTCATGCCACTGACGCCCGAGACCGAAAACATCTTGAACCACGCAACCCTGTCGCAGTTGCAAAAGGGCGGCTACCTCATCAACGTGGCGCGCGGCAAGCATTTGGTCGAAGAAGACCTGATCACCTTGATGGACAGCGGCCACTTGGCCGGTGCCACACTCGACGTGTTCCGCACCGAGCCCCTGCCCGCCGACCACCCCTTCTGGCAACACCCCAAAATCACCGTCACGCCCCACACCTCGGCCCGAACCCTGCGCGAAGAAAGCATCGCCCAAATCGTGGGCAAAATGCAGGCTCTGCAACGCGGTGATGCGATCAATGGTGTGGTTGACCACCAGCGCGGTTATTGAATTGAAAGAGCTTTCCATGTCCCTTCCTTCACGCGTTCAACTCATCGACGTCGGCCCCCGCGATGGCCTGCAAAACGAAAAGCAGCCGGTTCCCGCCGAAGTCAAAGTCGAGCTGGTGCACCGCCTGCAGGCCGCAGGCCTGACCGAGATCGAGGTCACCAGTTTTGTCAGCCCCAAGTGGGTGCCACAAATGGCCGACAACGCGCTTGTGATGGCGGGCATCCAGCGCCAAGCGGGCGTGCGCTACTCGGTGCTCACGCCCAATATGGTGGGCTTTCAGGCGGCGGTGGCGTCGTGCCCCGACGAGATTGTGGTTTTTGGTGCCGCCAGCCAAGCCTTCAGCCAGAAGAACATCAACTGCTCGATCGAAGAAAGCATGGAGCGCTTTGCGCCCGTGGTGCAGGCGGCGTTGGCGGCAGGTATTGCCGTGCGCGGTGCCATGAGCTGCAGTGTGGGTTGCCCTTACGAAGGTGAGGTGCCCGCTGCCAACGTGGCGCACTTGGCCAGCCTGATGAAGCAAATTGGCGTGCAGCGCGTGGACATGGCCGACACCATTGGCACGGGCACACCGCTCAAGGTGCAAAAAGCCATCGAAGCCACGCTGCAGCACTTCGACATCGACCACATCTGCGGCCATTTTCACGACACCTACGGACAGGCGCTGGCCAACACCCTGGCAGCGCTGCAAATGGGCGTGTGGAATTTTCAGTCCTCGGTGGCGGGTCTGGGCGGTTGCCCTTACGCCAAGGGTGCCACCGGCAACGTGGCCACCGAAGATGTGGTGTACATGTTGCACGGCATGGGCATTGCCACCGGGATTGACCTGGACAAATTGGTCGATGCGGGCGCCTTTATCAGTGACTTTTTGGACCGCAAACCCAACTCCAACGTGGCCAAAGCCATTCTCAACAAGCGGGCAGCTTGAACCATGTGTGGTGCCGAACTCCATGCCCTGCCCGAAGGCGTGCAGCGTGTCTCGCGTGCGCTGCAAGACGCCGGGCATTCGCATGCGCCCCTCATGCTCGACGGTGCAGCGCGTACCGCTCAGGAAGCTGCAGACGGCCTGGGGGTCCAGCTGGGGCAGATTGCCAAGAGCGTGATTTTCAGGCGCAAGGAAGACGGCGTGGCCGTGCTGGTGGTCACTTCGGGGGACCGCCGCGTGGACGAGAAAAAAGTCTCTGCTTTGGTAGGCAAGGTCGGCCGTGCCGATGCCGACTTCGTCAAGTCCCAAACGGGCTTCACGATTGGCGGGGTCTCGCCCGTGGCGCACCTGAACCCGCCTGTGACCTTGCTCGATCAGGACCTGTGGCGATTTGATGTGGTCTGGGCCGCCGCAGGGCACCCGCATGGTGTGTTCGAGTTGCAGCCCGAAGACCTCAAGCGCCTGACCGGCGCGCCCGTGGCCGATGTGGCCCAAACCGAATCCAAATCGAGCGGAGTCAGCGCATGATGGTTCGTTTTCAGAAATTGGCCGAACGTGCCGCGCAAGTGCTCGCCGAGGTCGTTCCCCATGTTCCCTCGCCCTGTGTGTCGGTGTGTGTGATGCACCCACAAACAGGGCTATGCGAAGGCTGCTTGCGCACCCTGCAAGAAATCGGGGACTGGAGCCGCTTGCCCGACGAAGTCAAACGCCAGGTCTGGCAGCGCATTCAGTGGCGCTTGGCTTCGGCCCCGGGCGCTTGACGCGGCTTGTTGCTCAGGCGCTGCGCTCCACCACAATCAGCACGTTGCAAGGCGACTCGTCCACCAAGGCCTTGGCGGTCGATCCGCTCCACCATCGGCGCAGCAAGTTGGTCTCGTGCCGGTGGCCCACCACCAGCAAGTCTGCCGACATGCGCTCGGCATAGTCAGAAAGCGCCTTGATGACTTCACCTTTGAGCAGTTCACCGTGGGCGGTGAAACCCATTGACTTCAAGGCGGCCACGCCATCGTTCAATTGCTGTTCCAGTTGTGCTTCGACGGCCGCCGTGTTGGTCGAGGCGTAGTAACCCATTTCCATGGAACCCACGTCCATGGGGGTGGGCACCACCGCCACCAAGGTCAGCTGGGGTTGCCCCCAGTGCGCGAGTTCCTTGATTTCGAGCAGGGCTTTTTGTCCGCTGGCCGAGCCGTCATAGGCCAAAATGATGTGCTTGTACATGCTGTCTCCTTGAGTGTGGGGCACTGAAGTCAAAGACCAAGATGACTTCACCTGGAAAACAGGTTTGGTTCAAATTCTAGGGTCAAGCCCTGTCCCGTCTCTCGGTGTTCACCCTATAGACTGTGTGCGAGATCACACCCACTGCACGCCCATGAAAACCATTCATTTTTATCTGGACTTCATCTCGCCCTACGCTTGGCTGGCTTTCGACGCCTTGCCCCGCGCCTTGCAGGGCATCAGCCACCGGGTGGTGCACAAACCCGTGCTGTTTGCCGCCATGCTCAAGCACCACGGGCAGCTCGGCCCGGCAGAAATCCCGGTCAAGCGCGACTGGACGTATCGACAGGTGCTGTGGCAGGCAAGGCAGCAGGGCACGCCTTTGCAACTGCCCACCCTGCACCCCTTCAACCCGCTGGGCTTGTTGCGACTGGCCACCGCATGCGATGCCGAGGGCCAGCCCAACCGCTATGTGTGCGAGCAGGTGTTTCGCCATGTCTGGTGTGCAGGTGAAGATGCTGCCGACCCGCAGCGCCTGGCGCTTTTGACGGCCCACCTTGGGCCCGCCAGAGACGCGGCCAGCGCCGAGGTCAAGCAGGCCTTGCAGGCACACACCGACGAAGCGCTGGCGCTGGGCGTGTTTGGCGTGCCCAGCTTCCGGGTCGATGACAAATTGTTTTGGGGGCAAGATGCCTTGCCCATGCTGCGCGCTTACTTGCAGGGCGATGCCTGGTTTGACGGTCCCGACTGGCAGGCCCCGGCGCAGTGTGGGGTGGGTATCAGGCGCGCATGACCTGATCCACCACACCCAATAAAAAAAACCCCGATCGCATGACGCGATCGGGGTTTTTTATTGGAAGGTGTCAGGTTGGCAAGACAGGGCTTGCCAACATCGACCTTTTAGTGAGCAGCAGACCCTTGTGAGGTGGTGCCGTCAAAGCTCGGGAAACGGACGTTCTCGACCATGTCCTGAACTTCTTTGTCCGGTGCTTTGGTCAGCAGCGACACGATGATGATCACTGCAAAGCCCAGTGGCACACCGAAGATACCGGCCGAGATGGGGGCAATGTCCCACCAGGTGTTGGCCTTGAGGATTTCAGGCGTCAGCGAACCCTCATGGAACAAGCCGTACATCCAGGGATGGGTCTTGACCATGTAGTAGAACGAGATGCCCAAACCAGCCACCATGCCCAGCGAGGCGCCCCATTTGTTGGCACGCTTCCAGAAGATGCCCAGGGTCAACGCAGGGAAGAAGGC
>JAIXOX010000007.1 GCA_027486555.1 Comamonadaceae bacterium
ACGGTAAAGGTAACCCCGAGTACTACGTGGCCGAGATCCAACCCGGTAAGGTGCTCTACGAAATCGTAGGCGTGCCCGAAGAGTTGGCCCGCGAAGCCTTCAAATTGGCCGCTGCCAAGTTGCCCTTGCGTACCACATTTGTGGCCCGCATGATTGGCCAATAATTCAGGAGAAATAAGAAATGAACGCTGCTGAATTGCGCCAAAAAGACGTTGCTGGTGTGAAAGACGAGATCAAAGCGCTCCAAAGAGCCCACTTTGGTCTGCGTATGCAAAAAGCCACGCAACAACTCGGCAATACCGGAACACTGAGCGAAACCCGTCGCTCGATCGCCCGTGCCAAAACCATCCTTGCCCAAAAGCAAGCCGCCAAGTAAGGAGTGACCATGACGGAAGCGAAAACATCCCTCAAGCGCACCTTGATTGGCAAGGTGGTCAGCGACAAGCGCGCCAAGACCGTGACCGTGCTCGTCGAGCGTCGTGTGAAACACGCGCTATACGGCAAGATCGTGGCCAAGTCGAGCAAGTACCACGCGCACGACGAAACAGGTCAATACCACCTGGGCGACACCATCGAAATCACGGAAAGCCGTCCGATTTCGAAGACCAAAAACTGGGTGGCCAGCCGCCTGGTGCAGAAAGCCGAAGCGGTCTGAGTTTAAAACCCCGACTCGTGCAAACTTTCTGAAAACGACCCACAATGGTGGGTCGTTTTTTTTTACCCTCGGCGTATTCGCCAAACATTCAAATGGAGCACAACATGATCAAAGTCGGCGACACATTGCCCGCAGTTACCCTGATGGAATACGTTGAAGTGGAGGGCAACGGCTGCAGCATTGGCCCCAACCCGGTTGACGTGGCTGCTGCCACCGCTGGTAAAACCATTGCCCTGTTTGCGCTGCCTGGCGCCTTTACGCCCACCTGCTCCGTCAAGCACGTGCCCGGCTATGTGGAAAACCACGACGCCTTGAAGGAAGCCGGTGTTGACGAAATTTGGTGCGTGAGTGTGAACGACGCGTTCGTCATGGGCGCATGGGCACGTGAGCAACAAACCGGTGCCAAAGTGCGCATGTTGGGTGACGGCAGCGCCGAATTCACCAAGGCCACCGGCTTGACCTTGGACCTGACGGGTCGTGGCATGGGCGTGCGAAGCAACCGCTACTCCATGCTCGTGAAAGACGGCAAAGTCGCAAGCTTGAACAACGAAGGCCCCGGCAAATTTGAAGTCAGCGATGCGGCGACGATGCTCGCACAAGCCAAAGGCTAAAGCTCACCGGAACACACAAAAAAGGACCCATAGGGTCCTTTTTTGTAGCAAGTTCACCAGATATCGACTTTGAGGTAATGAGCTCCCGCATGCGGGTTGTGATAATAAGGTGGAATTTCTTCAAAGCCAAGGTCTTCGTAGAGTGCACGAGCAGCCTCCATGTCGTCCAAGGTGTCCAGCAGTACGCAACTGTAAGCCGCCCTGCGGGCTGCATCCAGGATGCCTTCGGCCAATTGCCGACCCAAGCGCAAACCCCGAAATGCAGGACGGACATAAAGCCTCTTCATCTCTGCGGCGTTGCTGTAATCGGATGCGTCAAGAGGTCTGAGCGCACAACAACCTGCGACCGAGCCATTGATCCAAGCCAGTAAAAGAGCACCACGAGGCTCTGAATAGTCGCCTGGCAGTGTGCGCAGCTCATCTTCAAACCCCTGGAAACAGAGGTCAACCTTCAGGGTGCTGGCGTACTCACGAAAGATGTCGCGTGCTTGTCCAAGCTCAGATTCGCAAGAGGGTGGACGAAGTTGAAAGTTGGGAGTGTCAAAAGCAGAAGATGAGAATAAAAAATACAGTCTACAGTCTAGAAAGGTGAATGCAAGCGCAACAAATCAAGACGCCAAAGAGACAAGGGCAAAAACGAGTGCTGCCGCCAATCCATACAAAGCAAGGGCAATCAATCGGGTGCGTAAAGTGTCTTGTGAGGCAGGAACCATTTCAGCCAAGCTTTTGTCACCGTGCACCATCGCGGGCACAAGTGACTGTTGCTTTCGCCACCAATACCAAAACAGCGCCAAAACATGAATCAACACCAGCAAGATCAAAATAAGCTTGCCCCATTGCTTGTGCCAGTACGTTGCCAACGAAACGACAGCGCTTGAAGCGAATGAAGACAGCGGACCGATGTTGGCAATCTCGTCGTCACTGAACAGGCCCGTGACCACCTGAAGACACAAAAAGAGCAGCATCAACAAAATTGACCATGAACCCAGAGGGTTATGGCCAGCAAGGTGCGATGAAGGCGATCGTCCTTGCCAATAAGCCAAGACACTGGAGGGACGCAAGGGTAATTGTGACCAGCGTGACCAATGCCCGCCCAAGAAAGCCCACGCCAATCGGAAGAGAAGCAAACTCAAGACTGCATAACCGAAACGAAAATGCCAGACCATGGCGTTTCCACCGAGATTGCCGGTGATGACCAGACCCAGCACAAAGGCCGTGAGGAACCAATGAAACAGGCGGGTGGGTAGATCCCAAATACGAACTTTAAACATAGGCACGTTCATCCATGCAGGAAAAAAAGAAATATGAGAAACTCAAAATGCTAATAAGGATAAATCCTTTAGCCCTTGAATCACAAGACTGGAGTTACAAATGAATCGAACACTTGCCCTGATGGGTACATTGCTGGCCTTGACTTTGGCCGTACCTGCACAAGCGCAATTTGCAAAGCCCGAGGATGCCATCAAATACCGAAAGGCCAGTTACTCGGTCATGGCCACCCATTTTGGCCGTCTGGGTGCCATGGCCAACGGACGGGTGCCTTATGACGCCAAACTTGCCGCAGAGAACGCTGAATTGGTAGCTGTGTTGTCAAAATTGCCTTGGGCTGCCTACGGCGAAGGAACAGACAAAGGTGATACACGCGCCAAGCCCGAAATCTGGCAAGAGTCGGCCAAATTCAAGGAGGCCTCAGACAAGATGCAAGCCGAAATTGTGAAACTGAGCGTGGCCGCCAGAGCGGGAAACCTGGATGCTTTGAAAGTGGCATTTGGACCTGCTGCAGCATCGTGCAAAGCCTGCCACGACAATTTCCGCAAAGATTAAAAGCATAGACATGAGCTGCCCGTCGACCTGAACCCTGCTTTCAGGTTTCGGCGAGCAGCTTTTCAATCAATTGGTGCAGTTCGACAAAGTTGGGTGTACCTACAAAGCGTTTGACAATTTCACCACGCTTGTTGACCAAAAAAGTCGTCGGCGTGAGCTTGACGTCTCCCCAATCACGCGCTGCTGATCCCGTGTTGTCAATAGCCACCTTAAAAGGCAGTTGGCGTGTTTGAGCAAAATTCACCACATAGCTGGGTGGGTCATAGCTCATGGCCACAGCCAGCGTTTCGTAACCCCGTCCTTTGAACTTGTTGTAGGTGGCCACCAATTCAGGCATTTCGGCCACACAGCTTGTGCAGCTGGTGGCCCAAAAATTGACCAAAGATACTTTTCCTTGCAATTGTGCAGAGGTGAGGGTCGAGCCATCAAGCAAAACAAAGGATGATGCGGGCGCACGCTCAGCCGAGCAGCCCGCAAGGACCGCTGACAGGCCAAGCGCGCAGGCGACCAACCACACACGTCGGCCCAAAGGCTGCAAATTCAAGGGAGTTTTCAAGTGCATCTTCATCGTCGAAAGTTTAATACGTTTGCCATGTCCGCAGGCATGGTGGTGATTGGACCAGCTCAGGCCTTCAGTCTCGCCGATTTGAGCCAAGGCGATGCATCACAGGGGCTGAAGATGGCGTTGGAAAAAGGGGCAGCGACAGCGATTGGCCTGCTGGGCGTTCAAGATGGTTTCATGGGCAATGACAAAGTCCGTATCGGTTTGCCCGAGATCATGCAAAAGGGCGCCAGGATGTTCAAAACCATGGGCATGAGCAAACAACTCGATGCCCTGAGCTTGCAGATGAACCGCGCTGCTGAAGCTGCCGTACCCTTATCGCAAAAATTACTGACCCAGTCAATTCAGAACATGTCGGTGCAAGATGCCAAGTCCATTCTTCAAGGTGGAGACACATCGGTCACCCGATTTTTTATCGACAAAACACGGATGCCGTTGACCGAAGAATTCATGCCACAGGTCAAACAGGTGTTGGGTCAACTCGGTGTGGTCGAACAGTTCAATGCGCTGGCAGGAAAACTGTCGGGATTGGGCTTGTTGTCCAAAGACAATGCGCAGCTGGAAAACCATGTGACAGCCAAAACACTGGACGGGCTGTATCTCATGATTGGCGAAGAAGAGAAGAAAATTCGCCAAAATCCGGCACAAGCAGGCAGCGCGATGTTGAGTAAGGTGTTTGGTGCCTTGCGCTGAGTCGTGCAGCACAATGACCAATGGCGCACCCTTAGCGCAAGCTCAATTCAAGGCCAACAAAAGCTTCAACAGACCCGCGGGGTCGCTGACCATGGGGTCGTGGCCTGTTTTCATCTCGATCACCTGTGAGCCTCGCAGCCAGGCACCCTCCCAGAATTTGGGGTCGTGCATGCGCAGTCGGCTGATGTCGATGGTGCCCAGCGGTGGTTCTGTGCAGTTGATGAAAGTACGGGGCACACGGGCCACTTGCAGGGGATCAAAGTCCAGCACCTGGGTGTAAGGACCACCCGGGTGGGGCGTTTGGCGGCGTTGAACCCAAGCGTGGTCCAGGTCGCTCAAACCAAAAACCGATGGGTCGGGTGCTGGAAAGGCGTTCAAGGGGTCGGCTTGGGCTGCGGCTATGCGAGCATTGCGGGTGGCACTCGCGTGGGTGCTGCTCCAGCTTTCGCCAGGCTTGGGCAGCACAGCGTCCAGATAAACCAAGTGCTGAAGCCGCTCCGGCCTGCGGGCGGCAGCGGCGGTGCCCAGCATGCCAGCGTATGAGTGCACCACAAGCACCACATCGTCCATTTCCTCGGCATCCATGGCGGCCATCACATCCTGAATGTGGGTTTCCAGATCAATGTCGGGGCGCAGCAAATGGGCACGTTCACCCACGCCAGTGAGCGTGACCGCGTGCGCGCGGTGACCTGCTTGGATGAGGCCTGGCAAAACACGTTGCCAGCACCAGGCACCATGCCAGGCCCCGTGGACCAGCAAGAAATTGGCCATCAGATGACCCCTTTGCCGCGCAGAGGACCCAGTTGCTCAGCGTTCAAGCCCAGCACTTCGGACAAAATTTCCGCGGTGTGCTGCCCCAGCATGGGGGGCGGAAAGTCTTCACGAACGGGTGTGCGGCTCAACTTGATGGGGCTGGCCACCAACTGCAGATCGGCTTTGATCGGGTGCTGCCATGGGCGCACCATGCCCCTTGCTTGAACTTGAGGGTCTACAAAGACTTCGCTCAAAGTGTTGATGGCACCACATGGCACCTTGGCAGCCTCTAATGTGGGTAACCACTGCGCTTTGGTGCGGGTTTTCAAAATGGTTTCCAGCAGTGGAACCAACTCTGCACGATGGCGAACCCGGTCGGCGTTCAGGGCGTAGCGGGGGTCTTTGGCCAAGTCGGGACAGCCGGCCACTGCGCAAAATTTGACAAATTGCCCATCGTTGCCAACTGCCAGAATCAGGTGATCACGGGTGCCATCGGGTGAACCTTCGGGGGCCTTCACTTCAAAGACCTGGTAGGGCACGATGTTCTGGTGGGCATTGCCCGCACGGCCAGGTACTTTGCCGCTGACAAGGTAATTGGAGCCCAGGTTGGCCAGCATGGCCACTTGCGTGTCCAGCAGGGCCATGTCGACATACTGACCCTCGCCGGTGCGATCGGCATGGCGCAGCGCGGCCAATATGCTCACAGTCGCGTACATGCCGGTGAACAGATCGGTCACCGCTACACCCACTTTCTGCGGGCCACCCCCCAAATCGTCGCGCTCGCCCGTCACACTCATTAGGCCCCCAATGCCTTGCACCGCATAGTCGTATCCGGCGCGTTCACGGTAGGGGCCGGTTTGGCCAAAACCGGTGACGCTGCAATACACCAATTTGGGGTTGAGCGCGCTCAAGCTGGCGTAGTCCAAACCGTAACGGGCCATGTCACCGACTTTGAAGTTTTCGACAAACACATCGCAGTGTTGGACCAGATCCCGGATCAGGGCCTGACCCTCAGGTTGGGCGATATCGCAGGTGAGGGAGCGTTTGTTGCGGTTGGCACCCAAATAATAAGCAGCCTCGGCGGTATCACGACCTTCGGCATCCTTCAAAAATGGGGGACCCCAAGTGCGTGTGTCATCGCCTGTGCCGGGACGTTCAATTTTGATCACGTCAGCGCCCAAATCGGCAAGGGTTTGGGTGCACCAAGGGCCAGCCAGGACGCGGGAGAGGTCTAAAACGCGGATGCCATCAAGTGAATTCATGAATGCATTGTCACCAAAACCAGTCAGCCTTGCTGAACAGGATAATCACAGCTATGAAAAGAATTCGCTTTGGCCATGTGGCTTGTTTGTTGTCCATGTTCTGGCTCGGTGCCTGCAGCCCTGATCAAAACTGGAGAGAGGTCGCTTTGGAGGGGACCTCGTTCAAAGCGCAATTGCCTTGTAAACCCGACAGAACCACTCGCTCAGTGGAGCTGGGCAACAAGCCGGTGATGTTGCACGTTGTGGGTTGTGAAAGCTCAGGAGCCTTGCTGGCCGTCATGACGGTTGAGTTAGATGCGGGTGCGGATGCCGTTGCACTGATGGAAGGTTGGCAAAAGGCCACGCTCCAAAATATCCGAGTGGATGCGCGTGCGACGGATGTTCAGCAACAAATGTGGCATCGTCCGGGTCAATTGCCATTGAAGTCATCTTTGAGGATGCAAGCCAAAGGGGTTAACCCCAGCGGGCAAGTGGTGAAAATGGATGCAGTCTGGGGGGGCGTGGCCGCCGGAGATCGGATCCGTTTGATTCATTCAGTGATTTATTCACCACACATTTCGCCTGAATTGGCCAACACCTTGTTTGAGGGACTCCGACCATGACTGACGCCAATTTGGACCGTCACGCCAACCAACCCGATCAATTGCCCCGCAACCGTGCGGTTGTGGTTTTTCTGGCGTTTGCCTTGGCCTACTTCTTTTCGGCATTGATCAGGGCCATCACTGCAACGTTGTCTCCCACACTCACCACCGAATTCAGTCTGAATGCACAAGACCTGGGTTTGTTGGCGGGTGGGTATTTTTTGGGCTTCTCTTTTACCCAACTGCCCTTGGGGCGCATGTTGGATCGACATGGTCCCAAAAAAGTGGTGTTGGCATTTTTGACTTTTGCCGTGTTGGGGTGTGTTGCGTTTTCTTGGGCTGACACCTTCACAGGCTTATTGGCCGCCAGGGTTTTGTGCGGCATGGGCGTGAGTGCTTGCCTGATGGCACCCTTGACCGGCTACAGACGCTGGTTTGATGCACACGCCCAATTGCGCAGCAATTCGTGGATGTTGATGACCGGCTCATTGGGCATGCTGGCCGCCACCTTGCCTGTTCAGTGGTTGATGCCTATTTGGGGTTGGAGAGCGTTGTTTGTCATGTTGGGCATCATGATGGCCATCGCCATGGCGCTGATCTTCATGGTGGTTCCTGCCTGGCGGCAAGGCCAGACAAAGATAGACCCATCGGCAGTCGCCATCAACGACGATGGTGGTTACCGTGAAATTTGGCGCAGTCCGTATTTTTGGCGCATGACCCCAATTGGTTTTTTCAGCTATGGCGGAATGGTGGCCATTCAGACTTTGTGGGCAGGCCCCTGGATGACACAAGTGGCAGGCTGGACGGCGGCAGAGGCCGCACAAGGATTGTTTTTAATTAACCTGTGCATGTTGGTGACTTTTTGGTTGTGGGGGTTGGTCAGCCCTGGTTTGGCACGCAAAGGCATTCCGGTTGAACGCTTGATTGCTTGGGGATTGCCTTGGAGTTTTGCCGTGATTGCTGGTTTGGTCTGGATGGGACCATCCATTGGTTCAGGCGCAGCAGCAGGCGTGGCATTGTTCTGTGTTTCAAGCACGGTCGTTGCTTTGGCACAACCTGCTGTGGGCATGGCTTTTCCATCGCATTTGGCAGGTAGGGCATTGTCGGCATACAACCTGGTGGTTTTTGCCGGCATCTTTGTGGTTCAGTGGGGCATTGGTTTGATGGTCGATGCAGCAATGGGATGGGGTCTTCAAAAACCAGCGGCCTACCAAGTGGCTTTGACTTTTTTTGGTGTTTTCTCAGGGTTGTCGTGGGTGTATTTTTTGCTAAAACGCCCCGTAACAGCCCGATAATGGATTGCTTATGATCGGCATCCTCATCATTGCTCATGCGCCTTTGGCCAGCGCCCTGCGCGATTGCGCTTTGCATGTTTTTCCGGATTGTGCGTCAGGCGTCTTGGCGCTTGACGTGTTGGCCGATGATGCCCCGGAGCACAGCCTGCACAAAGCGCGTGATGCCATGACAGCCTTGGCGACTAACGAAGTTTTGTTGCTCAGTGATGTGTTTGGTGCTACGCCTTGCAATGTGGCGCAGCAGTTGGGTGATGGCTTGCGAACCCGTTTGGTGGCAGGGGTCAATCTGCCCATGCTGCTGCGCAGTGTTTGTTACCGACACGAAAGCTTGGAGTCATTGGCCGCGCGTGCCCACGCAGGCGGAACGCAAGGTGTCATGCCCGTTGGAAGTACCGCCCCGCAAAATCAATCAGGAACACGACATGCCCCAAGCCACCACGATCATCAGCAATAAACTGGGTCTTCATGCACGCGCATCAGCCAAACTGACCAAGTTGGCCGGCAGTTTTCCATGTGATGTTTGGCTGAGCAAAGGTGAGCGACGCATCAATGCCAAAAGCATCATGGGCGTGATGATGCTTGCAGCGGGAATTGGGAGTGAGGTTTTGCTTGAAACTTCAGGTGAAAGAGATCAAGAAGCGCTGGATGCCTTGCTCGCTTTGATGGCCGATAAATTTGGTGAGGGTGAATGAAGGCGCTCGCGGTTCAAATAAATCGGGCCATGGAGCATCAACCATGACGTTCAGCATACATGGCTTGGCTGTAGCCCGAGGCATCGCCATTGGGCGGGCTGTTTTGGTGGCATCAAGCCGCGTGGATGTGGCGCACTATTTCATTCAAGCGGATCAAATATCGGCTGAAATTGAACGTTTGCGTGTATCCCGAGATGCCGTCATCGACGAGTTACAGCGTTTGCAGCGTGACATGCCCAAAGACGCGCCACACGAACTGGCCGCTTTGCTCGATGTTCACCTGATGCTGCTGCAGGATGAAGAGCTCAATGCCAGTGTGACGCATTGGATCAAAGAGCGTCTTTACAACGCCGAGTGGGCATTGACCACCCAGCTGGAAATCATTGCGCGTCAGTTTGACGAGATGGATGACCCTTATTTGCGAGAAAGAAAAGCTGACGTTGAACAAGTTGCTGAGCGTGTCTTGCACAGCCTCAAAGGGTCGGGGTCAGCAATGGTCAAGGTGCAAAGACCCTTGCGGCCGCAACAAGATCTTCAACTGGGTGATACAGATGTGCCATTGGTTTTGGTTGCGCACGATTTATCACCTGCCGACATGTTGCAGTTCAAGCAAAGTGTCTTTACCGGATTTGTGACCGATGTGGGGGGCAAAACATCTCACACAGCCATCGTGGCTCGGAGTTTAGACATACCTGCCGTGGTGGGCGCGCGTACGGCGAGTCAGTTGGTGAAACAAGACGATTGGGTCATCATAGATGGTGATGCCGGGGTGATCATCGTGGATCCATCGCCCATTATTTTGGCCGACTATGGCTTCAAGCAGCGACAAGGCGCGTTGGAGCGAGAGCGCTTGGTCCGATTGCGTCACACACCGGCGATCACCTTGGATGGTCAAAAAATAGAATTGTTGGCCAACATCGAGATGCCTGAAGATACCTCAGCGGCCATCTCAGCAGGGGCAGTCGGTGTCGGGTTGTTCCGCAGTGAGTTTTTGTTCATGGGGCGTCAAGGTAACTTGCCCGGAGAAGAGGAGCAATACCAGGCCTATTGCCGCGCTGTTGATGGAATGAAGGGTTTACCTGTGACCATCAGAACCGTCGATGTGGGCGCTGACAAGCCGCTCGATGAAGCGCGTCATGATGCATCGCATTTAAACCCCGCACTGGGCTTGCGTGCAATCCGATGGAGTTTGGCAGATCCCTCGATGTTTTTGACGCAACTGCGTGCAATTTTGCGTGCGGCATCGCATGGCCAAGTGAATTTGTTGGTGCCCATGTTGGCTCATGGCAGCGAAATTCGTCAAACCCTGGCATTGATTTCGCAGGCCAGGCAGGAACTCGATCGAAGAGGCGTATCCCATGGACCCGTGCGTTTGGGGGCCATGATCGAAATACCTGCGGCTGCACTTTCATTGCGCTTGTTCACCCGATACTTTGACTTTTTGTCAATCGGAACAAACGATTTGATTCAATACACCTTGGCCATAGATCGTGCCGATGAGTCAGTGGCCCATTTGTACGACCCACTGCATCCGGCTGTGCTGGGCTTGATCTCTCACACAATTACACAAGGGCAAATCAGCGGAAAAAGTGTCTCTGTTTGTGGCGAGATGGCGGGAGACACCAGCATGACCCGATTGCTCTTGGGTTTGGGGCTTCGCAGCTTCTCCATGCACCCCTCGCAGATTTTGGCCGTCAAACAACAAATTTTGCGTTCAGACAGTGCCAAGTTGGCGCTTTGGGCTCAGCAAGTTTTGGACAGTGATGATCCGTTGAGCTTGATGTCGAGTTGACCGAGGGTCGATATTGATCAAATCTCAGTCGGTAGATTTTGATTTTTTATCCTGAGTCTGCGTCTCAAAATCAGATGCATGATGCCGTTCGTGTAACTGTGATTCAGGCGCACCCATCACGCGGTTGACCATGCGCCCGCGTTGCACTGCAGGGCGTTGAGCCAGTTCTTCGGCCCAACGTTGCACATGGGCGTACTCGTGCACTTGCAAAAACTCACCCGCTTCGTACAGCAGACCTTTGGCCAGCGCACCGTACCAAGGCCAGATGGCGATGTCAGCGATCGTGTAATCGTTGCCTGCGATGAAGCGACTTTGCGCCAAGCGGCGGTCCAGCACGTCCATCTCACGTTTGACTTCCATGGCGAATCGGTCGATGGCGTATTCGATCTTGACAGGGGCATAGGCAAAAAAGTGACCGAAACCGCCGCCCAAGTAAGGGGCGCTGCCCATTTGCCAGAACAACCATGACAGGCATTCAGCGCGTCGAGCTGGGTCGGCAGGCACCAGAGCGCCAAATTTTTCGGCCAGATACAGCAAAATCGCGCCCGACTCGAACACCCGCACCGGTGCCTCGCCGCTGCGGTCCAGCAGTGCCGGGATCTTGGAGTTGGGATTGACGCTGACAAAGCCGCTGCTGAATTGTTGGCCTTCCTGGATGCGGATCAGCCAAGCGTCATATTCAGCACCTGAATGCCCCAACGCCAGCAATTCTTCCAGCATGACCGTGACCTTGACGCCGTTGGGCGTGCCCAGCGAGTAAAGCTGCAAGGGATGCTGGCCAAGCGGCAGGTCTTGGTCGTGGGTGGCACCCGAGATGGGACGGTTGATGTTGGCAAAGCGCCCACCGTTGGCTTTGTTCCAAGTCCAGACAGAGGGTGGGGTGTAAATGCTGGTGTCGGTCATGGTGCGGTAGTCCGTGTCAATGGGTCAAAAAATGGTCAAGCTCAGGCTTTGTCTGCCAAGCTCATGTGCGCTGAATGCGCTTGTTGGTCGGCGTGGTAACTGCTGCGCACCATGGCACCCACGGCCGCATGCGAAAAACCCATTTCATAGGCTTTGGCCTCGAACATCTTGAAGGTGTCGGGGTGAACGTAGCGGCGCACAGGCAAGTGGCTGTTGCTGGGGGCAAGGTACTGGCCAATGGTCAGCATTTCGATGTTGTGTGCACGCATGTCGCGCATGACGTCAAGAATTTCTTCGTCGGTCTCGCCCAAGCCGACCATCAGGCCGCTCTTGGTGGGCACATGCGGAAACAGCGCCTTGAATTTTTTGAGCAGGTTCAATGAGAACTGGTAGTCAGAGCCGGGGCGTGCTTCTTTGTAGAGCCGGGGTACGGTTTCCATGTTGTGGTTCATCACATCGGGTGGTGCAGCTTTCAGGATTTCCAGTGCGCGGTCATCGCGCCCCCTGAAGTCGGGGACCAGCACTTCAATTTGGGTTTGTGGTGACAAAGCGCGCGTTTTGCGGATGCATTCCACAAAGTGGCCCGCACCGCCATCACGCAGGTCATCACGGTCAACGCTGGTGATGACCACGTATTGCAATTGAAGTTGTGCAATGGTTTTGGCCAGGTTGTCGGGCTCGTTTGCATCCAGCGGATCGGGGCGGCCGTGGCCCACGTCGCAAAAGGGGCATCGGCGCGTGCATTTGTCACCCATGATCATGAATGTGGCGGTGCCTTTGCCAAAGCATTCACCGATGTTGGGACAGCTGGCTTCCTCGCACACCGTCACCAGTTTGTTGGCGCGCAAAACGTCTTTGATCTCGTAAAAGCGGGTGGTGGGCGAGCCCGCCTTGACGCGAATCCATTCGGGCTTTTTCAGCACTTCGGCTTGCACCACTTTGACAGGAATACGCGAGAGTTTGGCGGCGGCTTTTTGTTTGGCCATAGGGTCATAGTCGCCCACACTTTGGGCTTCTCGGACAACGGGGCGTTCAGTGGTGTTGCTCATCGGGTGCTTTCGATCGCCGCTCGGCGACAAGTCAGGGTGTTTCACAGTCGGGCAGCGAGTTGGGCTGCCAACACCCGGGCGGCATCGTCCCAAGTGGTTTCTACACCGATTGTAAAAAGGTCCACGGTTTTTAAGCCTGCATAACCACAGGGGTTGATGAGATCAAAGGGTTGAAGGTCCATGGCCACATTCAGGGCTGCACCGTGGTAGGTGCAGTGGCGGCTGACTTTTAGCCCTAAGGCGCTGATCTTGCCGAGGCCCTTGAAAGGGTCGTTGGTCGGGGCAGGACCCACCAAGGCGGCATGGCTGCAGGGGTCGTCCAGGCGCACATAAATGCCCGGTGCACCCGCCAATCGGTGACCCGTCACGCCAAAGTGCGCCAAGGTGCGAATCACCGACTCTTCCAATTTGAAGACGTATTCCTTGACGTAATAACCCGCTCGTTGCAAGTTGACCAAGGGGTAGGCCACAACTTGACCTGGACCATGAAAAGTCACTTGACCACCGCGGTTGGTCTGAACCACTGGAATGTGGCCTGGCATCAGCAAATGCGAGGCTAGGCCAGCCAGACCTTGGGTGAACACTGGGGGATGCTCACACAGCCAAAGTTCATCGGGGGTGTCTGGCAAGCGGTTGGCCGTGAAACTCTGCATCGCCTCGTAGGTGGAAGAGTAAGCAACCTGCCCAAGAAATCGAACGTCCATGCTCACAGCACGATTTTGACCATCGGATGTGATGTCAGGGCGCGGTAGAGGTCGTCGAGTTGTTCGCGGCTGGTGGCCCTGATGCTGAGCGTGATGCCCAAGTAGTTGCCGCCTTTGCTGGGACGCAACTCGATGCTGGCGGGATCAAAGGCAGGGTCAAACTGAAGGGCGACTTGGCACATGGCTTCGGCGAAACCCTCGACCATGGAGCCCATGACCTTGATCGGAAAAACCGAGGGGTACTCGATCAAACTGTCTTTGTGTGGATCGCTGGGGGGAGGAGTAATGGTGGCGCTCATGAAATAGTCCGTTGAGCTTGCAAGCTTAACGCCAGACGAGGACCGCCAAAACAGCCACCCAACCCAGTGCGAAATTGGTCAGCACCAATGGATGAATTTGTTTAAGGGACTCGCCTGCAGCTGGCCAATTGGATTGAGTCACTGCGATCTTCAGGCGTCGAAAGGGTGAGAACCAAATGTGCGCAAAAATCAGGCACATCAACACACCCAACACCGACATGGCGTGCCAGCCACGGGGTGCCAGGTGCATATCGGACATCGACAACATCCAAAAACCAGAAGTCAGAATCAGAGCAATCGAGAGCCA
Organism: Comamonadaceae bacterium; assembly: GCA_027486555.1. Lineage (GTDB taxonomy): Bacteria > Pseudomonadota > Gammaproteobacteria > Burkholderiales > Burkholderiaceae_C > Limnohabitans_A. The sequence goes on from JAIXOX010000007.1 coordinate 13,983, forward strand.
AACCATGTTGAAAAAACGGATCAAGACGGCAGACATGAGTTGCAAGCGCTCGGGTGGTTGTAGCTGTTTGATCACGACAGGACGCAAAGCCAGAATGACCAACGCCATGCCACCCAGCCAAACAATACCCGCTGCCAAGTGAAAAAACTTCAACCATTCGTACATGCCGAACTACCTTGTAGAAAATTAAAAAAAGACCTGCAAAAGACCCATTGTTCATTGTCGCTGGTCTGGCTTTAAAGCCTGTTGTTCGCGAGACATACCGGTTTGAATCAAAAAAAATAAACAGGCACGGGTTTCTACGTATAATGCAAGGCTTTGCAGCATTTGCCGCGTGTGTAACCTGGTTGTCATTTGAGATGGTCAAAATCGCCTCAGCTCTACCAATCGAAAAACACAACACTAAAGCAGTGCTTGCAGTTGAAGACTTAGAGAGCGAATTCAAACCCCTGACTGTCGAAGAAGCGCAGGCGTGGCGGCAAAACAACGCGCAATCATCGCCTTGGCGAGTTTTGGGATTGCAGGTTGCGGTCGGCATTTTGATGGTGCTACTGACGGGCTTGTTCACGAAAGATGTCCGTTTGATTGCATCAGTGGCTTGGGGTTGTGTGGCTGTGGTCATACCCGCTTTGGTGTTTGTCAGGGCTTTGAATCGGCAGATGCGGCGAACCCAACCGGGATCAGCCTTGGTGGGTTTGTTGATCTGGGAGATGGTCAAGATTGCATTGACTGTGGCGTTGCTGCTGGTAGCACCCAAAGTGATTTCTGATTTGAGCTGGCTGGCCTTGGTGGCGAGCTTCGTGGTGACGATGAAGGTGTACTGGCTGGCCATGGCGCTGGGCTGGATGCAACGCAAGTCGAAACCGACTACTTTTTGAATTGATTGGTGATTTATGGCTGCTGAAAACGCTGGCGCGAACGCCCCAACGGCTGGAGAGTACATCCAGCATCACTTGCAACACCTGCAAATGAACTTTTCATTTGAAGGCGTCAAGCAAACAAGCATTGTTGATTTCAGTTTGTTCAACTTGGACTCTGTTGTGTTCTCGCTCCTTCTGGGTGCGATCGGTTGCTTTGTTTTGTGGGCTGCTGCTCGCAAAGCCACTTCTGGTGTTCCTGGTCGATTCCAGGCGGCGGTCGAGATCCTGTCCGAGATGGTGGAAAACCAGGCCAAGGGCGTGATTCACAACGCCAAAAGCCGCAAACTCATCTCTCCATTGGCATTGACCGTGTTCGTCTGGATCTTCCTGATGAATGCCATGGACATGCTGCCCGTCGATTTGATTCCTGCCGCGTGGCACCTTGCTGGCCCAGCCTTGGGTTTCAAAGATTACATGCGCGTAGTGCCTACCGCTGATTTGTCCACCACCTTGGGCTTGTCTTGCTCGGTGCTGTTCATCTGCCTGGTCTACAACATCAAGATCAAGGGTTTGGGCGGCTGGGCGCACGAATTGATTGCTGCACCATTTGGTGACCACTGGGCCCTGTGGCCGGTCAACTTCCTGATGCAGATGATTGAATATTTGGCCAAGACGGTTTCGCATGGCATGCGACTGTTTGGCAACATGTTTGCGGGTGAGTTGGTGTTCATGTTGATTGCCCTCATGGGTGGCGGCTGGGCATTGTCGGTCACCGGTGTGGGTTTGGCCATTGGTCACGTCCTTGCCGGAACCGTGTGGACACTGTTCCACATCCTGGTCATCACCTTGCAAGCCTTCATCTTTATGATGTTGACGCTGATCTACACCGGTCAAGCGCACGACGCACATTGATGACTCTTTTTCCCTTGTTTCTTGTTTCTTTTTCCAATCACTTTTAGGAGCTTCTCATGGAAAACATTCTCGGCCTGGTGGCATTGGCTTGTGGTTTGATCGTTGGTCTGGGCGCTGTTGGTGCTTCCATCGGTATCGCCTTGATGGGCGGCAAATTCCTCGAGTCTTCAGCTCGTCAACCTGAGTTGATGAACGAACTCCAAACCAAGATGTTCATCTTGGCTGGTTTGATTGACGCTGCGTTCCTGATCGGTGTGGCCATCGCTTTGCTGTTCGCCTTCGCCAACCCCTTCGTTCTGAAGTAATCCACGTACCTCTTCCAACAGAAGAAGGACTGAACTGTGAACATTAACGCTACTCTGTTCATTCAGATGATCGTTTTTGCGATTTTGGTGTGGTTCACGATGAAATTCGTGTGGCCCCCGATCACAAAAGCGCTCGACGAACGGGCACAGAAAATCGCTGACGGCCTCGCTGCCGCAGACAAAGCCAAAGCCGAACTCTCAAACGCCAATGCGCGCGTGGAATCCGAGCTGGCCAAGTCGCGCAACGAGACGGCTACGCGCCTGGCTGACGCCGAGCGCCGTGCAAACGGCATCGTTGACGAAGCCAAAGCACGTGCCACCGAAGAAGGCAACAAGATCATCGCCGCTGCAAAAGCCGAAGCTGAGCAGCAAGCTGTCAAAGCACGTGAAGTCCTGCGTGAGCAGGTCGCCGCTTTGGCTGTCAAAGGCGCCGAGCAGATTCTCCGCAAGGAAGTCGACGCAGGTGTCCACGCTGATCTGTTGAGCCGCCTCAAGACCGAGCTGTAACAAGCTCAAGCCAGAGAAGACCATGGCAGAACTTGCTACCATCGCCCGCCCTTATGCCGATGCGCTTTTCAAAGCGCAGGCATCCGATCTTGCTGGCACGGCCGCTTGGCTTGACGAACTGGCCGCCATTGCCGAAAACGCGCAATTGCAACAGTTTGTCGACAGCCCCAAAGTGTCCGATGAGCAGGCATTTGAGCTGATCTCCGACGTGGTGCAAAAACATGGAAATGTGGCACTGCCCGAGGCTGCTAAGAATTTCCTGCGTCTGGTGATCGAAAACCGCCGTCTCAGTGCGCTGCCTGTGGTTGCACAGCAGTACCGGGCCCTCATGAACGCGCAAAGTGGCACCGCTGACGCGGTGGTCTTCAGCGCATTTCCCATCGACGCTGCGGCTTTAGCCGATTTGTCGTCCACGCTCGAAAAACGCTTTGCGCGCAAGCTCAATGTGTCTGTCGAGCTCGATGCTGCCTTGATTGGTGGCATCCGTGTGGTGGTGGGCGACGAGGTGCTGGATACCTCTGTCAAGGCCCGACTGGAACAAATGAAATCGGCCCTCACCGCTTGATGCGGATTGAGTCCGGACATATTTAAAGAAAGAAGGAAAGAGTCATGCAACTCAATCCCGCAGAAATTTCTGAATTGATCAAGAGCCGCATTGAAGGGCTGTCCGCCAGCGCCGATATCCGCAACCAAGGCACCGTGGTGTCGGTGACCGACGGTATCGTCCGCGTCCACGGGTTGTCGGATGTGATGCAGGGCGAAATGCTTGAATTCCCATCCACCGCTGATGGCATCGCCACATTCGGTTTGGCCCTGAACCTTGAGCGTGACTCGGTCGGTGCCGTGATCTTGGGCGAATACGAGCACATCTCCGAAGGCGACACTGTCAAGTGCACAGGCCGCATTTTGGAAGTGCCCGTCGGCCCCGAACTCATTGGCCGCGTGGTGAACGCTTTGGGTCAGCCAATCGACGGCAAAGGCCCGATCAACGCCAAAATGACCGACGTGATCGAAAAAGTCGCCCCAGGCGTGATCGCACGTAAATCGGTGGACCAGCCCATGCAAACCGGACTGAAGTCAATCGACTCCATGGTTCCTGTGGGCCGTGGCCAGCGCGAATTGATCATTGGTGACCGTCAGACCGGCAAGACTGCCGTCGCGATCGACGCCATCATCAACCAAAAAGGTCAGAACATGACCTGCGTTTACGTCGCGATTGGCCAAAAAGCCTCGTCGATCAAAAACGTGGTGCGTGCTTTGGAACAAGCTGGTGCGATGGAATACACCATCGTGGTGGCCGCCTCTGCTTCTGAATCTGCTGCGATGCAGTACGTGTCCGCCTACTCCGGCTGCACCATGGGTGAATACTTCCGTGACCGCGGCGAAGACGCTTTGATCGTTTATGACGATTTGTCCAAGCAAGCCGTCGCTTACCGCCAAGTGTCTTTGCTCTTGCGTCGTCCACCAGGCCGCGAAGCATACCCTGGCGACGTGTTCTATCTCCACAGCCGCTTGCTCGAGCGCGCAGCCCGTGTCAACGCCGACTACGTCGAAGCCTTCACCAAAGGTGCAGTGACTGGCAAAACAGGTTCTTTGACCGCTTTGCCCATCATTGAAACCCAAGCTGGTGACGTGTCTGCATTCGTGCCAACCAACGTGATCTCGATCACTGACGGCCAGATCTTCCTGGAAACCAGCTTGTTCAACGCCGGCATCCGCCCTGCGATCAACGCAGGTATCTCGGTGTCTCGCGTCGGTAGCTCCGCTCAGACCAAGGTCATCAAAGGTCAATCCGGTGGTATCCGTACCGACTTGGCCCAGTACCGTGAATTGGCTGCGTTTGCACAGTTTGCTTCAGACCTGGACGAGTCCACACGCAAGCAACTGGATCGCGGTGCCCGCGTGACCGAATTGCTCAAGCAAACCCAATACAGCCCTTTGTCGATCAGTTTGATGGGTGCCAGTTTGTTTGCAGTGAACAAAGGCTTCATGGACGACATCGATGTCAAGAAGGTCTTGTCCTTTGAGCACGGCTTGCACGCTTACCTCAAGGATTCCTGCGCCACGTTGCTGGCCAAGATTGAAAGCTCCAAAGCGCTGGACAAAGAGGCCGAAGCCGAATTGTTCACTGCGGTGGCCACTTTCAAGAAAAGCTTTGCTTAATTTCTACCTGATCAAAAGGAGCCGCTGATGGCATCGGGCAAGGAACTACGCACCAAGATCAAATCGGTGGAAAACACCAAGAAGATCACCAAGGCCATGGAGATGATTTCCGTCTCCAAGATGCGCAAGGCGCAGGAGCGTATGCGCACGGCCCGGCCTTACAGCGAGAAGATTCGCACGATTGCGACCCATCTCGGTCAAGCCAATCCAGAGTACGTGCACGCCTTCATGAAGCATAACGACGGCAAGTCGGTGGGCTTCATTGTGGTCACCACGGACAAGGGTTTGTGTGGTGGATTGAACACCAATTTGCTGCGCGCAGTGACAGGTAAATTGCGTGAAACACAGACAGAAGGCAAGACGCCTCTGACGGTGGCCATTGGCGGCAAAGGTTTGGGTTTTCTGAACCGCGTCAATGCCAAGGTGGTGGCGCATGTGACCCATTTGGGTGACAAACCGCATCTGGACAAGCTGATTGGCCCCGTCAAGGTGCTGCTCGACGCTTATGCCGCTGGAGAGGTGAGTGCTATTTACCTGTGCTACAACAAGTTTGTCAGCACCATGGCTCAAGTACCCACCATCGATCAACTGTTGCCCTTGTCCTCATCCGACATGGAAGCAGAAACAAAGGCATCAGGCACTGTGGCGCATGGGTGGGATTACATCTATGAACCCGACGCACAATCGGTCATTGACGATTTGTTGGTGCGGTATGCAGAAGCATTGGCGTACCAAGCCGTGGCCGAAAACATGGCTTCTGAGCACGCAGCACGCATGGTCGCCATGAAGGCTGCAACGGACAACGCTGGCAATGTGATTGGCGAACTCAAACTCGTCTACAACAAGACCCGTCAAGCCGCCATCACCAAAGAACTGTCGGAAATCGTTTCTGGCGCAGCCGCGATCAGCGGTTGATTCCCAGTTCTGCAATATCAAATTAATTGGAGCGAAAAATGCAAGCCCAAGGAAAAATTGTTCAGTGTATTGGCGCTGTGGTCGACGTGGAATTTCCACGCAACCAGATGCCCAAAATTTATGATGCGCTCAAAATGGAAGGCTCCGCGCTGACCCTGGAAGTGCAGCAGCAACTCGGTGACGGCATTGTGCGCACCATCGCGCTCGGCTCTTCCGACGGTCTGCGCCGCGGTTTGATCGTGTCCAACACGGGCAACCCCATCACCGTTCCAGTGGGCAAAGCCACACTGGGCCGCATCATGGATGTGCTCGGATCGCCCATCGATGAGCGTGGCCCTGTCAGCCAGGAACTCACTGCCTCCATTCACCGCAAAGCCCCTGCTTACGATGAGCTGAGCCCTTCGCAAGAATTGCTGGAAACCGGCATCAAGGTGATCGACTTGGTTTGCCCATTTGCCAAAGGCGGTAAGGTCGGTTTGTTCGGTGGTGCCGGTGTGGGCAAGACCGTGAACATGATGGAACTCATCAACAACATTGCCAAGGCGCACAGCGGCTTGTCCGTTTTCGCTGGTGTGGGTGAGCGTACCCGTGAAGGTAACGACTTTTACCACGAGATGGCCGACTCCGGCGTCGTGAACCTCGAGAACCTGCCTGAGTCCAAAGTGGCCATGGTGTACGGTCAGATGAACGAGCCACCAGGCAACCGCCTGCGCGTCGCCTTGACCGGTCTGACCATTGCCGAATCGTTCCGTGACGAAGGCAAGGACGTGTTGTTCTTTGTGGACAACATTTACCGCTACACACTGGCCGGTACCGAAGTGTCCGCCTTGTTGGGCCGTATGCCTTCTGCTGTGGGTTACCAGCCTACGCTTGCCGAAGAAATGGGCCGTCTGCAAGAGCGTATTACATCTACCAAAGTGGGTTCGATCACATCGATTCAGGCCGTCTACGTGCCAGCGGATGACTTGACCGATCCATCGCCTGCGACCACCTTCGCCCACTTGGACTCCACCGTCGTGTTGTCTCGTGACATCGCTTCGCTCGGTATCTACCCTGCGGTTGATCCACTGGACTCCACCAGCCGTCAGCTGGACCCATTGGTTGTGGGTCAAGACCACTACGAGACAGCCCGCGCTGTTCAGGGCACATTGCAGCGCTACCGCGAACTGCGCGACATCATCGCCATCATGGGTATGGACGACTTGGCTCCTGAAGACAAGTTGGCTGTGGCCCGTGCCCGCAAGATCCAGCGTTTCCTGTCACAGCCATTCCACGTGGCTGAAGTGTTCACCGGTTCGCCTGGTAAGTACGTCACCTTGGCCGAAACCATCCGTGGTTTCAAGATGATTGTGGCCGGCGAGTGCGATCACCTGCCAGAGCAAGCTTTCTACATGGTTGGCACCATCGACGAAGCTTTCGAAAAGGCTAAAAAGGCTGCTTAAAGATGTTCATTGTGTTGGTTTTGCTGACACCTCAATGCCCGCTTTAACGTACCTTTAAAGGAAAAAATATGAACACCATCCACGTTGATGTGGTCAGTGCAGAAGAGTCAATTTATTCAGGTGAAGCTCGATTTGTGGCTTTACCCGGTGAATCTGGCGAACTGGGCATTTATCCTCGTCACACGCCCCTGATAACTCGGATCAAAGCGGGTTCGGTTCGTATCGAAAAGGCTGATGGAGGCGAGGAGTTTGTTTTCGTTGCCGGTGGCATTTTGGAAGTGCAGCCCGACTGTGTGACTGTTCTGTCCGACACTGCGATTCGGGGCAAAGACCTTGACGAAGAAAAAGCCAATTCAGCAAAGTCAGCGGCCGAAGAAGCGCTGAAAAATGCAAAGAGTGAAATCGACTTGGCTCGTGCTACATCGGAGCTTGCCGTTTTGGCTGCACAGTTGACCGCATTGCGCAAATACCGCAAGAAGTAATCGGTCGAGATTCCTTCTCAACTGTTCAAACTATTAACCCGGGACAGCAATGTCGCCGGGTTTTTTTTTGTTCGGTTTTGGAGAAAAAAAAAAAAAAAAAGATTAAAAAAAGAAGCCGGGAATTGATAACAATAGACTTGATGGTAAAAATCATCTTCACAGTAGCGAACAAGGTGATCCATTGAACAGTATGGACGATCTCGCATCAGCTTGGCTGCCTGGAGGACACGCACAAACCATATGGGCTGCTTTATTCGCGCGTCGACAGCTTGCTCCGCCTTTAAATAGAGTCAGAGAAAGATGGAATACCCCTGATGGTGATTTCATTGAGGTGGACAAACAAAATGCCAGCAGCCCGCACAACCCATTGATGGTTCTTTTTCATGGATTGGAAGGTTCATCAAGCAGTCACTACGCTTTGGCTTTTGCAGATTGGGCAGCAGAGCATGATGTGAACTTCGCTTTGCCACATTTCAGAGGTTGCAGTGGTGAGTTGAACAATGGTCCTCGTGCCTATCACTCAGGGGATCACCAAGAAATCAACTGGATATTGAGCAAGCTGCGACAGGAACATCAACAAGTACGTGGACAAACCATGGTAGCTGCAGGAGTATCACTCGGCGGTAACGCATTGATGCTTTGGGCTGGAGAACATGGTAAGCAGGCCATGAAAACAGTGGATGCCATTGCTTCTATTTGTGCACCACTTGATTTGACCGAAAGTGGTCGAGCGATCGGTCAAGGCTTGAATCTCCAAATTTATACCAAAATGTTTTTGCGAAGCATGAAACCCAAAGCCATGTCTAAGTTGGTCCAACATCCCGGCTTATTTGATGGCGACAAACTCATGGCTGCACGAAATCTTTATGAATTTGACAACGCCTTCACAGCACCTGTGCATGGATTTAAAGATACTGCTGACTACTGGATAAAAGCGTCTGCAAAACCGTTGATGAGACAAATCAAATTGCCAGCCTTGGCATTAAATGCCAGAAATGACCCGTTTGTACCTGTTCTTAGTTTGCCGCAACAAAACGAGGTGTCCGCTTCAGTGGCACTCTGGCAACCTCGTCATGGCGGGCATGTTGGATTTGTTCAAGGATCTTGGCCTGGACATGTTCGAGGTCTTCCCGATGCTGTGGGCGAGTGGTTGATGACGGCATCTGGGACTTCGATAAATAAAAGGAAGACTCGAGATGGATGAACTGGTTAAAAAAGCCATGTCAAAATGGCCCAATGTTCCTGATTGTTATGGTTGGTTGGCTTTGGACAGTCGAGGACATTGGTTCATGAGAGATGAGGGTGTTCAAAGCTTGGGTTCATTTCAAAGTGGCATCCCAGGAAGCAAAGGCTCATTGCTGAAACACGAAAAATTGATCGAATTTATAAATCGAAACTATGCAGTCGATGAAAAAGGATGGTGTTTTTTTCAAAATGGTCCCCAAAGAGTTTTCGTAGAGCTAGAGAGCACACCCTACGTGTGGCGTGTCAATGAACCCTTCGATATCGTTGCACACACCGGAGAAAGTACACAATCGAAAGCATGTCTCATGGACGAGTCAGGTCGTGTTTATCTCAAAACGAACATTGGCTTTGGTTTGGTACACAGCCTAGATGTTGGCCTGGTGGCCGAAGCCTTAGAGAAAGGCATTTGTTCATTGGAAGAATGTGAGTCTGAGTCGCTGGCCGATCAAAACGGCTACGTGATAAGCCCTCAAGGAATCATTCAGGATAAAAAAGAATAAAAAAAACCGACCCATGGATCGGTTTGTGTATGAGCTGAAGGTTATTTTTTTTCAGCGCCGAGGGATGCAGGTGCAGCAAGCACGTCAAATTTAGAACCAGCATTGTTGGTGATGTAAACGACAGCACGCGCAATTTCGATATCACTGAAGTCGCCCCCGGATTGAGCGCCCATGGCACCCTTGCCCTTGAGTGCAGATGTGACAAGAGAGTCCAAACCTTGCTTGATACGAGGACTCCAAGCGGCAACATCTGCAAATTTAGGTGCACCAGCAGCACCGGAGGTATGACAAGCAGAGCATTGAGCTTTGTAAACGTCTTCACCAGATTTAAGAGGACGATTAGCGTCACGAACTTCAACGGTACCAACCTTCTGGATGCGCTGAGCCACAGATTTTTCAATGTCGCTAGAACCTGGTGCAGTTTTATTGGCTGAAGTGACATAAAACACCAAGCCGATGATGATGAAAACAGGAATAATGAAGGAAGCAAAACTCAACAAAAGCATTTGCTTTGGGGTTTTCACCGGGCCGGTGTGTGCTTCGTGGTGGTCGTGACTGTTCTCGCTCATGAAATCCTCTATTAGGGCTTGGCCTGTAGGCCTTCAGGTGTTCCGAAATCTGAACACCATTATACCGACCAGACCTCCACAGACCTTGCTTCCAACAGGATGAATGAGAAGCCATGAGATAATATAAAAAGTGGACAGTTTGCGGCTGTAGCTCAGTGGATAGAGTATTGGCCTCCGAAGCCAAGGGTCGTGGGTTCGATCCCCGCCAGCCGCACCACTTTCAAATCAAAACCCTGCTTGAATTCGATGCCATTGACGGTGTCAAAAAGAAAAAGGCCATGAGCTTTTGACGGGCCAGACAAACTCCAGAGGCCAGGTCAGGGAGGATGGCCAAATCAAATGGGGTGGCCACACCAATTCATAGGGGCTCCACAGCGCAATGCCGTAGCCGAGCAAGGCACCCAACAAAAGGGTGAAAAAGCGCCATATATAAGAGGAACCAGTACGTACCAAGGGCGTGTTCGCAGTCTGATCGTGAGCCAAACTGAGTGATGATTGATCGGGAGAAAGGTCCTGATCTTGGCAGGGCGTGGACAAACTCAGTGCTACGGGTTTCATCAGAGTCGTTGCGTTCGTGGTGTTTGGATGGTTCAGCTCAGACCATTCATCTTGTCGAGAGTTGCTGGCTGGTTTGATGCTGATAGGCCATTGCAGTTGAACCACCTTATTGAGGGGTTTTGATGCAAAAGCAGCATTTTCCAATTTGTCCCAATCCGCATTGAGCAATTTGGCAACACGTTTGGCAGCTTGATCGCGCAGTGATGATGAATAAAAGCGGGTCGAAAGGCCTTGCTCGATTTCATAGAGTTGGGCCACGGATATGCAAGCTTGTGTGGCCAACTCAGCAGGGTCAAGTTCCAAATGAAGACGCAAATTTCGGATCAATCGACCCTTGGGGTCTTCAGAAACCTCGGTGAATTGATCCATGCGTGTTGCAAAAGAACGATTGGCATGCAAAAGAGATTCATTTTCTCCTGGTCGGGACAGATTGCGCGACAAGCAAGATGTCCTGTTGAAGGGCATGAATTTCAGCTCTTGCATGATGCCACCACACCGGTCAGGTAAGCGTGTAACCAGATAGAAGAAAGAGGGCCGGGCACCAACTGGATGGAAGAAGCTGCGCCGAACGGCATGGAAGATGCCAGGCCTTTTTCTTGAGTGATCAACACCACCGACAAGGGTGTATGACCACGATTGTTGAAGTTTTCAAGCGCTTGAAAAGTTTTTTCCTGAAGGGTACGAGGCATGGACATCTCGACAACGATCATGTCAGGACGTTTGTTGGAAAGATCCAAAAGCGCTTCGGTCACGGATTCGAAAAAATTAACGTCAATGGGGATACCCCATTGCTGAAAATCTTGCATGAAACTGTTCATCAAGCCCGGTGTTTCGATGACAACGGTCACACGAGGTTTGCTGCTGGATTTTGCATGGCGATTCACAGCATGTCGTGAAACGGTTTGGTAATCCATGATGGAGTCCAGCGAAATACGGCGGTGTCCGCCACGCGTTTTCCAACCTTTGAGTTCACCTTGATCGACCAGTGTCTGAACGAGTGTGGTGGACAAACCCAACATTCGAGCCGCTTCTGCGGTGCTTAAAAATTGTGGGGTGTGCGGTGTTGACTTGTTCTGGACCATCAAAGATGCTGGTTCGATGGAAATAACGTCATCAAGAATAAGAGTGTGTTCATCGCCCATGGTTTGGCTCCTGAAAAGTGAATTTGGATTAACGCTCGCGCAACGCCTGAGTGACGTTTTGCAAAGGACGGAAGAGGTATTCAAGAACGGTCTTGTAGCCCGTCCTGATTTCGACAGAGGCAGTCATGCCAGGCGAGGGGGTGAGGCGAAGGCCGTTGCGCAATTCAGGACTTGGTTTGACCCGAATGATGATTCGGTAAAGTCCTTCTTCGAGCTCAACCGGGTTGCCGGGTTTGCGTTGTTTTTCGTCGCGTAATGTGTCTGGGCTCAAGTGTTCGAGCACACCATCAAGACCGCCGTATTTGTTGAAGTCGTAAGCGGTTAACTTCACAACCGCAGACTGGCCAACTTTCAAAAATGCCACTTCAGCAGGTTTAACGTAAGCTTCAACCAGCATTTCGTCTTCGGTGGGAACAATTTCAAGAATCGATTGACCCGCTTGGACAACACCACCGACGGTGGTGATCTGGACGTTTTTCACCACGCCTTTCATTGGAGATCTGATGGTGGTTCTGCGAAATGCGTCCTCGCGTGCCATGGCACTTTCTTTGGTTTGCGAAAGCTCCGAGGCCACACGAACCAACTCATTGTTGGCATCGGTAAGGTAGCGGTTTTGACGCTCGGCTCTTTGTCCCATCAATTCAGACTGTTGGCGTTTCAAGCGAAGCAACTCCACCTCGGACATGACGCCCTGGCGAACCATGGGTTCGGTGATCGTCAACTCACGGGTCACGGAGGACAAAGATGAATCCAATGAACGCAGGGATTCGGACAGGGCCAGTTTTCTGGCGTTGAAGGCTTGCAATTCCTGGCGCATCAAGGCGGGTTCAGATTTCAATTGCTCAGGAAAAACCAATGAGGTGCCATAAGCTTCGGCTTTCAGGCGTGATGACAAGGCCAAAAGAGCCAGGTATTTTTCTTTCGCTTCGCGGTAAACCGCACCAGAACGCGCATCGTCAATGCGTAAAAGAATTTGATCCTTTTCAACCACACTGCCTTCTCGTACAAACATTTCACTCATCACCCCGGAGTCGAGGCTCTGGATGACTTGCTCTCGGCTCGAAGGGATGACTTTGCCCTGTCCCCGGGTGATTTCATCGAGTTCAAAAAATGCAGCCCATCCCAAAGCCAAAATCAAGGTGAAGGCCGTGGCCCAAATCAGAGTTTTACTGGCCTGACGTTCGTCGTCTTCGACCGTGGGCATGCCAAAACCCTTGCTCTTGCGCGTTAAAGTGCTCATGCAGCTGCTCCTTGTGGTTTGGTAACGTTGACATCAATACCCCGCGACAACTTGTCGAGCATCTCTTGCTTGGGGCCCCAAGCAACGCACTGGCCGGAATCAATCACTGCAATCAGATCAGCCCATTCCAAAAGCTGAGGGCGGTGAGTGGACATCAGCAAAGTGCGTCCGCGCAACCACTCGCGCATCACACTAATCACCCGGGCTTCGGTGTTTTGGTCCATGTTCGCCGTGGGTTCGTCCATGAAGACCATTTGTGGATTCCGCAGCATCATTCGGGCAATCGATAAAAGTTGGCGCTGGCCCCCTGACAGGCCACCACCGGCTTCGGTGATGGGCATGTCCAAGCCCAGGGGATGGTTGGCAACGATGTCGTAAACATTGAGTGTTTTGAGGACTTCGACAATCTTGGTGTCGCTGATCCAGCTGTCGGCCAACACCAGGTTTTCGCGCACCGTGCCCATGAAAAGCTGCGGATCCTGACCCACATAGCCGATGCGACTGCGCATTTCAGTGGGCTCGATTTGTTGCATGTCGACACCATCGAGCCGCACATTGCCAGCCAAAGGGGCGTACAGGCCCGACATCAAGCGCAGCAAGGTGCTTTTGCCGCTGCCCACACGGCCCAGCATGGCGACTTTCTGGCCGGGTGCGATGGACATGGACAGGTTTTTGATGACTGGGATTTTGTGTTGTCCAGGGTAGGCAAACTCCAAAGAATCCGCTTGCAAACCCCCTTGAATGCTTTCGGGCACAAGGTAATTGCGGCCATGAATGCGGTCACGGGGGCGTTTCATCAGGCCATCAAGGGTTTCCAGTGCTGAGCTGGCTTGTTGGTAGCGAGAGGCCAAAGACATCACGCTGGCCAAAGGAGAGATGGCACGGCCAGCCAAAATCACAGAGGCAATCAAACCACCCAAGGTGAGTTGATTGTTGTGGATCATGTAAACACCGCCTACCACCATGGCCACGGTGATGAATTGCTGCAGGGCCGTTGTGAAACCCATGATCCAGTTGGTCAGGCTGCGCATGCGTTTGTAGGAGTCGGCACCCGCCAAATTGGCCACCTCCCAACGGCGCTGCAAGTAGCTTTCAGCGTTGTGTGCCTTGAGCAGTTCAAGGTTCAATACCGACTCGACCAGCACGCTTTGCTTGTCGCCCGACTCTTTCATGTTTTCCCGCATGGCACTCATCAAAGGCTTTTGAGACAGCAGGCCAATGACAATCAGCAAAGGCACCGCCAGTGCGGGAATCCAGACCAAGTTTCCACCGATCATGGCAATCAAGGCCAAGAACATCAGTACAAAAGGCATATCGGCCAAAACCACCAAGGATGCGGAGGAGAAAAAGTCACGCAGTGACTCAAAGTCACGCATGGAACTGGCAAAAATGCCGACGGACTGAGGGCGGTGCTCAAGTCGAATGGCCATGATTTCCCGCAGCAAAGTGGCATTGATGGCCAGATCGGCTTTTTTCCCACCCAGATCCACCAAACGGGCTTTGAGCCAGCGCATGATGAACTCCATGAAAATGGCCACGGTGGTGCCAATGGCCAAAGTCCACAGCGAGGTGTAAGCCCCAGTCGGAACGACTCGGTCGTACACGTTCATGGTGAAGAAAACACTGGCCAGCGTGAGCAAGTTGGCCAACACCGTGGCCACCATCGATTCCACATAAAAGGCCCGGAATCGCCACAAGGTGCCCCAAAACCAGTTGAAAGCAGAACCTTCCATGGGCGCCAGCGTTTGGTCATGGCGGGTGGGCGGCAGTTTGATGGCCAGCACCTCGGGGCGGGCCAGACTTTGCAGTTCTGGCAAGGCGATTTTGTGGTCCTCCATGCCCTTGTCTGCCCACCAGACAATGGCCTCCTTGCCTTCAATGCTGCGAAGCACGCAGGCCCGTCCATCCATCAAAGGCATCAACACGGGCAGCACGTAGTGAGGAATGTCAGACAAGCGCACGCGAGACCAAGCGGCCATCAAACCATTTTTGTGCGCCATGTCGGGATAGGCAGCCAAAGGCACACGACCCCGCGCATCAAGTGCAAAACCGGACCGCAAAACCTGAGCGTGTACAGGACGGCCCAGTTGCTTGGCAGCCATGGTCATGCACAGCAAAAAAGGGTCAGCCTGGATGTCCTGACCCGCTGAGGGTTTGGGGGCTGCGCCAACCGCGGTTGGCATGGGTATCAATTGAGCCATGGTCGGTCACTTTGAAAAAAATCGCTCATTGGGCGCAGGCAATACACGGCCGGGCTCGGCGTTGAAGCGTTTGGCCAAATCACCCGTGACAGCCAGCAGGCGCACGCGTGCCAATCGTTCGTCGTGGAACGCAGCTCGGGCGGAGCTGCGGTAATTGAAGGCATCGGCCTGAATGTTCAGCAGGTCCAGCAAAGAGCGGCGTGCCACACGAAACTGTTGGCGGTAAGCGTCAACGAGTTTGTCGCCCACTTCGGACTGAGAGGCGCCTGTGACAGCGCGTGAACGGGCAGAAGCCCATTCTTGCCAAGCCAATGCGGCTTTTTCTCGGGCCAGAAGTTGGGCTTCTTCCAAAGCGAATTCGGCGGCTTTGAGTTGACCCACGGCACCTTCAACCAAAGCAGCTGTGCCGCCACCGTTGTAGAAAGGGGCATTGACCTGCAGTTGTGTAAAGGCCTCTTGGCGGCCATTGGCGGTGTTGGCTTGTTTGGAAACCGACAAGTCCACCGTAGGCCAAAACTGGCTCTTGGCGACACGAACGCCTGCTTGTGCGGCTTGAACTTGCGAACGGGCTTGTGCAATGGTGGGCAAATCAAGCGAAACCATCTCGACCGCCTGAGCCAAAGACGAAGGAATTTTGCCCAGAACACCCGAATCGGCAACGGCGGCATCAAGGCCTTCAGGCCGAGATGCCATGTCTGCCGCCCAAAAGCGTCTGACCCGCTGAATGGCTTGGGCAAAGTCTGATTTGCGTTGCTGCAGGCTCAATGTGGCATTTTCCATCCGAACCAGGGCCTGCTCATAGTCCACACGGCGACCGGTGTCGGCTTGGGCAATTTTTCGGATGTCACTCAATGTTTCTTCATGGGCATTGACGTTGAGCACAGCCAATCGGTAAAGATCGGCTGTTTTCGCCCAATTGAGATAAGCCTCTGCCGCCAGTTGAGCCACTTCATCCAGGGTGTTGGCTTGCAGATATTCAGAAGCTTGCGTCAGTGCTTCTGCGCGTTGTGCTTCCGCTTCGATTTTTCCACCCGACCACAAATTGACTTTGGCAGTGGGGGAAAGAGAACTTCTGGAAGTCCCTGAGGGGTATGCGCCAGAGGCAAAAGCATTGGCAGTGGCCGTTAAACCCAATTGTGGGTAATGGGCGCTGCGGGCGCGAGCAATGTCTGAACGGGAGGCCGAGGTCTTGGCCGCAGCCGACAGAACGGCCGGGTATGTTTGCAGGGCTTGATTGACAACTTCAACCAAGGTTTGAGCCTGTGCCGAAACCCCCACGCTGGTCAGCAAAATGGCAGAACAGGCGTGTTGCATCACAACCCAAAGATCTTGAGAGGGTTTTGACTTCGCAGTTGAACGAAGAAAGTATTTTTGGCAATCAAGATGAATCATGAGCGGTGAATTACCAGCTACGTTAAAACTGAAATTCTCGTGAAAAAAGAGAAGTAGCAAATCCGCCAAATGGAGTACGAGCCAGAGAGAAGTAGCTCTGAAATGAAAAATTCAGAGATAAAAGTAGCAAATTGGAAGTGGAAAATGTGGGTCAGTCTTGGCGCTGAACTGACCGGTTCGCAGGGGGTGATTTCAGTGTGTTTTCAGAGGGAAAACAGAGGAAATACGGAAAAAGAAAGAGAAGCAAGGCGCGCACTGAATGACCTTGAAACACCATGTGGACGACCCAAGAAAAGGGCTTGAATTTTTTGGGTGTAACTTTGTAAATAAATCAAATTAGTTTGATTTTGATGTTTTTGACGCGCAAAAAAGAGCTTAAACAGTCGAAAAGACTGTATAGATCAAAACCAATAGCCATGAAGCGGCCGAGCAACAGATGGCGCACAAGGCCCCGGACCAATGCGGTCAGGCGGCATCAAACGCCGTAGCGGTCGCGGTAGGCTTGCACCATGGCCAAGTGATCACCCATCTCGGATGTGTTTTGCGCGGCCAAGAAAGACAGCAAATCGGACAGCTGGGCAATGCAGCACACCGCCATGCCCAGCGAGCCACGAACATATTGAACAGCGCTGTGAGGCACATCTATGACCAAGCCATCGGCTTGCTTTTCGGTGGCCATTTCCTGGCGGTCCAGGGCAATCGCAATGGCGTGCGGCGTGGCCCCGGCAGCCTGGATCAGCTCAATCGACTCCCGGGCAGCGGTCCCTGCGCTCATCACATCGTCCACAATCAGCACGCGCCCTTTGAGGGGCGCGCCCACCAGCGAGCCACCTTCGCCGTGGTCTTTGGCTTCTTTGCGGTTGTAGGCAAAGGGCACGTTTTTGCCCAAGCGAGCCAGTTCAATGGCCACGGCCGCACCCAATGGGATGCCCTTGTAGGCGGGGCCAAAAATCATGTCGAACTCGATGCCGCTGGCCAGCAGGGCTTTTGCATAGAATTGCGCCAGTCGTCCCAACTTGGCACCATCGTCAAACAGGCCGGCGTTGAAAAAATAAGGGCTCATGCGCCCGGCTTTGGTCTTGAATTGCCCAAAGCGCAGCACGCCCGAATCGACCGCAAATTGCACAAATTCCTGAGCAAGCGCCTGCATGTCGGCGCTGCTTGCCTGTCCTGTCACCATGGGGAAATCCTTGTTCAAACTCACCAGCCTCAACCTCAACGGCATCCGCTCGGCCACGACCAAAGGGGTCGCAGATTGGCTGGCACAAGAGAAACCCGATTGTATTTGTGTGCAAGAGGTCAAAGCCCAAGCGCCTGATGTGGAGGGCAAGTTTGAAGAGCTTGCGGGTTTGAAGGGCCACTTTCACTTTGCCGAGAAAAAGGGCTATTCGGGTGTGGGGGTGTACACCCGGCATGAGCCCAGCGACGTCGTGGTTGGTTTTGATGGCGGCGAGTTCGATGCCGAAGGCCGCTATGTTGAAACGCGTTTTGACATCCCTGGGCGCAAGCTGTCCATCATCAGCGTGTACTTTCCCAGTGGCTCGTCGGGCCCAGAGCGGCAAGAGGCCAAGTTCCGTTTTTTGAACAAGATGTACCCGCACCTGATGGCCCTCAAGGCCGAGCGTGACTTTATTGTGTGCAGCGATGTGAACATTGCGCACCAACAAGCCGACCTCAAAAACTGGAAGGGCAACCTCAAGAACAGCGGCTTTTTGCCCGAAGAGCGCGCCTGGATGACCCAGCTCACCACCGAAGGTGGTGTGGTCGATGTGTACCGCCGCTTGAAACCCGAAACCACCGACGATTGCTACACCTGGTGGAGCAACCGGGGCCAAGCCTATGCCAAGAACGTGGGCTGGCGCCTGGACTACCACCTGGCCACGCCCGCCGTGGCCGAAAAAGCCCGTACCGAGCACATCTACAAGGACGAGAAGTTTTCGGACCACGCGCCCATCACCATCGGCTACGAGGGTTTGCTCTGAGGCCCTGAGGACTTGAAGCTGTTGCAATGCTTGACTTGGCCTGTCAAGGCCCATGCAGGAGGACGAATGAAAAAGATGTTGGGTGTTTTGGGGGTGCTGCTGCTGGCTGCGCTGGCGTATTTTTGCCTGTGGCCAGTCCCGGTTGAGCCGCTCAGCTGGAACGCCCCCAAAGCACTTGGCTATGCGGGGCCGCATGCGGTCAACGACAAGCTGGCCAAGCTCAACATCATCGACCTGGGGGACGAGGCGGGGCCAGAGCACATCGCCATGGGGCCGGATGGCAAGCTCTACACCACGGTGGAGAGTGGCCGCATTTTGCGCATGCAGCCCGACGGCTCGCAACAAGAAGTCTTCGCGCAAACGGGGGGTCGGGTGCTGGGTTTTGACTTTGATGCCCAAGGCCACCTGATTGCTGCAGACGCCGTCAAAGGCCTGCTGTCCATCGCGCCCGACCGATCGATTCAGCTGCTGACCGACCAGGTGAGTGTGGGCGGCAAGTCCGACCCGATCCGATACGCCGACGCGGTGGTGGTGGCCCAAAACGGCAAGATTTACCTGAGCGACGCGTCCACCCGCTTTGCCCCCAAGGACTGGGGCGGCACTTTCGAGGCCAGTGTGCTCGACATCCTGGAACAGGCGGCCACAGGCCGTGTGTTGGAGTTTGACCCAACCACAGGCAAAACCCGCGTGGTGGCAAGGGGCCTGAGCTTTGCCAACGGGGTGGCGCTGAGTCAGGACGAAAAGTACCTGTTTGTGAACGAGACAGGCAAGTACCGGGTTTGGAAGATCGATGTTGGAGCCCAGAATTTGGACGTGGCCCAAGGGGGCGAACAGGCTCGCGTGTTGTTCGACAACTTGCCCGGCTACCCCGACAACCTCATGCGTGGGCAGGGTGGCAAGATTTGGTTGGGTTTTGCCAAGCCACGCAACCCGATCGTCGACAAAATGGCAGACCAGCCGTTCATGCGCAAGGTCACGATGCGCCTGCCCCGTGCCTTGTGGCCCATTCCCAGAGCCTATGGCCATGTGATGGCGTTCACCGAAGACGGCCAAGTGGTGCAGGACCTGCAAGACCCCAGTGGCCAATACCCCGAGTGCACGGGCGTGACCGAGACGGCGGACCGGCTCTACATTCACAGCCTGCACGCCAAAGGACTGGGCTGGTTGCCGCGCTAAACCTCAACTGCGGGTGTAAGTGAGCATACGGCCTTTGTAGGCGGCCATGTGCCCGTGCGCGGGCTGATCCAACACCTGTTCATGGCGGGCAAAGCCCAGCCGGGCCATTTGTTTGTGAAAAGCCGCACGGTTGCCCCGATTGGGATCGACCACCCAGATCTCTGAGCGGCTGGCGGCATGCGCCTGGATGAAACTGGCCAGCGTGCCCTCGTCATCGCGCTCATACAAGATGTCGCTGCCCATGATCAGGTCGAACACACCGCTGGGCGCGGCGTCCTGGGCTGAGGTCAGCACCGGCAGACCATCTTCGCGCAGTGCCGCCTTGCCCCACAGACCGT
Organism: Comamonadaceae bacterium; assembly: GCA_027486555.1. Classification (GTDB taxonomy): domain Bacteria; phylum Pseudomonadota; class Gammaproteobacteria; order Burkholderiales; family Burkholderiaceae_C; genus Limnohabitans_A. The sequence continues at coordinate 33,912 of JAIXOX010000007.1, forward strand.
GACAGTAGGCCATGGGCGGCAAGCCGTTCAGGCGTGTGTTTTCATCCAAAAAAGCGTGCGCCAAGGGGTGGCAATCACTGGCGGTGACCGAAGCCCCCCTGCGATGGGCCACCAGACTGGCCAAGCCCAGACCGCAGCCAATTTCCAAAATCCGCTCGACCGACACGGGCCTTTGGGCCATGCGTTGGGCCATGTGTTGACCCGAGGGCCAAAGCAGACCAAACAAAGGCCAGTTGGCCGAGGAGATGCCCAAGTTCAGGGCCTCATCCAGCGGGTCGTGAAACTGGTTGTTGTCCAGCAGGGAGCGGATGATCAGGTTTTCGACCCCCTCAATGGCAATGCTGTTGTGTTGGGTCAAGTAGCCCGGTGAAGAGGGGTGCAAACAATCAATCGTTGCAGCGCAAATGCCAAAAATCAACAGGCGCTGGCTGAGCCGGACTGTACACCTCTGTATCGGGAAGTTGGGGTGATCCCCTCGGGTTCACGGCATGCCCGATAATTTGCGGCATGCTGCAATACGAAACCATTCCTGTCACCCCTTTCCAGCAAAACTGCTCCCTTGTTTGGGACGACCAAAGCCGCCAAGCGGCAGTGGTCGATCCGGGGGGAGACCTTGAGTTGATCCTGGCGGCTGTCCAATCCCATGGCTTGCGTTTGGAGCAAATCTGGATCACCCATGGCCACCTGGACCACGCCTCGGGTACGGCCGATTTGGCCGAACAGCTGGGCGGTTTGCCCATCATCGGGCCGCACCCGGCCGACCAGTTCTGGATTGACGGACTGCCGCAGGCGGCCGCTGCTTATGGTTTTCCCCCTGCCCGGGTGTTCCATCCCACGCGTTGGCTGGCCGATGGCGACACGGTGAGTTTGGGGGCGCACACCTTGCAGGTGCGCCATTGCCCGGGGCACACGCCCGGCCATGTGGTTTTTTATTCGCCCGAGATCAAGCGGGCCTTTGTGGGTGACGTGTTGTTTGCCGGCAGCATTGGCCGCACGGATTTTCCGCAAGGCAACCACGACGATTTGATCGCCAGCATCACCCAGCGCCTGTGGCCCATGGGCAATGACACGGTATTCATCCCCGGTCATGGCCCCGAGAGCACCTTTGGCCGTGAGCGTCAAAGCAACCCTTATGTGGGTGGGACCTGAGCCCAGCCCATACAGGAGGCACAGCTCGGTCAAAGGGCCATCGCACAAAGGCGTTGGCCCGAGCGCTGGCCCAGGCGCTGCGCCCTGTCAGCCCCGACGGGCTTGTTCGTAAAGGTGCTGAACCTTGGGCAAGTTGGCCTGCAACTCTTCAATGCGGTTGCTGCCACTGGGGTGGGTGGACAAAAAGGATGGGCCTCCATTGCCATTGGCGGCCAACATTTTTTGCCACAAGCTCACGCTGGCTTCTGGGCGAAAGCCGCCGCGTGCGGCGATTTCCAAGCCCACCAGGTCGGATTCGGTTTCGTCGTCACGGCCATATTTGAGGGTCAACAACTGTGTGCCCAGATTGGCCGCCGCATCGCCCAAAGAACCCAGGCCCAGCAGTTGTGAGGCAATGGACAAGCCCATGCCGGTGACCTGTGTTTTGGCCAATCGCTCGCGGGCGTGCTCACGCAGCGCGTGCGCCATTTCATGGCCCATGATCATGGCCACTTCATCGTCGTTGAGTTTGAGCTGGTCCAGGATGCCTGTGTAAAAAGCAATCTTGCCGCCCGGCATGCACCAGGCGTTGATTTGCTTGCTGCCCACCAGGTTAACTTGCCATTTCCATTCGCGCGAACGGGGGTTCCACTGTGCGGCGTGCGGAATGAGCCTTTGCGCAATGGCGTGCAGACGCTGCAATTGCGGGTGTCCTTCGGGGGCCAAGGCGTTTTTGGCACGAGCTTCGGCCAAAACCTGGGCATATTGCTGGCGCGCAGAGGCTTCCAGGGTTTCGGCCGGGACCAGTTTGCGCAGGCCAGAAGAAGAACCGACTTCAACTTGAGCCAAGGCCGAACCTGCGGCACCGGCACCTGCCGCCAGGATGAATGCCCGTCGGGCTTGCCAGATGCCCGGGTGAGGGGCAGCTTGGGGGGCCGTGACGTCGGTGAGGTCGTGCGCGGCAGAGGTTTTGAAATTGCAAATAAAGCACATAGTTCGCAAATGATAACGAATGGCCAAAAATCATGCGAGACGCTGATGGTCCTGCTGTAGGCATCTTGGCGACATGGTTGGGGCGCGCTGATAATTCAATGATGCCCAACACCACATTCCCCCCCGCTGACCCTGCCCAAACCCCCGCGGTGCGCACTTGGCGCGAAGCCCTGCGCCTGTATTTGCAGCCCGCCAGCTTGCGCATGCTGGCGCTGGGCTTTTCAGCGGGCTTGCCGCTGCTGCTGGTGCTGGGCACGCTCAGTTTTCGGCTGCGCGAGGCGGGTATTGACCGCAGCACCATCGGTTACCTCAGCTGGGTCGGGTTGGCGTATGGTGTGAAATGGATGTGGGCCCCTCTGGTGGACCGCATGCCCATACCCTGGCTCACACGGCCGTTAGGGCGCAGGCGCAGCTGGCTGCTGGTGTCGCAGCTGGTCATCGCGCTCGGCCTGGTGGGCATGGCCTTGAACGACCCTTCGCAATTACTCGGCCCCTTGGTCGCTTGCGCGTTGGCGGTGGCCATCGCTTCGGCCACACAAGACATTGCGCTGGACGCTTACCGCATCGAGTCGGCCGAGGTGAATGCCCAAGCCGCCTTGGCGGCCAGTTACCAGACGGGATACCGCCTGGCCATGATCTGGGCCGGGGCGGGGGTGTTGTGGGTGGCGGCCTTTGTCCAAGGCGAGCAAGCCACGGGTTACGCCCAATCGGCCTGGCAAGCGGCTTACCTGGTCATGGCGCTGAGCATGCTGCCGGGCATGTGGGTGGTGCTGGCCTCGCCCGAGCCAGTGCCTGCCCCCTTTGCGCCCGCGCGTAACGTGGCCGAATGGCTCAAGGGCGCGGTGGTCGAGCCTTTTGCCGATTTCTGGCTGCGTTACCGCTGGCAGGCGGTGCTGCTGCTGGCGCTGATTGCGGTCTACCGCATCAGCGACGTGGTCATGGGCATCATGGCCAACCCGTTTTATGTGGACATGGGCTTCACCAAAAGCGAAGTGGCCAGCGTGACCAAGGTCTACGGCGTCATCATGACCTTGGTGGGTGCGTTTGTGGGCGGCTTGTTGGCGGCGCGACTGGGTGTCATGCGCGTGCTCATGCTGGGTGCAGCTTTGAGTGCGCTCACCAACTTGCTGTTTGTCTGGCTCAGCGGCGTGGGCCACGATGTGCAGGCGCTGGTCTGGGTGATCTCGGCCGACAACCTGGCCAGTGGCATTGCTTCAGCTGCCTTCATTGCTTATTTGTCCTCGCTCACCAACATCAGTTATTCGGCCACGCAATACGCGCTGCTCAGCTCCATGATGCTGCTGCTGCCCAAGTTCATCGCCGGTTTTTCGGGGGAATTTGTCGATGCCCACGGTTACGCCAGCTTCTTCACGGCCACGGCCTGGTTAGGCCTGCCGGTGTTGGTGTTGGTGGCGCTGGCGTCCCGGGTGCATGCGAACAACCCGCATCCCCCACCGTTGTCACCCCGGGTTTGACCCGGGGTCCATGTTTGAAGTTCCTGCAAAGATGTATCCCGGCTCGGGGGCTGGGATGACAAATCTAGGGGGCGGCATGACGGGGGGCTTTGATTTACCCAGATTTACACGGCCGACACGTCCAGCGCTTGCAAAAAGGCGATGATCCAGCCATGCAACAACTCTTGATGATCGAAGACGATGCGCGGCTAGCGGGCATGGTGGCGGACTACCTGGGGCAAAACGGTTTTGGCGTCAGCCTTGCGCCCAACGCGCAAAATGGTCTGGCCCGATTGCAAAGCGCGGGCGTGGACCTGGTCATCCTCGACCTGATGCTCCCCGACATGGACGGCCTGCAGGTGTGTCAGCGCATCCGCGCCCTGCCCGGCGCTTTGGGCCAAGTGCCGGTGCTCATGCTCACGGCCAAAGGCGATCCGATGGACCGCATCATTGGCTTGGAAATGGGGGCCGACGATTATTTGCCCAAGCCCTTTGAGCCGCGTGAGTTGCTGGCCCGCATCAAAGCCATCTTGCGCCGCCACAACACCGTTCATGACACGACCCAAAAGCTGCTGCAATTTGGCTCGCTCGAGATTGACCGCGATGCCCGCCGCGTCAGCGTCAAGGGCCAGGAATGCGATTTGACTTCCCACCAGTACGACCTGTTGGTGGCGCTGGCCGAGCGTGCGGGCCGCGTGCTGACGCGCGACCAGATCATGGAGGCTGTGCGGGGTCGCGAACTCGAAGCCTTTGACCGATCCATTAACGTGCACATGGGCCGCATCCGCGCTGCCATCGAGGCTGACCCCAAAGCGCCGCAACGCATCCTCACTGTGCGTGGTGTGGGTTATGTGTTTGCGCGTCACCAAGACTGAGCCCATGCCGATCCAAGCTTTGACGCGCCAATGGTCACGCCACCTGTACCTGCGCATTTGGCTGGCTGTAGTGGGTGTCGTGACCCTGTTGATGCTGGTGGTGGGGTGGGCCTGGCGTGCCACGGTCGAGCACCATGCCGCGCCGCCCGCCCCGCGTGAATGGGTGGTGCTCAATGCCCAAGGCGACGTGTTGGCCAGCACCACCCGGGCCGGGCCTTTTGCCCCTTTGGTGTTTGATGTGCCCTTGCCCGATGGCCAGACGCTGGCGCTGCAGGTGCAGCGCAGCGACGAACGTGCCGGTGAGCGCCAACGTCCCCCCGCTTCAGAAGGCCGGCCGGGCATGTTTGGCATGCTTGGTATTGGGCCGGGCGCGTCAGGGCACTTTCCGCCCCACCTGTTGCCCCACCTGGTGCCCCACTTACCGCCCCACTTGCGCAGAGACATGCCCTGGTGGGCCAAGCCCACGGGGTTTTTCTGGATGCTGGGCCTGATCGGCTTGGCCGTGGCGCTGGGCCTGTACCCGGTGGTGCGCAGGCTCACGCAGCGGCTTGAAGGCCTGCAACGCGGCGTGCAGCGCTGGGGGGGGGGCGACTTGTCGGCGCGTGTGCCGGTGCAAGGCGACGACGAAGTGGCCGATTTGTCCGAACGCTTCAACGCGGCGGCCGCGCGCATCGAAGGCCTGATGGCCTCGCAAAAATCCTTGCTGGCCAACGCCTCGCACGAGCTGCGCTCGCCACTGGCACGCATCCGCATGGGGCTGGAGCTGCTGAACGGCCCCGCGGCCGACTTGGACGCACATGCCCGCAGCCGCGCCGAAATCTTGCGCAACATGGCCGAGCTGGACCAGCTGATCGACGAAATTTTGCTGGCCAGTCGCCTCCATGCCAAAGAAGCCGACATCGGCACCGTGGAGGCGGTGGACCTGGTGGGCCTGTGTGCTGAAGAGTGTGCGCGTGTGGGGGCCGAGCTGGAAGTGCCGCCAGGCCAGTTGCAGCTGGAGGTGCTGGGGGTGGCCAAGCTGCTGCGCCGTCTGGTGCGCAATCTGCTGGAAAATGCGCGGCGGTACGGCGCCAGCGGCCACGACACCGCGCAAGGCCAGGGCATTGCCCTGACCTTGACTCAGCAAGGCCAGACGGTCCGTATCCGGGTGTGTGACCATGGCCCGGGCGTGCCCACTGACTACCGCGACCGCATTTTTGAGCCCTTTTTCCGTTTGCCTGGGGCCAGTGAGCGCGTGGGCGGTGTGGGCTTGGGGCTCTCGCTCGTCAAGTCAATTGCCGAGCGCCATGGCGGGCGGGTAGGGTGCGCAGACCAGCCCGGTGGCGGTGCCTGCTTTGAGGTGGACTTGCCTCAAAGCAAAACGGCGAACACCTGAGGGTTCGCCGTGCGCGCGTCGGGCCACCGCTGGGACGGCCGTGCTTGGGTTTCAGTGGTGGTGACCCACCACTTCGCCCGCTTTCAATTGGTAGAGGGTGCCGCAATAAGGGCACTTGGCCTGGCCGGTCTTGGCCACGTCCAGATACACCTTGGGGTGGCTGTTCCAGATCTTCATGTCGGCCTTGGGGCTGGGGCAAAACACACCGCCCTGGGGGTTAAGGTCGGCGGTCAGCAGTTCAACAGTCGCGTTGCTCATGGTTCAAACCTGGGTCAGCCAGTGGGCGTATTGAGGGTTGCGGCCGTTGACGATGTCAAAGAAGGCGCTCTGGATTTTTTCGGTGATCGGGCCGCGGCTGCCCACGTAATCGCCCTTGCCCAGCTCGATGCGGTCAAGCTCGCGAATCGGCGTGACTTCGGCGGCGGTGCCGGTGAAGAAGGCTTCATCGGCGATGTACACCTCGTCGCGGGTGATGCGCTTTTGCACGATCTCTAACCCCAAGTCTTTGGCGATGTGGAACACCGTGTTGCGGGTGATGCCGTTCAGGGCGCCAGCGGACAGGTCGGGCGTGTAGATCACACCGTTTTTGACCACGAAAATGTTTTCGCCCGCGCCTTCAGACACAAAGCCCGAGGTGTCGAGCAGCAGGGCTTCGTCGTAACCTTCGTCGGTCACTTCCATGTTGGCCAAAATGCTGTTGGTGTAGTTGCTCACTGCCTTGGCCTGCGTCATGGTGATGTTGACGTGGTGGCGGGTGTAGCTGCTGGTTTTCACGCGGATGCCGCGCTTCAAGCCTTCTTCGCCCAAGTACGCACCCCAGGTCCAGGCGGCGACCATCAAATGGATGGTGTTGCCTTTGGGGCTGACACCCAGCTTTTTGTCGCCAATCCAGGTCAGGGGCCGTATGTAACCCGACTCCAAGTTGTTCTCACGCACCACATCGCGCTGGGCTTGGTTGACCTGTTCTTGTGTGAAGGGGATGGCCATGCGCAAGATTTTGGCGCTGTTGAACAGGCGCTCGGTGTGCTCTTGCAAGCGGAAGATGGCCGTGCCTTGCTCGGTTTTGTAGGCGCGCACGCCCTCAAAAGCGCCGCAGCCGTAGTGCAGGGTGTGGCTCAGCACATGGATCTTGGCATCGCGCCAATCGACCATCTGGCCGTCCATCCAGATTTTGCCGTCACGGTCTGACATGGAGGGAATGACAACGCTCATGAAAGTGTCCTTTGAATTAGCTGCAGTAAACAGGGGTGGTGTGGATTTTAAGGGTTTGGCTCTTCGGGGTTGACTTGGGGGCGCACCAGTGTCCATTCAGTCAGCTTGCCGCCCACAAAGGTGCAGGTAACCACCGAATCGCTGGTGTCGGTCCAGGTGTAGATCTCGGGCTGGGCGTCTTTATCGGTCAAAAGCTGGCCCAAAGAGCGCGTCATGGCGATCACATGCATCAAATTGACGCCTTTTTTCAGCTTGGCGTTGAGCATCACGGCGCTGGCCACATGGCCAATGGGCCGGTCGGCGGCCTTTTTGAGGATGGTGACCATGCGGGTGAAGTGCAGCAACACCCACATGACCACGCCGCCCACGGCCAGGGCAATGCCCGCCCACTGAAAAGCCTGCCAAGCCCCGATGGTGAAAACAAGAATGGCCAGTGGCGCAAGTATTTTGTTGAAATTCATGGGGGCCGATTGTGCCTTGATTGACTTGATTGCCTGGATGTTTTGTGAGGTGGCTCAGTCCAGCCCGCGCACCACCTGCATGGCCTCTTCGATGCGTTCGACGGGGTAAATTGTCAGGCCTTCGAAGGACTTGTCGTTTTTCTTGGGGGCATTCGCCTTGGGCACCACCGCCACCTTGAAGCCGAGTTTGGCAGCCTCCTTCAAGCGGTCTTGTCCACGCGGCGCGGGGCGCACTTCACCGGCCAAACCGACTTCGCCAAAGGCAATGAAGCCCTTGGACAAAGCTTTGCCGCGCAGGCTGCTGGTGATGGCCAGCATCACGGCCAAGTCGGCCGCTGGTTCGCTGATGCGCACACCGCCCACCGCGTTCACAAACACGTCCTGGTCCATGCAGGCAACGCCTGCGTGGCGGTGCAGCACCGCCAGCAGCATGGCCAGGCGGTCGCGGTCCAAGCCGACGCTCAAACGACGGGGCGATGGGCCGCCGCTGTCCACCAGAGCTTGAATCTCGACCAGCAAAGGTCGTGTGCCTTCGAGCGTCACCATCACGCAACTGCCGGGCACGGGCTCGGCGTGCTGGCTCAAAAAGATGGCACTGGGGTTGCTCACGCCCTTCAAGCCTTTTTCAGTCATGGCGAACACGCCAATCTCGTTCACCGCGCCAAAGCGGTTTTTGATGGCGCGGATCAATCGAAAGTTCGAATGCGTGTCGCCTTCAAAGTAGAGCACGGTGTCCACCATGTGCTCCAGCACGCGGGGGCCAGCCAGCGCACCTTCTTTGGTGACGTGGCCGACCAGCACGATGGTGGTGCCGGTGGATTTGGCGGTGCGCGTCAGGTGCGCCGCGCATTCACGCACTTGCGCCACCGAGCCGGGGGCGCTGGTCAGTTGGTCCGAGTACACCGTCTGTATCGAGTCGATGATGGCGATGCCTGGATGGCGCGATTGCAGGGTGTGCAGGATTTTTTCGAGCTGAATCTCGGGCAGAACTGGCACCTGCGAGTCGGGCAAGCCCAAGCGGCGCGAGCGCATGGCCACTTGCGCGCCGCTTTCTTCGCCAGTCACATACAAGGTGTTCATGCCGCTGCGCTGCAGCGCGTCCACGGCCTGCAGCAGCAGGGTGGATTTTCCAATGCCCGGGTCACCGCCAATCAACACCACCCCACCTTCGACCATGCCGCCGCCCAGCACCCGGTCGAGCTCGTCGATGCCCGTGGGGTGGCGCTCAAAGTCGGCCGCTTCGATTTGGGCCAATGGCAGCACTTCGGATGTGGGGGCCAGCGAGGCGTGCACAGAGCCAAAGCGGTTTTTGCCGACTGCGGGTTCGGCCGAGGCTTCGATCAGGGTATTCCAGGCGTTGCAGCTGGGGCACTTGCCCATCCAGCGGGCGCTGGTGCCGCCGCATTCGGTGCAAGTGAAAATCGATTTGTCTTTGGCCATGGGGGGTGATTGTGCCTTTCAGGGCAGTCGGGCCGAGCGAGAGACCAGCCCATCGGGTGATCGCTCAGGGCTTCATGCCTTTGTGGTGTGGGGCGTGGCCAGTTCGGGTGAATCCAGCCAAGCATTGACAAACTCTCGGGTGATGTCAGTGGCACTCAGCGTGCGAGCGTGGCTTGCATTTTGTCCGGCCCACAAAGGTGTGAAGTCGCTCTTGCCCAAGGCTTCGGCGGCTGCTCTTAAGGGGGTGATGTCGGCCGTGGCCAGCGGGAATGCAGGCGCTTGGCTGCTCACCGGGCCCAGTTCGCGCATGGCCCGGTTGACGATGCCTCGGGCTGGCCTGCCGCTGAACACCGGGGTCAGGGCGGTGTGTTGGGCGGCGTCTGATTGAAGCGCTGCACGGTGCAAGGCACTGGTGGTGGCTTCATGGCTGCACAAATAAGCGGTGCCGATTTGCACGCCATGCGCGCCGAGCATTTTGGCCGCTGCAATGCTTTGTGCACTGCCAATGCCCCCTGCTGCAATGACGGGCACATCGAGGGCGTGCACGATTTGCGGTAACAAAGCGAAGGTGCCGATTTGGGTGCTCAGGTCTTGGGTCAAAAACATGCCGCGATGCCCACCGGCTTCCAGTCCCTGCGCGATCACGGCGTCCACCCCGTGGGCTTGCAGCCACAGGGCTTCTTGCACGGTGGTGGCGCTCGACAACACCTTGGATCCCCAACTTTTGACCCGGGCCAGCAAGTCCGGCGCGGGCAGGCCAAAGTGAAAACTCACCACCGCAGGCGCAAAGGCCTCCAGCACATCGGCACTGTCGTGGTTAAAGGGCAAGCGGCTGGGCTCGGCGTTGGGGAGGATGGGTTCAAGGCCGAATTCGCGGCGGTAGGGGGCCAGTGTTGCTTGCCAGCGCGCCTGGATCACCGGGTCGGGTGTGGGAATGGTGTGGCAAAAAAAGTTGACATTGAACGGGCCTTTGACGGCCGATTTCAAGGCCTGCAACTGCACCTGCAAGGCTTGTGGTGTGAGCATGGCGGCGGGCAATGAACCCAGGCCGCCGGCTTGGCACACGGCCGTGGCCAAGTGTTGATTTTGGACGCCCGCCATCGGGGCTTGGATGATGGGGGCCGAAAGCCCCAGTGTTTTGAAAAAAGCGTGCATGCATCCACTGTAGCGTCAAGGCCAAGGCATGGAAAGAGTGGACCATGTCAGCCGACGGGCCTTGTCGCTTGGGGCAACAAGCGCTTGATTTCGGTGCGCAAGGCTTCTACCGCAATGGGTTTGGAAACATAGCCGTCCATGCCCGATTCGATGTAACGCTCGCGGTCCCCCTTGAGTGCGTTGGCTGTGACGGCAATGATTGGGGTGCGCCGCATCTTTTGGTTGATTTCCATGGCGCGAATGGCTTGCGTGGCCTCGATACCGCCCATTTCCGGCATCTGGATGTCCATCATGATCAGCTCAAAGGTGCCCGTGGCACAGGCCTCAATGGCCTCAATGCCATTGCTGGCAATGGTGACTTCGTAGCCCATGCGGGTCAACAAAATGGTCTCCAGTGTTTGGTTGATGGGCGTGTCCTCCACCAGTAAAACCCGCTGCGGGCTTGCGGATGCAAGGGTGTTCATGCGGGGAGTCTCTTTGCTGTCCACCAAGGGGCAGGTCAAGCGGTTGAGCATGGAGACCAGTTCATGGGTGTCAATGGGCTTGACCAAAAAACCCTGGATGCCCAGCGGGTCCAGTTGTTCCTGACTGGTTTGCTCACTCAGCGCTCCCATCATGATGATGGGCAGCTGAGTGGCCGAGCGTACTTGCCTCAGCTGAGAGACCAGGGCGTAGCCATCAATGTCGGGCATGTTGACGTCGATCAGTGCGCAACGCGCTTGTGCCAATTGGGGTGAGTGCAAGGCTTGTGCTGCGCCGTCTACGGCCGCAGCATGCAGGCCAATGGTCTGCAGTTGCTGGCTCAGGACCTTGCGGCAGCTGGCGTTGTCGTCCACCACGAGCAGGGTTTGACCGGCCAGTTGACGGGGCATCTCGTTTTGACTCAAAGGTGCGCTGACGGATTGCTGCAGGTTCACGCCAAAACTGAAGGTGCTGCCATGGCCCAATTGACTGCTCACACTGATGTCACCGCCCATCATCTGAACCAGGTTGCGGCTGATCGCCAGTCCCAGGCCCGAGCCTCCAAATCGGCGCACGGTGCTGGAATCGGCCTGGGTGAACACGTCAAAAATGATGGCTTGCTTGTCTGGGGAAATGCCAATGCCCGTGTCTTTGATGGAAAACTCCAGCCAGATGCCCTCGGGACCCAAGGGCTTGGCCATGGGTTTGACGCTCAGGACAATTTCGCCTTGGGCCGTGAATTTGATCGCGTTGCCCAGCAAGTTGGTGATGACTTGTTGAAGCCGCAGTGGGTCGCCAATCACTTGGTCGGGCACCTTGCAAGCCATGTCGCACACCAGTTCCAGCTCTTTTTCGGATGCGCGCAAAGACAAGGTTCGGGTCGCCTGTCGGACCAGGCTGTGCAGTGAAAACAGGTGGGGATCGAGGTGCAGTTTGCGAGCTTCAATTTTGGAAAAATCCAGGATGTCGTTGATCACCGCCAGCAAGGAGTTGGCCGAGGTGGAGACCATATCCAGGTAGCTGCGTTGCTCGGCCGTCATGCGGGTTTGAAGGCACAACTCGGTCATGCCCAAAATGCCATTCATGGGGGTGCGAATCTCATGGCTCATGTTGGCCAGAAAGTGGCTTTTCGAGGCGTTGGCCGCTTGTGCCGCATCGCGGGCTTTGGACAAGTCGTTTTCGGCGCGAATGCGCGCCTCCACAAACTCATTGAAGGCGTGGACAACGGTTTTGATTTCTTTGCCGCCCAGCGCCCCGATCGGGGCAGCCAGGTGGCCATCGCGCATTTTGGAGGCGGTCTCGTGCATGGCTTTGGCCAGCAAACCCAGAGGTCGGACCAATCGCCCCACAAAGGTCCACATGAGCGGCACCATCACCAGCATCAGCAAAATGCTGATCCAGATCATTTTTTGAAACAAATCTTCAATCGGGGCAAAGGCCTCGGCCGAAGGAACCACCGAGGCCACCACCCAGTCGGTGGATATGAGCTTCTTGAAAGTGAACAGGCCTTTGAGTCCCCGTGTGTTGTAGCCTTCTTCGGTGCCCTCAAAACCGTTCATGGCGTTTTCAAAAGGGATGTTGTTGGTGTTTTCGGGAACTTTTTTAAAAATCAATTCTGTGTCGGGGTGCGCAATGCGCAGTCGGTCCTTGGTGACCAGGTAAAAGTAACCTGTTTCGCCATTTTTTCGATTGGCGATGGAGCCCAACAGATTGGGCTTGTACAGGTTGAGCACGCCCCCCATGATCCCGATCAATTGCTTGTTTTTGTCCAAGATCGGGGCAGCGATCACCACGATGGGTTGTTTGGTGGCTTTGCCCAAAAATGGCTTGGAGATGACGGGTTCTTTGGTGGCAATGACGTCTTGGATGTAGTCTCTTGACGACATGTCCAGGTTTCTGCGTCCAGGCTTGAGGGGCCAGTCCACCAGCAAGACGCCCTTGGCATCAAAGACATACAAGTCGTCATAGGTGGTGAGCAAGGCTTGTTCATTTTGCAAAAACCGTTCGAGTGTTGCGGTTTGGCCCATGGTCCCAACGGGCACATTCAGCGCCACATTGGCCAGCATGCTGATGTTGTCTTGCAGTCTTTCATCCAGGTGCGTGGCCAAATCTGTCAGCAAGCGAAATTCGTGTTTTTCAATCCTTTGGACGATGTCTGCGCGCATCACGTAAAACTGTAAACCCAACTGCGCGAGCAGCAGCAAGATGACCATCGCAATGGCACTGAGGGACAGTTGGAGTTTGATGCTGAGGTTTTTCATTGGTCGTTTGCCATCGGCGGGCTAGTCCCGGAGGTCGTCATGGGGGAATCAAAGGGGACGGATGACCCATGTCAGCGCTTGGAAAAATAGCTCTAAATTAGTTTAATTCTATTCATTAAAAATATTAAGTATTTATAAATGAGGCATTTTCAGGCAATCTGCAAGCTTGGAACCGTCGTTGATCTTGAAAGCCAGGGTAAACCCTCGAGTGACAATCCATTGAATCATTTAACATATTAAATAAATGACAACCCTTCCATTTGTTCACCGCAATTTGCCACTTTTGCTTCTGCAGGCCCGTGAAGCCGTGATGGCGCACACCCGTCCCAGTTTGCGAGCGCAAGGTTTGTCCGATCAGCAGTGGCGCGTGCTGCGGGTGTTGGGCGAGCATGCACAAGACGTGGAAGGCTTGGAAACCGGGCGAGTGGCCAAAGAGGCTTTCTTGCTGGGCCCCAGCCTAACGGGGGTGCTCACCCGCATGGCCAGGGACGGTTTGATCGAACGCAGCCCATGTCCACAAGACGCTCGCCGGACGGTGGTGCGAGCCACAGCGGCAGGTCTGGACAAGTTTCATGCCTTGTCACAAAGCATCGAAGCCCATTACGTCTGGATGGAGAAGCAGGTGGGCAAGCAAGCGCTGCAAAACCTGTACACATGGCTGGACACGGTGATCGCCATGGAGGTGGATCCGGCCGATCACAAGCCAAGGCCGCAAGGCGAGGAGGAAGAATGAACCATTGGCAACCCCAGGGCACGGTGTATGGCACTTTGCTCAATTTTCGGCGTGAGTGGGACCTGTGGGCCCCGCGAATGACACAAGACCCGCACAAGGCAGCACCTCAAGCGCCGGTGCTGTATGTCAAGTCAGCCAACACCTTCAACCCGGGCAAGGTGTTGGTCTTGCAAGACGGGGTCAAAGAGGTGGACATCGGGGCGAGTTGGGGATTGGTCATGGGCGAGCAAGGACACATTGAGGGGGTGGCTCTGCTCAACGATTGGTCGGTACCCCACAGCAGTTATTTCCGCCCTCCGGTCAAATTTCGCTGCCGCGACGGCTATTTGGGCTGCGGTTTGACACCCGTGCCCTTGTCGGCTTTGGACATGGCATCGCTGAGCATTTCGGTACAGGTCAACGGCCAACATGTTCAGACCGTGCAAATGTCCGATGTGGTGAGGCCTATGGCGCGTTTGCTGGCCGATGTGGCCGAATTCATGACCTTGCAAGCGGGCGATGTGCTGATGCTGGGCACCGATGTGCTCGAGACAGGCCAAAGACCTCGCGCCCGTGCAGGCGACACCGTTTGCTTGATGGCTCCTGGATTTACGCCTTGGGTGCAAACCGTTGAAGCGGAGGCGTCATGAAACACGCACGCGTTGCCTGGTCGGGCGCCATCCAGCAAGCCATTGAGTCAGATGGCCAGTTGCTCATCACCCAAGGCCCGCACAAGGGCCAGCGGGTGGGCTTTGACGAGGTCGTCTGGCTGCCGCCGCTGACCCCCGTGCCGCAGCCGCGCACCGTCATCGCGCTGGGCCTGAACTACGCCGACCATGCCAAGGAACTTGCCTTCAAAGCCCCCGAAGAGCCGCTGGCCTTCATGAAAGGTGAGGCTTCGCTGATCGGGCACAAAGCTTTCACGAAGCGCCCCGCTGATGTGAAGTACATGCACTACGAGTGCGAGCTGGCTGTGGTCATTGGACGCACCGCCCGCCGCGTGAAGAAAGCCGACGCCTGCGACTACGTGGGCGGTTACACCGTGGCCAACGACTACGCCATCCGCGACTACCTGGAGAACTGGTACCGCCCCAACCTGCGCGTGAAAAACCGCGACACCTGCACGCCGATAGGCCCCTGGCTGGTGGATGCGGCCGACATTGCCAACCCCATGGCGCTGAAATTGCAGACGACTGTGAACGGCCAAGTCACACAAAGCGGCAACACCGCCGACATGGTGTTCGACGTGCCCACGCTCCTCGAATATTTCAGCAGTTTCATGACGCTGAACCCCGGCGACCTGATCCTCACGGGCACGCCCGACGGCATCGTGAACGTGAACCCGGGCGATTTGGTCGTGACCGAGATCGAAAGCATCGGGGCGCTGACCAACACCCTCGTTTCATCATGACCTGAATCTGTGGGAGCGACGCCCTCGTTAATCGCTCACCGAGTGGTTCACCGATCGCGACGAGGGCGTCGCTCCTACAAAAAACCGAGTAAGACCCGATATGAAAATCAACCACCTTATCAATGGCCAAAGCGTCGCAGGCAGCGACTACTTTGAGACCGTCAACCCTGCCACCCAAGAACTGCTGGCCGAAGTCGCCTCGGGCGGCGAAGCGGAAGTCAATGCCGCTGTCGCCGCCGCCAAAGCTGCTTTCCCGAAATGGGCCAATACGCCAGCGACTGAGCGCGCCAAGATCATGCGCAAGCTGGGCGACCTGATCACAAAACATGTGCCTGAAATTTCGGAAACCGAAACCCGAGACTGCGGCCAGACCATCAGCCAAACCGGCAAGCAGTTGGTGCCGCGTGCGGCCGACAACTTCCACTACTTTGCCGAAATGTGCACCCGCGTGGACGGCCACACCTACCCCACGCCCACGCACCTGAACTACACGCTGTTTCACCCGGTGGGCGTGTGCGCGCTCATCAGCCCGTGGAACGTGCCCTTCATGACCGCCACCTGGAAGGTCGCGCCCTGCTTGGCCTTTGGCAACACCGCTGTGCTCAAGATGAGCGAACTCTCGCCCATGAGCGCCGCGCGCCTGGGCGAGTTGGCACTGGAAGCCGGTGTCCCCGCTGGCGTGCTCAACCTGGTGCACGGCTACGGCAAAGAGGCGGGCGAGCCGCTGGTCTCGCACCGCGATGTGCGGGCCATCAGCTTCACCGGCTCCACCGTCACCGGCAACCGCATTGTCCAGAGTGCGGGCCTCAAGAAGTTCAGCATGGAGCTCGGTGGCAAGAGCCCCTTTGTGATTTTTGAAGACGCTGATTTAGATCGCGCACTCGATGCCGCCATCTTCATGATCTTCAGCAACAACGGCGAGCGCTGCACCGCAGGCAGCCGCATTTTGGTGCAGCAAAGCATCTACGCCGACTTTGCCGCCAAGTTTGCCGAGCGGGCCAAACGCATCACCGTGGGCGACCCGCTCGACGAGAAAACCATCGTCGGCCCGATGATCTCCAAAGCCCACCTGGCCAAGGTGCGCAGCTACATCGAACTCGGCCCCAAAGAGGGCGCGACGATGCTCTGTGGCGGCTTGGGCCAACCCGGCTACGCTGCAGACTTGCCCGCGCATGTGAAAAACGGCAACTTCGTCTGGCCCACCGTGTTTGCCGACGTCGACAACCGCATGCGCATCGCCCAAGAAGAAATCTTCGGCCCCGTGGCTTGCCTGATCCCCTTCAAGGACGAGGCCGATGCGATTGAAAAAGCCAACGACATTGAATACGGTTTGAGCAGCTACGTCTGGACCGAGAACCTGGGCAAAGCGCACCGCGTAGCGGCCGCCGTCGAAGCCGGCATGTGCTTTGTGAACAGCCAAAACGTGCGCGATCTGCGCCAACCCTTTGGCGGCACCAAGGCCAGCGGCACCGGCCGCGAAGGCGGCACTTGGAGCTACGAAGTGTTCTGCGAGCCCAAAAACGTAGCGATTTCTTTGGGCGGTCACCACATCCCGCATTGGGGTGTATGACAAATCGCCGTCATCTGTCATACTTGATGTCATACATTCATTTTGAATGTGTATGACAAGGAATGAACCATGCTGTCTGTCCGCCTGCCTGAAACCGTTGAACGCGAATTGACCCAGTATTGCGCTGCACGCAAACTGAGCAAATCGCACGTCGTGCAAGAAGCCCTGGCCGAGTATTTGGTGGCGGCCAAAACGGCCTCCAGCCACAACGCAGCGCCCGAGCCCGATCTGTCGTTTCTGGCTCCGGATGACCCGATCCGTCAATTCATTGGCATCGCCCGGGACGGCCCCAGCACAGACGAATGGATGGCCATCACTCGCGGCGAGGACTGGAACAAACCATGATCCTGGTCGACACCAACGTCCTGCTCGACATCTACAAGGCCGACCCGATCTGGATGCCTTGGTCTTTGCAACAACTGCGCAGCGCCAAAGCCGGAGAACTCGGCACCAACATGGTGGTCTATGCCGAGCTGGCTGGGCACCCGGGAGAACCTGCGCATCTGGATACTTTTTTGAACACACTGGACATCCGCCTGGCAGAGTTGACGCGCCCTGCCGCAAGGCTGGCTGGGCAGGCTTTTCGACAATACCGCCGACAAGGCGGCACCAAAACCGGCGTGCTGCCCGACTTCTTCATCGGGGCTCATGCCCAAGCCGACGGCCATCAGTTGCTCACCCGCGATGCAGGCCGCTACCGCAGCTACTTTCCCGGCATCGATCTGATCTGCCCCTGACCATCCACCGCATCCACAGGACACCCCATGGGCCAACTCTCACTCGCCGCCAAAATCACCCACGTACCCAGCATGTACCTGAGCGAGATCCCTGGCCCCCGTTTTGGCACACGCCAAAGCGCTATTGACGGCCACAAGGAGATCAGCCGCCGCTGCCGCGCCATGGGTGTGGATACCCTGGTGGTGTTTGACACGCACTGGCTGGTCAACGCCGGTTACCACATCAACTGCGGCGCGCACTTCAAGGGTGTGTACACCAGTAATGAGTTACCGCACTTCATCAGCAACATGCGCTTCGAGTCACCTGGCAACCCGGCGCTGGGGCACTTGCTGGCCCAAGTGGCCAACGAGTACGGCGTGGAAACCCTGGCACACGACGCCACCACCTTGCAGCCCGAATACGGCACCCTGGTGCCGCTGCGTTACATGAACGAAGACCAGCACTTCAAAGTGATTTCTGTCTCGGCCCTGTGCACTTCGCACTACCTCAATGACAGCGCCCGCCTGGGGTGGGCCATGCGCGAGGCGGTGGAAAAGCATTACGACGGCAAGGTGGCTTTTCTGGCCAGTGGCTCGCTCTCACACCGCTTTGCGCAAAACGGTTTGGCCCCTGAATTCGCCCACAAAATCTGGAGCCCTTTCCTCGAAAAACTCGACGAGCAGGTGCTGCGCATGTGGGACCAACGCGAATGGAAAGCCTTTTGCGAGATGCTGCCCGAATACGCCAGCAAAGGCCACGGCGAAGGCTTCATGCACGACACGGCCATGCTGATGGGCGCACTGGGCTGGTCGGGTTATGACGGCGGCGTGGACATGGTCACGCCGTATTTCGGTGCCAGCGGCACAGGCCAGCTCAACGCTATCTTTGAAGTGACGCCCCAAAAAGGCGAGGACATCCCGGCAGCGCAGGCCAGCAGCGCGGCGGGTTACACGGCTGTGAGCACCAGGCTATGAACTTTCCCCGTAGGTCGGCGGCTTTAGCCCCGACATGGACCTTTGCCAAACCAAGAATGTCGGACCTGAAGGTCCGACCTACAAAGACCTAGCCATGCCACACCTCGTGATCCTCTACACCGGCCAGCTCGACGCTGAAGTCAACATGACCCACCTGTGCCGCCAGATGGCCGACGCCATGCTCACCGTCAAGGACGAAGAAGGCAAACAGGTCTTTCCGACCGGTGGCACCCGCGTTCTGGCCTACCCTGCAACGCACTATGCCGTAGCCGATGGTGGCGAAGCAGGGCGCGAGGCCGGAGGGACGGGCGACTACGCTTTTGTCTACCTGAATGTGCGCATGGGCCGGGGCCGCAGCGAGGCCACGCAGCAACGCGCCGGACAAACCCTGCTCGAAGTGGCGAAGGCCTTTTTTGCCCCCGTCATGGCCCAACGCCACATCGGCATCACGCTGCAAATTGACGTTGGACCCGAAGTGTTTGACGCCAAGCACAGCAACCTCCATCCGCTTTTCAACAAAATTTGAGTGGTCCTGACTTGATGTGGGAGCCGCGCCCTCGCGGCGATGACCCTTCCAACACCACAAAAAACCATCGCGGCGAGGGCGCCGCTCTGACAGGAAACACCATGTTTGACGACGCATTGATCCAGCAGCTCGCACAAGAGCTGAACCAGGCCGAAAAATCCCGCACACAAATTGAGCACTTTTCCAAGCGTTACCCGGGCATGACCATCGACGATGGTTACCGCATCAACCGCGCCTGGATGCAGCTCAAGTTCGCCGAAGGGCGCACCATGATCGGCCACAAAATTGGCCTGACCAGCCGCGCCATGCAAGTGTCCAGCCAGATCGACGAGCCCGATTACGGCACGCTGCTCGATGACATGCTTTACACCTGCACGCCCGGGCAGGTGCTCGACATTCCCTTCACCGATTTCATCGCGCCGCGTGTCGAGGTGGAGTTGGCCTTCATCCTTAAAAAAGAACTGCGCGGCCCCAACGTGACGGTGCAGCAAGTCTTGGAGGCCACCGAGTATGTGACCCCTGCGATTGAGATCATCGACTCGCGCATCGAGCAGTTCGACCGCCACACCAAGGTGATGCGCAAGGTCTACGACACCATCAGCGACAACGCCGCCAATGCAGGCATCGTGCTCGGGGCCAAGCGGGTCGATCCGCTCACCACCGACCTGCCCTGGTGCGGAGCGGTGCTGCGCCAAAACGGCGTGGTCGAAGAAACCGGTTTGGCCGCTGGCGTGCAAGGGCACCCCGCTGTGGGCATCGCCTGGTTGGCCAACAAACTCGCGCCATGGGGCGAGCACCTGCAAGCAGGTGAAATCGTGCTGGCCGGTTCGTTCACCAAACCGGCGGTGGCCAAAGTGGGCGATGTGTTTGACGTCGACTATGGGCCGCTGGGCAAGCTGGAGTTCCGGTTCACCGATTGATCCGGCCCCATGATGTTTGAATAGACGGTGCAAATGTCAGTCACCACTCGCAGGTCGGGCCTTTATGGTCCGACAGCCATCTTTTCGCAAAGCGCCTTTTTCAAGAGGCGGTGGCGCGCTTTGTCGGACCTAAAGGCACCGACCTACAAAATCACCGGGTGGCTTTCGCTCATGACTTGACAGGGCCAGATCCGATCAGCATCCTCGCCAAAACCATCACCCAAGGAACCCACCCATGAACACCCCTGTGAATACATTCAAACAGGCCCTACAAAACAAGCAGCCCCAAATCGGCCTCTGGATGGGCCTGGCCAGCGCTTACACCGCCGAAATCTGCGCCTTGGCGGGGTTTGACTGGCTGGTCATCGACGGCGAACACGCCCCCAATGACCTGCGCAGCATTCAGGCCCAGTTGCAAACCGTGGCCGCTTACCCCGCCAGCCACCCCGTGTGCCGCGTGCCCTTGGGCGAGACAGCGCTCATCAAGCAATACCTCGATTTGGGGGCGCAAAACATCCTGGTGCCCATGGTCGACACGGCCGAGCAAGCGGCGCAATTGGTGCAGGCCATGCGCTACCCGCAAGATGATGGGCAAGGTGGTGTGCGCGGCATGGCTGGGGCACGCGCCTCGCGCTGGGGCCACTACCCGGATTACTTCAAGCGCGCCAACCAAGAAGTCTGCTTGTTGGTGCAAGTCGAATCGCGCGAAGCACTGAAGAATCTGGACGTGATTGCCGCCACGCCGGGTGTGGACGGCGTATTCATCGGCCCGGCCGACCTCTCTGCCTCGATGGGCCATGTGGGCAACGCCGCGCACCCCGAAGTGCAAGCGGCCATTGAAGACGCCATCGCCCGCATCTTGAAAGCCGGCAAAGCCCCCGGCATCCTCACGCCCGACCGCGCACTGGCCGAGCATTACCTGAAACTGGGTGCGGTGTTTGTGGCCGTGGGCCTGGACACCCAACTCTTGATGCGCCACACCACCGATTTGGCAGCGCACTTCAAGTCGAGCTTGCCCGTTGCTGCACCCGTCAAAGGTGCGACTTATTAATTGATTAATTGGGGTCAGATCCCAATTAATTTGAACAAATAGGGTCTGACCCCAATTCAATGAAGGAAACCACGATGTTCCCCACACCCCAACCGGTCGTACCCTCGCTGCAAGCGCGGGTGCACCCCGATGAATGGCAAGCCCGCCTGGAGCTGGCCGCCTGTTACCGTGTCTTTGCCCTGCTGGGCTGGACCGAGATGATTTACAACCACATCACGCTGCGCCTACCCGACAGCGTCACGGGTGGCGAGAAACACTTTTTAATCAACCCCTTTGGCCTGCATTACAGCGAAGTCACGGCCAGCAACCTGGTCAAGATCGACGTGCAAGGCCGGGTGCTCGATGGCTCGCCTTACCCCGTCAACCCGGCCGGTTTCACGGTGCATGCCGCCGTACACGAAGGCCTGGCCGGGGCGCATTGCGTGATGCACACCCACACCACGGCAGGCGTGGCGGTGGCCTGTGTGCAAGGCGGTTTGCAGCAGACCAACTTTTACAGCGCACAGCTGCACAACATGGTGGCCTACCACGACTTCGAAGGCATCACCATCCACGCCAACGAAGCGCCGCGCCTGCTGCGCAGCATCGGCGACAAACAAGCCGTCATCTTGCGCAACCACGGCCTGCTGGCCTGGGGCCACACCTTGGCGCAAACCTTTGCGGTGCTGTGGACTTTGCAGCGCGCCTGCGAAATCCAGCTGGCCACTTTCAGCATGGGCCAGCCCATTCTGGTGCCCGAGGCCGTTGCCGACCAATGCACCCGTGACGCCTTGCAGTTCAACCCGAACCACGGCGCGGGCCAAGACGTTTTTCAATCGCTGGTGCGCCAAGTCGACCGGCAAGACAAAGGGTGGCGCGCATGAAAGTCTGTATTTACGGCGCTGGCGCCATCGGCGGCTGGATCGGGACGCACCTGGCGCAGCAAGGCTGCAGCCTGAGCGCGGTGGCGCGAGGCGCCACACTCGAAGCCCTGCAACAAAACGGCTTGGTGCTGCTGCAAGGTGACCAAGAAATTCGCACCTCTTTGGTGGCACGCGAGAACCCGGCCGATCTGGGCGTGCAAGACCTGGTGATCGTGGCCGTGAAGGCCCCCGCCATGGCTGACGTGGCCCGGCGCATCGGACCACTGATCGGCCCCCACACTGTGGTGCTCACAGCCATGAACGGCGTGCCTTGGTGGTTTTTGCAAGGCTTTGGTGGCGCCTTGTCGGGCACCACATTGCAATCGGTGGACCCGTCTGGCGTGATTGCCCAGCACATCCCAGCCAATCAGGTGATCGGCTGTGTGGTGCACTCGAGCTGCTCGGTCGACATGCCGAGCGTGATCCGGCACCACTTTGGCAACGGTTTGATTTTGGGCGAACCCACTGGGGCAGACACACCGCGCCTGCGCGACTTGGTGGCGCTGTTGGGGCAAGCCGGTTTCAATGCCTCGGCATCGGCGCAAATCCAGAAAGACGTTTGGTACAAGCTCTGGGGCAACATGACCATCAACCCCATCAGCGCCTTCACCGGAGCCACGACCGACGTGATCCTGGACGACCCGCTGGTGCGCGGCTTTGTCTCCAGCGTCATGCTCGAAGCCAAGGCCATTGGTGAGCGCATCGGCATCCCGATCGCGCAAACCCCCGAAGACCGCCACGCCGTCACGCGCAAGCTCGGGGCTTTTCGCACCTCGATGCTGCAAGACGTGGACGCGGGCAAGCCGGTCGAGCTCGATGCCCTCGTGGCCTCGGTGCGGGAGTTGGGCCAGCTGACCGGTGTGGCCACGCCCTTCACCGACGCCTTGCTGGGCCTGAGCCGCCTGCATGCCCGGGGTTTGGGCCTTTACCCCGCAGCTTGAAGGCATGGCTTTGACCAATCCTGCGCGCTTGAGCGGTGCCGCCTTTGGCACCTTGCTGCTGATCGCCTTCATGATGGGGGCCAACCATGTGGCTGCCCGCACGGCCTTCAACCATGGGTTGGATGTGGTCACGGCGGTGACGGTGCGCAGCGTCATCACCGCCAGCGTGGTAGCGCTGATCTTGTGGCAGCAGAAGGTGGCGTTTCGGGTTTTGCCTGCACAACGCAAATACCTGGGCGCGGTGGGCCTGCTGATTGCGGTGCAAAGCGTGTGTTTGTATTCGGCGGTGGCGCGCTTGCCTGTCGCCTTGGCATTGCTCGCCTTCAACACTTACCCTTTGACAACGGCCTTGTGGGCCAGGATTTTGTACGGCCACCGACCCGAGCGCGCCGTGCTGTGGGCCATGCCGGTGATGATGGTCGGGCTGGCCTTGGCGCTGGACGTGCTGGGCGCGGCCTCGGGCCTGGGCGCGGCGCGGCAATGGGCAGAGATCGGGGCTGGCGTGGCCTTTGCCTTGGCCGCCTCGGCCACTTTTGGCCTGGCCTTGGTGCTCACCCAACACGAGACGGTGGGCGTAGACGGACGTCTGCGCACCTTCACCACCATGGCCACCGTGGGCGTGCTGGCCGCCAGCGTGGCGCTCAAACAAGGCGGGTTTCAGTGGCCGCAGGCTGTGCCCGGCTGGTGGGGCCTGGCCATGTTGACTTTTCTGTATGGCACGGCCTTCACCATCATGTTCACCGTGTTGCCCAAGTTGGGCGTGGTGGGCAACTCGGCCATCATGAACGTGGAGCCCATCTTTGCGCTGGTGCTGGCCTGGGCGCTGCTCGGCCAAGCCATCGCCCCCATGCAGTTGCTGGGGGCTGCCGTGGTGGTGGCCACCGTCGTGTGGCTGGGTTTGCGAAAACGCTGACATGCCCGCCTTCAGCCCCTTGAACAGCTTGAAGTCACCTTCAAAACCCGTGTTTCAAGGCCCGGGGTTCAGGGTTTTGGGGGCGCTGCCTGGCCGCACGCGCTTGAGCAGGAAGTAAAGCCAGGACAAGGCTGAGCAAGCTGCAAAAGTCATCAGTGCCATCTGATGGGCTGCCACAGGGTGCAAACCCATGCCCAGTCCCAAGTCCACGACCAGGCCAATGCCCCATTGCACGCAGAAGATGCCTGTCAACACGACCAAGTTGTAGGCCGACAAAGCGCGCCCAGCCAGATGAGCGGGGAATTTCAATCCAACGGCAGGCTGAATCAGGGAGACGACAGAACTGCCCACACAAAACACAGTCAGAGCCGCAGCGACACCAGACCCCAGCGCTTGACCTGCAAGCACCAAAACCAACAAGGCAGCGAAGGTCAGCGGCATGCACCAGGTGATGAGGGTTTCCATGCGGACACCGACCTTCGCCAGCCTTGGCGTGATCAGGCCCCACATCCAGAAGCTGATCAGCATGCCCAAATTGATCACAAACAAGCCCCCGGCCGCTTCATTGGCGTTCCACCCGGCCACTTGCGTCATCCATTGGCCCGCCCACAAAGTCTGAATGGCGACCATGCCGCCGTGGCAAAAAAAGCCGAGGGGCACCATTCGCCAAAAATAAGGGCTTTGCCAAATCAGCCGGTAACCGTCTGCCTCTTGGTTTGAAACCACAGGGACCGGGTGGGCGCGTCTGGCTGTGGGCTGCCAGCTGGGCACCAGCAACAAGACCAGCGCCATGGTGATGATCACCATGACGGCCAACAAAATAAACAAAGGACGCCAGCCCCAGACGGGCATGAGCCACTGCACGGGCAAGGTGGCCGCCAACATGCCTGTGGAGCCGGTCATGAGCATCCAGGAGTTGGCCCTCAGTTGGGTGTTTGGGTCAAACCAGCGCCGGTAAGCGGTCAGCGGCGCCATCAGGCAGGCACTGACGCCCATGCCGCACAGCACCCGGGCGGCCAGCAAACTTTGAAAGTTCTGAGCCCACGAAAAAGCCAGACAGCCCAACACCGCAAAGCTCAAAAACGCCAAGATGACCCGTTTGGGACCGTGCAAGTCCAGCCATCGGCCCAAGGGCAATTGGGTCAGTGAAAACCCTAAAAAATACCCGCCCGCCAACAAGCCCAAATCTTGGGCACTCAGCGCAAATTCGACCGTCAGGCTGGGTGACAAAGTGGCCGTGATCGCTCGAATCAGGGACGACAGAAAGTACGCCAAGGCAAACGCCAGGAAAACGAGGATCATCCCACGCCTTGGCAAGAAAGAGGACTCGTTGGGAATCATGCCTGCGTGCCGCAGGCCAGGGTCATGGCTTGGGGGGACTGTGCATGTGGCCACGCGACAGAGTCGATCTGGCGGAGGTGGTCCACGTCTGAGGTGGCGCGCTGCGAATGTTGAGAAAGGTTTAGTGAAAAGAAAAACCTTGAGCAACGAGGATCCGGGTAGGCAATGTCAGCAAGGGTCATCCCCTGATTATCCGAGTTTGCGGATCAAAAATGACAATAAAATACTATTTCATTTTTAATAAAAATTCAAAGGTATTCTTAAATTATGTGGATAAAAAAGATAAAACCGATGTGAGATTGCGGAGGATTCAGCGGTTTTTAAGCGCCAGAGCTTGTTCGTAAAGCACATTTTTGGACTCGCCGCTGATCTCGGCGGCCAGCTTGACCGCGGTCTTCAAAGGCAATTCGGGCAGCAGCAACTGCAACACCCGCAGGCCTTGACCGGTGGCGTCACTCACAGGCGTGTCGTGCAGCACCAGAACAAACTCCCCGCGCTGGCGCTCGGGCTTTTGCGCCAACCAATCGGGCAAATCGACGGCCGCCAAGGTGTGCAATTGCTCAAATTGCTTGGTCAACTCGCGCCCCACCGTGATCGGGCGCGAACCCAAAACGCTCAGCGCCAAGGCCAGGGCTTCAATGCGGTGAGGCGCCTCCAGCAAGACCACCGCGCGTGCTTCTAGCGCCAAGTCTTGAACGGCTTGCATGCGTTCGCCCGATTTGCTGGGCAAAAAACCCACAAAAACAAAACCCTTATCGCCCGTCATGCCCGAAGCGCTGAGTGCCGTGGTCACGCTGCTGGCCCCGGGCAAGGGCAAAACCCGAAAACCCGCTTGCCTGACGGCGGCCACCAAGCGTGCGCCAGGGTCACTGATCGCAGGCGTGCCCGCATCGCTCACATAGGCCACTCGCTCGCCCAGAGCCAAGCGGTCAATCACGCTCTGGGCCGATTGCGCCTCGTTGTGCTGGTGAACAGCCAAGAGTTGACCCGTGGGACGCTCTAGGCCATAAGCGCGCAGCAACTGTTGGGTGTGCCGGGTGTCTTCGCAAGCCACGGCATCCACGCGCGACAGGATGTGCAAAGCGCGCAGACTGATGTCGGCGAGGTTGCCAATCGGGGTGGCCACGACATACAGTGTGCTGGCCGGGTGGTTTTGTGACCCGGCAGCGTCGTGCGCCGCCTCCAGGGCTTTGGCAAACGAGGCAGACAAGGGAGACGGAGTCAATGCAATTCCTCAAAAAAAACACGGTCAAACCCAGCACGACCAAGGCCCAAGGTGATGCGGGCGAAGACGAGGCGATGGCGTTTTTGCAAGCGCAGGGATTGCGCTTGCTGCAGCGCAATTATCGGACGCCCGGGCGAGGTGGGGGTGAAATCGACCTGATCATGCAAAGCGCTGATGGCACCGTGGTGTTTGTGGAGGTGCGCAAGCGCAGTCGCAGCGATTTTGGAGGAGCAGCGGCGACCATCGGTGTGAGAAAGCAGCGGCGCATTGTGTTTGCAGCTCAGCATTACCTTCTGAGTTGGCGACGCTTGCCCCCGGCACGCTTTGATGTGGTCACTCTGGACGGCGATGGCCCCCAGTGGTTGCAAGCGGCTTTTGATGCCAGTTGAGGCCCACGATGTGAAGGGGCGCACACCGCGTGAGGGCATGCCAGAGTTTGGCGTCGCAGGCGGTTATCATCGCGGCCATGTTAGACCTGCGCATTCAACAGCATTTCATCGACAGTGCCGACCTGCATTACCAGGTGGCGCAAGGCTTGGCCAAACCGGTGGACGCAGCCGTTCAAGCGGTACTCGCTTGTGTGACGGGTGGGGGCAAAGTCCTGACTGCTGGCATGGGGCCTTCTGCAGGCTTGGCGCAGTATTTGGCCAGTTTGCTGGTGGGGGGCTTTGAGCGTGAGCGGCCAGGCTTGTCAGCGCTGGCCTTGTCAGCCGATGCCATGATGGCCACACTGTGGTCCGATGCCCAAGGCTTGGCCAGTCAGGTGCGTGCTTTGGGCCACACCGGCGATGTCTTGTTTTTGATCAGCGCCCACGGGGAGGAGCCCCTGTTGGTTCAGGCTGTCCCTGCAGCGCACGAGCGAGAAATGAGTGTTGTGGCGTTGACGGGTCACCAAGGGGGCGTGTTGGCGCGTCAACTGCGTGAAACGGATGTGCATGTGTGTGTGCCCCACGAGCGTGTGGCACGCATTCGGGAAGTGCAGCATTTGGTGCTGCATTGTCTGTGTGATGGAATTGACACCCAGTTGTTGGGTGAACAGGAGCCTCTTTAAATGAAACACAATCTTCAGTCCCTGGTGCTTTCGGGTGCCGTTTTGACCGCTGTCCTGTCCAGTTTGAGCGCCTGTGCCCCCTTGATCGTTGGCGGAGCGCTGATGACAGGGGTGGTGGCCACAGACCGTCGCACGACGGGCACGCAGGTTGAGGATGAAAGCATCGAAATCAAGGTGGCCAGCGCGGTGCGTCAAAACTTGGGTGAGCGAGTGAACCTGACGGTGACCAGCTTCAACCGCAAAGTGCTGCTCACCGGGGAGGCGCGCTCAGCGGCGGACAAAGAGCGTGCGGAAAAATTGGCGGAAAGCCAGGAAAACACCCAGTCGGTGATCAACGAATTGGCCGTGATGCCCGACTCTACACTGACGCAATCGTCCAAAGACCTGGTCATCACTGGCCAAACCAAAGCGGCTTTTGTGGATGCCAAAGATTTGCAGGTCAATGCCTTCAAGGTGGTCACACGGCGTGGTGTGGTCTATTTGATGGGGCGTGTGACGGCACGGGAAGCCAAGCGGGCCACCGACATTGCCCGAAGCATCGGGGGCGTGACCAAGGTGGTGCGTGTGTTTGAAGAAATTTCTGAGCAAGAACTTCAGCGCCTGAGCCGTCCAACCCGTTGAACCTGTCACACATCAGCCCAAGGCGCGTCAGCATCAACCCCACAAGCGGCTGAGCCGGTTGAGGTTGAGCCGGGACAAGCTCAGCGCAAACGGCGAATCAGGCTGGAAGTGTCCCAACGGCCACCGCCCATTTTTTGCACATCGGCGTAAAACTGGTCTACAAGGGCCGTGACAGGCAAGAGCGCACCGTTGCGCTTGGCTTCGTCCAAGACCAAGCCCAAGTCCTTACGCATCCAATCCACGGCAAAGCCAAATTCAAACTTGTCGTCGGCCATGGTTTTGCCGCGGTTGTCCATTTGCCAGCTCTGCGCTGCGCCCTTGCCGATCACGTCCAGCACCTGGTGCATGTCGAGCCCGGCTTGCTGACCGAACGCAATGGCTTCAGACAAGCCTTGAACCATACCTGCGATGCAAATCTGATTGACCATTTTGGCCAACTGACCCGCACCCGATGCACCCAGCAAGGTGAAGGCGCGCGAAAACGCCATGGCCGCAGGCTTCACGTCGTCAAAAGCGGCCACGTCGCCACCACACATCACAGTCAGCATGCCGTTTTGGGCACCGGCTTGACCGCCTGAGACAGGCGCATCCACAAAATGCAGGCCCAGCTGTTGGGCTTGGGCATACAGCTCGCGGGCCACTTCGGCAGACGCTGTGGTGTGGTCCACAAAAATCGCGCCTGGCTTCATGCCCGCAAAAGCGCCATCGGCACCCAGCACCACACTGCGCAAATCGGCGTCATTGCCCACGCAGGCAAACACGATGTCGGCACCGGCAACCGCTTCACGCGGTGTGGGGGCGCTGGCGTTGCCGGGGCACTCGGCCACCCAGGCTTCGGCCTTGGCGGCGCTGCGGTTGTAAACGGTGACGTGGTGACCGGCGCGGGCCAGGTGGCCCGCCATGGGGTAACCCATGACGCCCAGGCCCAAAAAGGCCACTTTCCGGGCGGGGGTGGATTCGTAGGTTTTGGCTGCAATTTGGCTCATGTTTGTCTCGCTGGAGGTCGTTGAAAGGGACTAATTTAGCAGTCTGGCAGTGAACCGGTTCATGCCGGGTGCTTTTATCTGCCGGATTGGCGACAGTTGGACGCGCCTCAAAAAGGCTTGTTCGGGGTTTGGTACGCTCAGGCCATGAACACCACCATTGCAGAAAACCTGTCGCGTGTCCGGGCGCAAATTGAAGCTGCTTGCCAATCGGCTGGCCGCCCGACACACAGCGTGTCTTTGCTGGCCGTCTCCAAAACCTGGGGCCCTGAGGCGGTGCGCGCAGCCCATGCTGGGGGTCAAACCGCTTTTGGCGAAAACTACATCCAGGAGGCGGTGGACAAGGTCATGGCCCTGCGTGATTTGCCGCTGGTGTGGCACTGTATCGGCCCCATCCAGAGCAACAAGACACGTTTGGTGGCTGAACACTTTGACTGGGTGCACAGCGTGGACCGCCTCAAAATCGCCCAGCGCTTGTCCGAGCAGCGCCCGGCCCATTTGCCGCCCTTGCAGGTGTGCATTCAGGTGAATGTAGACGGCGGCGAGACCAAATCTGGCGTGAGCCCGCAAGCGCTGCCCGAACTGGCGCAGGCGGTGGCCGATATGCCGCGCCTGCACTTGCGCGGCCTCATGACGATTCCTGAACCTGCCGAGACCGACGCACAAATGCGGGCTGTGCATGCCCAAGCCAAAGCCTTGTTCGAATCCTTGCGCCAGCAGGGCTTGCAGCTGGACACCTTGTCGATGGGCATGAGCTCAGACATGGCAGCGGCCATCGCCGAAGGCAGCACGATGGTGAGGGTGGGTACGGCGATTTTTGGCAAACGCTGAAGCCGCTAGGCAACCGATCGCAGACCACGCACCATCGCCCCGAGGGCGGGGCTCCCACAAAGAGGTGATCCCCGTTCCTTGCAGGAGCGACGCCCTCGTCGCGATGAGCCTGTGCAGACCACAACCCATCGCCCCAAGGACAGCTCCCACAAAGCGGTGATCCCCGTTTCTTGTAGGAGCGACGCCCTCGTCGCGATGAGCCTGTGAAGACCACGAACCATCGCCCAAGGCCTTGGCGCAGGATCAATGAAAATGCTGCAGTTGAAACACACTGCGCCGCTCGCCCACCGGCGCCCCGGCCACGTTGAGCAGCACCTGCGCACGCCAAGGTTCCAGTTCCTTGCGCTGCGCATCGTCCAACCAGCCCAGTTGGTCCAAGGCCTCCACGGTGGCCGCAAACAGCGCGACCTTGTTGCCGTCCATGATCTTGATGGCCAGGGCTTGACCCCTTGAACGGCTACCCACCACCTGCACGCCGTCGGCCCCTACTTTGGTGACCCAGTCGCCTCGACCGGTGCGCATGAAGTCGGCGTCGTTGCGACCCGTGCCAGACACCAATTCGGGGTGCGCGCTCATGGCCTGGCCCAGTTGCGCAAGGCTTTCGCCGTACAGACCGTCCGATTCGGGTTGCGCCAATCGGGCATAGCTGCGCGCCAAGCGTGACAAAGGCATGGCGTAGTTGGGGGCCGAGCAGCCGTCGATGCCCAGCGCCAGTTCTTCTTCTCTCAACCCGGCCAGGTGCGCCACGGCTTGTCGCACTTGTTGCTGCAAAGGATGGTCCACCTTGGTGTAGCTGTCGGTGGGCAAGCCATGCTGCACGCAATAAGCCAAAAAACCGCTGTGCTTGCCGCTGCAGTTGTGGTGCCGTTCGTCGTAGGCAAAGCCCTCGGGCATGGGGTGGTCAAAAAATGTGAAGCGGTAAGGCACATGGCAGCCGCAGCGCATTTGCCGTGTGGTGCTGCCGCTTTTGCGCAAGATGGACGACACCTGCTCGACGTGCATCTCTTCGCCGTTGTGGCTGGCACACATCATGGCCAATTCGGTGGGTGTGAAGCCAAAATGCGCCACGCCGCCTGATTGGATGAGCGGCAGCGCCTGCATGGCTTTGAGGGTCGAGCGGGTGAAGCACAGCCAATGCGGGTTGCCCACTTGCGCCAGCACGCGGCCCTCGGTGTCGGTCACGGCCAGTGCACCCATGTGTACGCATTCCTGGATGCCGTTGCGGGTCAGCTCGATCAGAGGTTCAAAGTTCATGTCGGTGGTCTGATGTGTTGAAAAAAAGCCAGTCTAAATTGTCCCGGAGTTGACCGGGTGTCGCTTGAGCGGCCGCGCACAATGGCCGGATGCAAAAGATTCAATCTCCCCTTCAAGCGCAACTGGTTCAGTGGCTGGTGGCTCCCGGCGCTGACGTGGCCGCAGGCGACGTGTTGGTCATTTTGGAAGCCATGAAAATGGAGCACGAAATCCGCGCGCCCCATGCCGGGCGCTTGACCGAGCTGTACTTCCAGGTGGGTGAGACCGTGGGTGAAGGGGATGTCTTGGCGAGTTGGTCGCGGATCGATTCGGTGCCAGTACTCAGTACCACCCTTGCCGCAGCACCGGCCACCTCGGCGCTGCCTTCGGCTTGGCCTGTTGCGCCGCAGACCCAAGCTCAAGGCACCGGACGCCCTGACGCCAAGGCGCTTGCCCGTGGCGATTTGCAAAAGCTGCAAGACCGCCTGGCTTTCACGCAAGATGCGCAGCGTCCCGAAGCGGTGGCCAAACGGCACGCTACCGGCTTGCGCACCGCCCGCGAGAACATCGCCGATCTGTGTGATGCTGACTCATTCGTGGAATACGGCGCCCTGGCCGTGGCCGCGCAAAGTCGCCGCCGCAGTGCCGACGACCTGATGCGCAACACACCCGCCGACGGCATGGTCACCGGCATTGGATGCGTGAATGGTCAGCGTGTCGTGGTCATGGCCTATGACTTCACCGTGCTGGCGGGCACACAAGGCATGCGCAACCACCAAAAGACCGACCGCATGCTGGGCGTGGCTTTGCAAAACAAGCTGCCGGTGGTGCTGTTCGCCGAAGGCGGTGGCGGCCGTCCGGGCGATGTGGATGTGGCCATTGTGGCGGGTCTGAATCTGGCCACCTTCGCCTCGTTTGCGCGTCTGAACGGCCGTGTGCCGGTGGTGGGTGTGGTGGCAGGGCGCTGCTTTGCCGGCAACGCCGCTTTGCTGGGCTGCTGCGACGTGATCATCGCCACAGCAGGCAGCAACATCGGCATGGGCGGCCCGGCCATGGTCGAGGGCGGCGGCCTGGGGGTCTTCAAGCCAGAGCAGATTGGCCCGAGCGCCGTGCAGCACGGCAACGGCGTGATCGACATCCTGGTGGACAACGAAGAACAAGGGGTATCGGCAGCGCGGCATTACCTGTCATGTTTTCAAGGCGCGCAAACCGAATGGCAAGCACCACCCGCCGAAGCCCTGCGCCAAGTGGTGCCTGAAAACCGTGTGCGCGTGTACGACACCCGCGCTGCCATGCAGGGCATCGCCGACGAGGGCAGCATGCTGCATTTGCGCACCGGCTTTGGCATGGGCATTCACACGGCGCTGGCGCGCATCGCTGGGCGTCCGGTGGGCCTCATGGCCAACAACCCGCTGCACCTGGGTGGTGCGATCGACGCCGATGCCGCCGACAAGGCTGCCCGTTTCATGCAGCTGTGCAACGCGCATGGCTTGCCCATCGTGAGCCTGGTGGACACACCTGGCTTCATGGTCGGGCCGGACACCGAAGCCACGGCGCAGGTGCGCCATGTCTCGCGCATGTTTGTGGCGGCTGCGCATTTGCGAGTGCCGCTGCTGAGCGTGGTGCTGCGCAAGGGCTATGGCCTGGGCGCGATGGCCATGACCGGCGGTGGCTTCCACGAAACCCTGAGCACGGTGGCCTGGCCCACGGGCGAGTTTGGCGGCATGGGCCTCGAAGGTGCGGTGCGCTTGGGTTACCGCAAGGAACTGGAAGCCCTGCCCGAAGGCCCCGAGCGCGAAGCGTTGTTTGAGCAGCTGCTGGCGCAGCAATACGACAACGGCAGCGCCATCAACATGGCCGCCTCCTTAGAGATTGATGCGGTCATCGATCCGGCTACCACGCGCGATTGGTTGGTCGCAGGGCTGGAGGCCGGGCAGAGCCGCCCCTTTGACGGCACACTGGCCATCGATACCTGGTGAGTGCAGAGGCGGTATTTACTGCCTTTGTGGGAGCGACGCCCTCGACGCGATGAGCCGTTGCAGACCACAAGCCATCGCCCCGGGGCGGGGCTCCTACAAAGAGGCGATCTCTGTTCCATGTGGGAGCGACGCCCTCGTCGCGATGAGCCGTTGCAGACCACGAGCCATCGCCCCGGGGGCGGGGCTCCTACAAAGAGGCGATGCCTGTTTCATGTGGGAGCGACGCCCACGTCGCGATGAGCCGTTGCAGACCACAAGCCGTCGCCCCGGGGGTGGGGCTCCTACAAAGAGGCGATGCCTGTTTCGTGTGGGAGCGACGCCCTCGACGCGATGAGCCGTTGCAGACCACAAGCCATCGCCCCGGGGCGGGGCTCCTACAAAGAGG
>JAIXOX010000006.1 GCA_027486555.1 Comamonadaceae bacterium
GACGACATCCAGATCGTCGGCATCAACGACCCCAAGCCCGCCGACTACCTCGCCTACATGCTCAAGTACGACAGCGTGCACGGCCGCTTTGATGGCACGGTGGACTTCACCGAAGACACGCTGATTGTCAACGGCAAAAAAATCAAGCTCTCGCACGAGCGCGACGCACACAACCTCAAGTGGGGCCAGATGGGCGTGCACACCGTGCTGGAGTGCACCGGCCACTACCTGACCGAGCCCACCAGCCAGATGCACATCGCTGCCGGTGCCAAAAAGGTGGTGATTTCGGCCCCGTCCAAAGACAGCATCCCCATGTTCGTCTATGGCGTGAACCACAAACAATACGCAGGCGAAGCCATCGTGTCGAATGCGTCATGCACCACCAACTGCCTGGCCCCAGTGGTCAAGGTGCTCAACGACAAATGGGGCATCAAACGCGGCCTGATGACCACCGTGCACGCAGCCACCGCCAGCCAGATGACCGTGGACAGTTCCTCGCGCAAAGACTGGCGCGGTGGCCGAGGCATCCTCGAAAACATCATCCCCAGCAGCACTGGCGCGGCCAAGGCCGTGGGCGTGGTGATCCCCGAGATCAAAGGCAAGATCACCGGCATGGCGTTTCGCGTGCCCACGTCGGACGTGTCGGTCATTGACCTCACGGTGGAGCTGAACAGCGATGCCAGCTACGCCGAGATTTGCGCCGAAATGAAAGCGCAAAGCGAAGGTGCGCTCAAAGGCGTGCTGGGTTACACCGACGAAAAAGTCGTCTCCACCGACTTCCGTGGCGAACCTTGTGCCAGCGTGTTCGACGCGACTGCCGGCATTGCACTGGACAAAACCTTCGTCAAGATCGTGGCTTGGTACGACAACGAGTGGGGCTACGCCAAGCAGTGCCTGGAGATGGTGCGCGTCGTCAACAAGAAGAAGTGATTCGCGTCTGATCGGGCAAGTGCCTGCGGCAGACTCAGCTGCCGCTGCCCCGCCAGGGCTCGGAGGCGCTTCGCTTTGCCACATCGCCCCGGCGGGGCACCGGCAGCTGAGTCGTGGGAATATCGGCGCTTGGGGTGAACCTGACTTTAAGTTCAGCGGTGCGTCGCAACTTTAGGTGTCCGTTGTAAAGGCGCATGCGACGTCGTCGCCTCAAGGCGCTCGGCCAACCAGACCTTGATCACGGACTGCCTCGTCACTCCCAGTTTGCTGGCTTCGCGATCCAGCGAGTCAACCATCCATTTTGGAAAATCAACATTCACCCGCTGCTGCGCCTGCTGCACGCGCCTGGCTTTGGACAAGTCCAAAGAGGCCGTGATGTCGGCGCCATCATCAAACGCTTGCTCAAACTTTTTAGCTTTCATAAAGTGCCACCTCTTCTGTGCGTGCGCGACGCACTGATATCAAACGGATATTGGCTTCTCGGTAGGTGATGACTGCCGACCAATGCTTCCCATCCATAACGCCAATCACCAAGTGCCGCGGTTCGTCATCTGTTTTTGCCGGAATTTCCAACAGCATCGGGTCGTTCCAGAGCGCCTGCGCTTGGACAAAATCTATGCCATGCTTGATGCGATTGGCATCACTCTTTGCGGCGTCAAACTGCAAGCCGACGTGAGCTTCTGACGCCCAAGGTTTATCCGCTACCGTGTGCATCTGGCTTGAACACTTTGCGGTGTTGGCTTATAGACTTTGCGTGACCGCCTTTGCCCGCGTAAGAGGCCTAACGTTCTGGCTGAGGGGCCGCGGCCAGCTGGCGGAGGTCCACTCGAGCGCAGGGTTAGGCCTTAGCATGCCAAGCCTCAATGGAAGCGCGATACCCGAAAGGCAAACGAGTTGGAAGCGAATCTACGGCAAAAGTGCGAAGCTCTACATGTTCGTGGCTCAGCCGTGGCTCAAAGGGACCTTGCAGCTTGCAGCCGTAAGTGACGATGAAGACGTGCTTGCCAGAGATAACTTCGAACAGGTAGCTGTCAATGAGCTCTTCGGCAAATACTTTGACACCCAGTTCTTCTTCGAACTCTCGCTGAACACAGGTTTCTGGGTCTTCACCAACTTCGATTCTGCCGCCCGGAAGTTCCCATTCACCTCGGTCGTTCATTGCGAGGACAGCCTTGCCGTTATCGACGAGCAGAACACCTTTGATTGAGACAGGGAACATAGGCGTGAGTCCGGTGAGTTGTCGAGAGAACATTGGTGGCCGTTCGTCCGAGGCCAAACGATGAAATTCAGCTGACGGCAAAAAGCGCCGCTTTTTGACTGTTGGCTGGAATGACTCGTTATGCCGCAATTTAGCCACCTACGGGCGAGCATACTTCGACCAAAGTTCCGTCTGGACATCGGACGTAGGAGACAACTTGCCCCCATGGCTTGGTCTCAGGTTCTTTCAACTCGGTGGCTCCAGCTGCTAAGGCTTTAGCGTGCGCCTCGACAACAAACGGCGTCACCAACGCTATTTCGATGCCAAGTGGTTTGCTGGATTCACTTGCAGCGACAAAACCTGTTGGAAAGTATGCATTTCCAAGCTCGTGCGATGCAAAGGCGAGTGTTGTTTCTCCCGTTTCAAGTTCGCCATAGTCGCCCGACTCATGCAAAAAACGGCGTGATAAGCCGAATGCGCTTTCAAAGAACGACAACGATTCAGCGACGTTGGGAACGTAGATTATTGTGTAGCCCAGTTTCATGAGTCTTCCTGTTTGGAGGCCTGCAAAGCAAGCGGTAAGTAGTGAGCCAACTTTTTGTCCTTGATCTGAGCGACAGACATCAACTTGACGTGCCGACGCCCCTTTCCCGACCCTTCAAGAAACCCGAAAGTGTCAGTGATCTTTGCGCCGTTCCCGAATTCGACGGTTACGTGCGTTTTGTAGGCGAAGACCCCACCAAATTGAACTCCCGACCGAAACAGGATGCCGCCGTACTTAACCTCTTCCAAAGTTGTTTCAAAAGTCTTTTGTACCAAGGCTCGAACGGCCTCGACGATCTCATGGTTTTGTTCGCTCACAAGACGGATGTCTTCAAGCAGCGCCTGAACAGATTGATTTTTCATGTTGTGTCGAGTCCCTGGACGGCAGCGTGCTTTACGGCATAACGTTGAAGCTGAGCCGCGAGCAGCGGGTGGGCACGGCAGGCCCAGAATGAAATGGAGGCTTGGAGTGACCAGCCGTTGCGAGTCGGCTCGAACGCCCGGTTAAAGCACATGAATGCCACCCCTGCGCATTACGACGCTTCGGAGTACCCGAACCTGAATGAAGAAAGCCACAATGAACGCTAGAAGTACCAGGGCCCAGTGGAGAAGTTCAAACCCATCTTGGGTGAAGCGAACCGGCAGGTTGGTTGCCTCAACCAACACTCCGACCTCTACCAACGATAGCAGCCCCGAAACCGCCAAGACCCAATGTGGCGTGCGTAATGCCGAAGGATCACCTGCTACCCTTCGACCGGAAATCCGAAGGAAGAAACCTAAAGCTAGGGCTCCGAGGACTACAGCGAGCAGCACTTTTCCGAAAACAGCTGCAGCGGTAGCCCCAGACAGAGATAAACCTATTCCGCCTAAGTCGGCAAGGAGTTCGATTCGCTTTGCTACGGCGGTGCGAAGAGTCACGAACATGTTCGGTGTGCTCTAAAGTGATGTAAACCGCAAAACCCGGTTGATACACTAGGCCCGTGTCGATACATCTTTTTGTTGAACTCGTTGCAATCGACTTGTGCCATGGGTTTCAGACCAGTCACTGTATTTACATGCAGGTGTAAATAAACAGACCCAACCCGACAACCAAGCCCCCCGCAACTTCCCTCCCGCACCATCCAGCGCAGAAGGCGTGAAGCGCTCCACTATACCGAAATTAATACAAAAAATTAGCTACAAAATATTTTGGTGCGCTCAACTCTTTTCAGAAGCACGCCACGGCAAAGAACAACAGAAAACCCACTTCGCACCCACACACGGCCTCTTGAAAAGCATCAAAGCTCTGCCCTAATCCAGTCAGCCGCCTTCTCTGCCATCATGATCGTCGGCGCATTGGTGTTGCCGCTCACGATGCGCGGCATGACCGAGGCGTCAACCACGCGCAGGCCCGGTACGCCGTGTACGCGCAGTTGCGCGTCCACCACCGCCATGTTGTCTTGCCCCATGCGGCAGGTGCCTACCGGGTGGTACACCGTGTCGGCGTTTTGCCGAATCCAATGGTCAAGTTGTTCGTCAGTGCGCGCATCGGCAGATGCTGCCCACTCTTTGCCATACGCCGCCAAGGCAGGTTGGGCCAAGATGTTTTGGGCTTGCCGAACACCGTCGCGCAAGCGCTGCAGGTCACGCGGATTGCTCAAAAACTGCGGGTCAATTAGCGGTGCGCTGTTCGGGTTGCGGTCGGCCAGTTGCACACGACCACGGCTGTCGGGTTGCAACAGACACACATGCAGCGAATAGCCGTGCCCCAGCGTGAGTTGGCGGCCATGGTCCACCAGTTTGGCCACCACAAAGTGCAGTTGGATGTCGGGGTGCGTCTCGTCAGGTCGGCTTTTGTAAAAGGCACCGCCTTCTGCGAAATTGGTGGTGAGCGGCCCGTTGCGGTGTTGCCGCCAGGCCAACAGGGCTTGCAAGGTCTGCCATGTACCCCGCAGTGAAACCCCGATCAAATCGGTTTGCCCTGGCGCATCGGCCACCAGCACCGCGTCAGGGTGGTCGTGCAGGTTTTCGCCCACGCCGGGCAAGTCGCGCAGCACCTCGATCCCCAGTTTTTGCAAATGCGCGGCAGGCCCGATGCCCGAACGCATGAGGATGGCAGGCGATTGAAAAGCGCCTGCACTCAAAATGATTTCGCGCCGGGCGGTCACGGTTTGCGTTTGACGGCCCTGCAAGGTGTGCACCTGCC
Organism: Comamonadaceae bacterium; assembly: GCA_027486555.1. Classification (GTDB taxonomy): domain Bacteria; phylum Pseudomonadota; class Gammaproteobacteria; order Burkholderiales; family Burkholderiaceae_C; genus Limnohabitans_A. Next base: position 4,857 of record JAIXOX010000006.1, read on the forward strand.
GCGCCGCGCCATCGACCAGGCCAATGCGGTCCACTGTGACGCCGGTCATGACGTACAAATTGGGGCGGCCCAAGTTGGGCGTGAGGTAAGCCTTGGCCGCGCTGAAACGCTCGCCTGCCTTCTGCGTGACTTGGTACAGGCCCACACCTTCTTGCGTCGGGCCATTGAAGTCGGTGGTGTGCGACAACCCCGCTTGCACACCCGCCTCCACAAAGCGTTTGGCGAACGCATTGGGGCTTTGCAGATCGGCCACGTTCAGGGGGCCGTTTTGGCCATGCCATTCGTTGTGGATGCGCTCGTTGTGCTCGGCCTTCAAAAAGTAGGGGAAGACCTCGGCCCAAGACCAACCTGCGCAACCTTGCTCAGCCCAGTGGTCGTAATCGGCCTGTTGACCACGGATATAGGCCATCGCATTGGTGGAGCTGGAGCCCCCCAAGGTGCGGCCTCGCGGCTGAAAACCGATGCGGCCGTTCAAGCCGGGCTGCGGCACGGTGTTCAGGCCTTGCGAGACGATTTCTGTGCGGGCCATGAGCGCGATGCCCGCCGGGCAATGGATCAGGGCGCTGGTGTCGGGTGGCCCGGCTTCGATCAGCGCGACCTGCACAGCAGGGTCTTCGCTCAAACGGGCTGCCAGCACACAACCTGCTGAGCCACCGCCCACGATCACGTAGTCAAAGTCCATGAATTCCCCCAGTCCAAATGTTTTGTGCGTCCAATATAAGGGCTCCAGCGTGTTGCAGCCTGTCTTGTGTGCATCAGGGTTTTTCCCAGCAAAACCCTCATCATGGCAACATCTTGTTGGCCCCAACACCCCTCACAATGGCACCACATTGGGAGACAGTTTATGCGGACAGTCCTTGAGTTTTTTGGCCCGAAAAGGTTCAGCAGGTCACACCCATGAACAACCCAACGCTCGACCTCGAAGAGGCTTGGCAAGACAAGCGTTGGTGGTGGCTGCTGAGCCCTGCCATTCCGTTGGCGTTCACGGGGTCTATGCTGGCCTTCGTCTGGACAGGGCAATGGTGGTGCATGATGCTGGCCCCACTGGTCATCCATGCCTTATTGCCGGTGCTCGACCGCGTGTTGGGCGAGGACTTCAGCAACCCGCCTGAATCGGCGGTGGCGCAACTCGATGCCGATGTGATTTACCGCGCCATGGTGTGGGCTTATGTGCCTGTGCAACTGATCGGCACGGTGTTGGGCGCCTGGATCGCGGTCACTCAAGAACTGCCTTGGTTTGGCTATGCCGCCTTGGTGTTGACGGCGGGGGCCATCAACGGCGTGGGCATCGGTACTGCGCATGAATTGGGCCACAAAAAAGAGACCTTGGACCGGTGGCTGTCCAAGATCGCTTTGGCACCCAGTGCTTACGGCCATTTTTTTGTGGAGCACAACCGGGGCCACCACAAACGGGTGGCCACCCCGGAAGACTCGGCCAGCGCACGCATGGGCGAAAGCTTTTGGGCCTTTTTGCCGCGCTCGGTGTGGGGCAGTTTGCAATCGGCTTGGGTGCTGGAGCAAGAGCGTTTGAACAAACAAGGCATGAAGGTTTGGCACCCCCAAAACCACAACCTGCAGGCTTGGGGTCTGACGCTGGTGCTGTTTGGTGCTTTGGTGGCGTGGTTGGGCTGGATGGCGCTGCCCTTTTTGGTGCTGCAGGCCGTGTACGCGGCCTCGATGCTGGAGGTGGTGAATTACGTCGAGCATTACGGCTTGCTCCGGCAAAAAGACGCGGCCGGGCGCTATGTGCGTTGCGAGCCCGAGCACTCTTGGAACAGCAACCACTTGGTGGGCAACCTTGTGTTGTACCAACTGCAAAGGCATTCGGACCACCACGCACACCCCAGTCGGCGCTATCAGGCGCTGCGGCATTTCCCCCACGCACCGCAACTGCCCGCAGGTTATGCCACCATGATTTCGGTGGCGTATTGTCCACCGCTGTGGTTTGCGTGGATGGACCATCGCGTGATGGCGCACTATGGCGGGGACCTGAGCTTGGTGAATGTGCAGGCATCGGCTCGGCATAGACTGATTCAGCGCTGGGCCTGAATGCCATACCCCCTTGAAGGCTGTAACAACATTCAAGGGATGGCTTTTTTGTAGGGCCCCACCCCTGTGGGCGATGGGTCGTGGTCTGCGAGGGTTATCGCGACGGGGGCGTCGCTCCTACAAAGTCAAAAATAGCCGCAATGCCAACAAAAACAGGGGCCATTCAAAGTTGATCAAACTGGATCAATGAGATTCGACAAACGCCAGCACGGCCTCCAGCATCTTGCGTACATGCGGTTGCACGCCTGCTGCCACCTCGGGCAGGTAATCAAAGGGCCAGCTTTCTTGCATGTAGCTGCTCTGCGTCATTTCCAGTTGCACCGCGTGAATGCTTTGGGCTGGGTTGCCGTATTCGCGGGTGATGTGCCCGCCCTTGAAGCGGCCGTTGAGCACCGCTGTGTAGCCAGTGGCGTGCTTGCCAATGGACAGCAGTTGCTCGGCTAATGAAGGGTCGCAGCTGGCACCGTTGGCGGTGCCCAGGTTCAGGTCGGGCAACTTGCCTTCAAAAAACCGCGGCAACACCGAACGTATCGAGTGTGCGTCCCACAAGGCGGCCACGCCGTGCGCAGTTTTCAGGCGGGACAGCTCGTGCGACAGTTGCGCGTGATAAGGCTGCCAGATAGCTTCACGGCGCTCGGCAATTTCAGCCTCGCTCGGCACATCGGCCGGATCGCGGTACAGCGGCTGGTCGTCAAACAAATCCACCGGGCATAGACCGGTCACGCTTTGTCCAGGGTACAGACTGGCACCATCTGGCGGGCGGTTCAGGTCAATGACAAAGCGTGAATGCGTAGCCACCAGCACCGAGGCCCCCAGCGCATCGGCAAAGTCGTACAGACGCTCCAGATGCCAGTCGGTGTCGGGCACGCGCCGGGCTTCGTCGGTCAGGCGGGCGGCCAGCGCGGGTGGCACATGTGTGCCCACATGGGGCATTGAAATCAGCAAAGGGCGAGTGCCCTGGCGAAAACGAAAAGGCGGTTCGGTGGTGTGAAAAGTCATGCTGGATGAGGTGACAGGGGTGGATGTTCGGGCATGGGGCTCATTCGGTGCAAGGCCATGCCATCGACCGCCAAACGACCTTGTCGCACAACGCTGCAGGCCGGGCGTTGGCCCAGCCAATAGGCAAGTTCTGCCACGTCGCCCAACGGCCAAAGCACAAAATTGGAGGGGCAGCCGACCGCAATGCGGCCGTGGGTGGCCTGCAAGCCCAGCGCTTGCGCGGCATGGCGTGTCACACCCGCCAGAGCTTCGGGCACCGTCATGCGAAACAAGGTGCACGCCATGTTGAACATGAGCAGCAAGCTCAAGGCAGGGGACGTGCCCGGGTTGTGGTCGGTGGACACGGCCATGGGCACGCCCGCTGCGCGCAGTGCGGCAATGGGCGGCAGGTGGGTGTCGCGCAAGGTGAAGTAAGCGCCGGGCAAGAGCACCGCCACGGTGTCCGCTTGCCGCATGGCGGCGATGCCTTCGGCGCTCAGGTGTTCGATGTGGTCGCACGACAGCGCGCCGTAACGTGCCGCCAGCGCCGAGCCGCCCATGTCCGACAGCTGCTCGGCATGCAGCTTGACCGGCAAGCCCAGCGCTTGCGCCGCCTGGAACACCTGCTCGGTCTGCGCCAGGGTAAAGCCGATGGTTTCGCAAAACACATCCACCGCATCCACGAGGCCTTCGGCAGCGAGCGCGGGCATCATCTCTTCACACACGAGCCGGATGTAATCGTCGCTGCGCCCGGTGTATTCGGGCGGTAGCGCATGCGCGCCCAAAAACGTGGTGCGCACCGTGACGCCAAACACCTCGCCCAAGCGCCGGGCCACGCTCAGTTGTTTGCGCTCGTGCGCCAGGCTCAGGCCATAACCCGATTTGATCTCGATCGCGCAAACGCCTTCAGCCAGCAAAGCCTGCAAACGGGGCACTGCCGCGTCAAACAAGGCGTCTTCGCTGGCTTCGCGTGTGGCCTTGACGCTGGACACAATGCCGCCCCCGGCACGCGCCACCTCTTCGTAGCTGGCACCGGCCAGGCGCATGGCGAATTCGTTGGCGCGTTGGCCGCCGTACACCAGGTGCGTGTGGCAGTCCACCAGGCCGGGCGTGACCAATGCACCTTGGCCGTTGTGTTGGGGCAGTTGCCGATATGCGTCTGGCAAATCGGCGTGTGCACCCACCCAGGCGATGGCCCCTTGCGCGACCACGATGGCCGCATCGGACACGCCCGAAGCGCCTGCTCCCAAGGCTTCGGGCGCCAGGTGCAGGTGGTGCCAAACACCGTCGGCGCTGGGCATGGCTGGTGAATCGGGCAGATCGAACCGGTTTAAGGTCATGGTGATTTCCAAATAAGCTTGGACACGAAACTGGTTTTTTGCAGGCGTGGTGACCTACCGCTATCGCCCCGAGGGCGGGGCTCCTACATCACATCGGGTCGCTGTGCACATCACTTGACCATGGGCAGCTTCAACCCCTGCTTTTTGGCCGTGGCCACGGCCAGTTCATACCCGGCATCGGCGTGGCGCATCACGCCCGAGCCGCTGTCGTTGACCAGCACACGCGCCAGGCGCTCGGCCGCCGCGTCGGTGCCGTCGGCCACGATGACCATTCCCGAATGTTGTGAATAACCCATGCCCACGCCACCGCCGTGGTGCAAGCTGACCCAGCTGGCACCGCCTGCGGTGTTGAGCAGGGCGTTCAGCAGCGGCCAGTCGCTCACGGCGTCGGTGCCGTCTTTCATGGCTTCGGTTTCCCGGTTCGGGCTGGCCACCGAGCCCGTGTCCAGGTGGTCGCGCCCGATCACGATGGGGGCTTTCAATTCACCGGTGCGCACCATTTCGTTGAAGGCCAAACCGGCCAGGTGCCGCTCGCCCAGGCCCAGCCAGCAAATGCGGGCGGGCAAGCCCTGAAAGCTGATGCGCTCTCGCGCCATGTCGAGCCAGCGGTGGGTGTGCGTGTTGTTCGGAAACAGCTCCTTGATCTTGGCGTCGGTTTTGTAGATGTCTTCGGGATCGCCCGACAAGGCCACCCAGCGGAACGGACCCTTGCCTTCGCAGAACATGGGGCGGATGTAGGCGGGCACAAAGCCGGGGAAATCAAAGGCGTTGCTCACGCCATGGTCAAACGCCACTTGGCGGATGTTGTTGCCGTAGTCCACCGTGGGGATGCCCATGGCCTGGAAGTCCAGCATGGCCTGCACCTGGGTGGCGCAGCCTTGCGAGGCTTCGGCCTTCAGGCGGACGTGTTGTGCGGGGTCGAGCTGTGCGTCTTTCCACTGCGCCACGGTCCACCCCGGGGGCAGGTAGCCGTTGATCAGGTCGTGCGCCGAAGTTTGGTCGGTCACCAGATCGGGGCGCATGCCGCCCGCCTGGGCGCGGCGCACCAGCTCGGGCAAGATCTCTGCCGCGTTGCCCAGCAGGGCAATCGAAATCGCCTCTTTGGCGGCTGTGTGGTGTGCGATCAAGGCCAGGGCGTCGTCCAGGTCTTTGGCTTGTTTGTCCACATAGCGGGTGCGCAAACGGAAGTCGATGCTGCTTTGCTGGCATTCGATGTTGAGCGAGCAAGCCCCGGCCAAGGTGGCTGCCAAAGGCTGCGCACCGCCCATGCCGCCCAAACCGGCCGTCAGAATCCAACGGCCTGTCCAGTCGTTGTTGTAATGCTGGCGTCCGGCTTCGACAAAGGTCTCGAACGTGCCTTGCACGATGCCTTGGGTGCCGATGTAAATCCACGAGCCTGCGGTCATCTGCCCGTACATGAACAGGCCTTTGCGGTCGAGTTCATGGAAGTGTTCCCAATTGGCCCACTTGGGCACGAGGTTGGAGTTGGCGATCAGCACACGCGGGGCGTTGGTGTGCGTCTTGAACACGCCCACTGGCTTGCCCGACTGGATCAGCAAAGACTCGTCTTCGTTCAGGTCCTTGAGCGAAGCCAAGATCTGGTCAAAGCACGCCCAGTCGCGCGCGGCGCGGCCAATGCCGCCGTACACCACCAGGCTCTGCGGGTTCTCGGCCACTTCGGGGTCGAGGTTGTTTTGCACCATGCGGTAAGCCGCTTCGGTGACCCAGTTCTTGCAGGTCAGCGTGCTGCCACGCGGGGCACGCACCACACGGGAGGGGTCCAGGCGGGGGTCGGTGGAGGGGGTCATGGGGTCTCCTTGAGGGTGAACAGTAAATCGGTCAAAGTCGTTCAGCGCACGCCGGGCAAATCAAGGCCCGAGCCGCTTTGCAGCAAGGCCCCGCTCTTGACCATGTCGATCGCCGCTTGCATGTCGGGCTGGATGTGGCGGTCGTCGTCGAGATGCGCCACGCGTGTGCGCAGCAAAGCCATGGCAGCAGCCAGGGGCGCACTGGTGTGCAGCGGCGCATGAAAATCGCAGCCTTGGGCGGCGGCCATCCATTCAATGCCGATCACGGCGATGGCGTTGTCGGCCATGGGCAGCAAGCGGCGTGCACCGTGCGCAGCCATGGACACATGGTCTTCCTGATTGGCCGAGGTGGGGATGGAATCAACACTGGCCGGGTAGGCGCGTTGCTTGTTTTCGGACACGAGCGCAGCGGCGGTGACTTGCGGGATCATGAAGCCCGAGTTGAGGCCCGGCTTGGGGGTTAAGAAAGCGGGCAGGCCCGACAGCGCCGGGTCCACCAGCATGGCGATGCGGCGCTCGGCCAAAGAGCCGATTTCGCAAATGGCCATGGCGATCATGTCGGCCGCAAAGGCCACGGGTTCGGCGTGGAAGTTGCCGCCCGACAAAGACTCGTCGGTGTCGCTGAAGATCAGCGGGTTGTCGGACACGCCATTGGCCTCGGTCTCCAGCAACTGGGCAGCGTTGTGCAGCACATCCAGGCAAGCGCCCATGACCTGGGGCTGACAGCGCAGGCAATAGGGGTCTTGCACGCGTTCGTCGCCTTGCAGGTGCGAGGCCCGGATGGCGCTGCCGCTGAGCAACTGGCGCAGGGCCTCGGCGGTGGCGATTTGCCCCCGGTGTTTGCGCAGGCGGTGGATGCGGGCGTCAAAAGGCGCGTCAGAACCCTTGGCCGCGTCGGTGGCCAAAGCACCCGTGAGCAGGGCCGACTGGAACAGGCGCTCGGCCTCGAACAAACCGGCCAAGGCGTTGGCGGTGGAAAACTGGGTGCCGTTCAGCAGGGCCAGCCCTTCTTTGGGCCCCAGCGTGACCGGGGCCAGGCCCGCGCTGGCCAGTGCCTGTTCGGCAGGCAGGCGGCCTTGGGGCGTGTCGGCTTCGCCCACCCCGATCATCACGGCGGTCATGTGCGCCAGCGGCGCCAGATCGCCCGAAGCGCCCACCGAGCCCTGACCGGGCACCACCGGGATGATGCCTTGGGCCAGCATGGCTTCGAGCAAGGCCAGCGTGGCCGGGCGAATGCCCGAAGCGCCTTGGGCCAAGCTGGCAATTTTGAGCGCCATCATCAAACGCGTGATGGCCACTGGCGTCGCCTCCCCCACACCTGCGGCGTGGGAGAGCACGATGTTGCGTTGCAAAGTCTCCAGGTCTTCGGCCGGAATGCGCACGCTGGCCAGCTTGCCAAAGCCGGTGTTGATGCCGTACACCGGCGCGCCCTTGGCCACGATGCGGGCCACGCTGTCGGCACTGGCTTGTACGGCGGCGCGGCAATCCGCGTCCAGCGTGGGCGTGGCACCTCGGTAGATGGCGCACCAGTCGGCCAAGGGCACTTGGCCGGGAATCAGTTTCAAAAATGGGGGTGGCATGTGCTGTGTCCGTTCATGGAAAAGGAGGGGCTACCCATTCGTGGGACATCAGGTCGACATCGGGTTGCCGCTGGCGCTGTAGCGGCTGCCCAGTCGGTAGCGGCTGGCGGGGTGCAGGCAGCGCACCAGGGTCACCGGCACGCCCTGCGTCCAGGTGCGGCGGGTCAAGAGCAAGCAAGGCTCGGCCGCGTCCATTTGCAGGCGTTGGGCTTGGTCAGGCGTGGGCAGCACCGCATCGACCACATGCTCGATTTCGTCAAAGGGCACGGTGCGCACCAAAAACTCCGAGGGTTGTTGTTGCGAGAAATCTTGCTGGGCAAAGTCGGGCACCACTTTCGGGTTGACAAAGCGGTCTTCCAGCTGGATGGGCACACCGTCTTCAAAATGCACACACACCGAATGGAACACCGACTCGCCCGTGCGCACGTTCAGCGCTGCCGCCACTTCCAGGGTGGCGGCGACACGCTCGACCACCAGCATCTCGCAGGCGTAGTCGTGGCCGCGTTGGCGAATCTCGCTGGCCAGGTTGACGATTTGCAGCAAGGTCGATTGCGGCTTTTGCTCGGCCACGAAACTGCCCACACCGGCCACACGGACGATGCGCCCTTGGTCCACCAGTTCGCGCAAGGCCCGGTTCACGGTCATTCGAGACATGCCAAACTGCGCGACCAGCTCGTGCTCTGAAGGCAGGCGGTCACCTGCACGCAAGCTGCCGTCCTGGATTTTGTGGGCGATGTGGTCCTTCACCTGCTGGAACAGGGCCACGGGCTCGCCCGTCAGGGTTTGGGGCCTGCGGGCGGTGTGGTGTCGCTGATTGACGATGGACGTTGCAGTGCGGGTCATGGGGGGATCTTCAAAGCGCAAGAACCGGGGTGTCGACGTGGCATGCGCTCAATGCGTGTCCGTGGCCATGGCTTCGGCCCGGATTTCTTCGGTCAGTTGCGCCTTCAAGGCCATGAACTCGGGCGAGGTCTTGATCGTGTAATGGCGGGGGTGTGGAAAATCCACCGCCAACTCGGTCTTGATGCGACCAGGGCGGGCGCTGAACACCGCCACGCGGTTGGCCATGAAAATCGCCTCGTCGATGTCGTGCGTGACAAAGAGCACGGTTTTTTGGGCGGATTCCCAGATGCCCAAGAGCAGCTCTTGCATCAGCACGCGGGTTTGGTTGTCCAAAGCGCCAAAGGGCTCGTCCATCAACAAGATTTTGGGGTCGTTGGCCAGTGCCCGCGCAATCGCGGTGCGCTGCTGCATACCGCCTGACAATTGTTTGGGAAAGTGCTGCTCAAACCCGCGCAGGCCCACTTTGGCGATGAAGTCATCGGAGCGTTCTTTTTGTTCGCGCTCGGGCATGCCACGCTCGCGCAGGCCAAAGCGGATGTTTTGCTCAACGTTCAGCCAGGGGAACAGCGTATAACTCTGAAACACCATGCCCCGGTCGGCACCTGGGCCTTGCACCGGCACGCCGTCCAGCAGCACCTGGCCGGTGGAGGGCTGGTCCAACCCGGCCACGATGCGCAGCAAGGTGGATTTGCCACAACCCGAGGGGCCGAGGATGGTGACGAAATCGTTTTCGCGCACCTCAAAATCCACCGGCGTGAGCGCCTGGGTTTTTTGACCTTTGGGCGAGGTGAAGACGCGCGAGACGCCTTGGATCGACAGTTGGCTGCTCACAGTGAACTCCAGGCAAACAGGCGGCGGTTGAGCGCCTTGAAGGCAAAGTCAGACACCAAGCCAATCAGGCCGATGACGATGATGCCGAAGATGATCTGGCCGGTGTTGAGCAGCGCTTGGCTGTCGGTGATCATGTGGCCAATGCCCGAGGACGAGCCGATCAATTCGGCCACGATCACGTAGGTCCAGGCCCAGCCCAGCACCAATCGCAAAATCTCGGCGATCTCGGGCGCGGCTCCGGGAATCAGTACACGTTTGACGATGCCCGACGGCGTGGCGCCGAGGGTGTAAGCGGCTTCGACCAGGTCACGCCGGGCCGCGCCCACACACACCGCCACCATCAGCACAATCTGGAACACCGAGCCGATGAATATCACCAGCACTTTTTGCAGCTCGCCAATACCGGCCCACAAAATCAGCAGAGGAATGAAAGCCGAGGCAGGCAAATAGCGGCAAAAAGACACAAAGGGTTCCAGAAAAGCCTCGACCCCTTTGTGCGCGCCCATGGCAATGCCCAGCGGCACGGCGATCAGGGTGGCCAAAATGAACCCGGCCAGCACGCGCCAGATGGTCATGCCGATGTCGAAGTGAAAATTGAATTCGGTGAACAAGAGGATCGCCTCTTGCACCATGGTCACCGGGCTGGCCAAAAAGGTGGGCGACACATAACCGCCCAGCGTGAAGAACGCCCAGACGGCAAAAAACAAAATGAAAAATCCAATGCCCAACAGCCAGCGGGCTTGGCCGCTCACTGGCTCCAAAGGAGCCAGTGCGCGCCGAGCGCGGCGCACAGCGTTCGCAGGGGCCGAAGCCGTGTGTGCGTTTGTCATCGTTTTACTTGATGAAGCTGGTGTCAAACATCACCGAAAAGTCGGTCGGTGCTCTGCGGATCACGCCCGCTTCGAGCAAGATGGCCGATGCGTCTTTCATGAAGCTTTGCAGTTCGCCGGCAAAGAACTTCTGGTTGGCCGCTTTGTCTTGCCAGCGCAGGAAGGCCGATGACTTGGCAAAGGCCTCGCCGGTTTGCTTGACGGCCGCGCCCATGATCTCGTTGGATTTGGCCGGTTCGGCCTTGATCATCTCCAGCGCGTCAAAGTAGGCATTGGCCAGGGACTGCGCGGCCTTGGGGTTGGCCTTGAGCCAGTCCGGCGCGCAACCCACGGTGTCCATCACCATCGGGTAGTCGAGCGTGGTGGCCAAAATCTTGCCGGCCTGCGGGTTGCTGCGCACGGTGGACAAATAGGGCTCGTAGGTCATGGCCGCGTCGTTTTGACCCACCACAAAAGCTTGGGCCGCCGCTTGGGGCGACATGGTGGTGATCTTGACGTCTTTCAGGCTCATGCCGTTTTTGCTCAGCATCCAGGCCAGGCCAAAGAAAGGCGCAGTACCGGGGGCATCCACGCCAATGGTCTTGCCCTTGAGGTCGGCAAAGTTGTTGATGTTGCCGCGCACCGCGATGCCGTCTGCGCCAAAGGACTTGTCCATCTGGAAAATCTGCACGATGGGCACGCCGTTGGTGTTCCAGGCCACATGCGTTTCCACCGTGGTGGCAGCGCACTGAATGGCCTTGGAGGCCAGGGCCAGGTGGCGGTCTTTCTGGGGAATCATTTTCAGGTCCACATCCAGCCCGTGCTTTTTGAACAAACCGGCCTTGTCGGCCAGGGTCAGCGGGGCAAAGCCGGTCCAGCCGGACATGCCCAAAGCGAGCTTGACCTCTTGGGCTTGCGTTGAAAAGGCCAGGGTGGCCGCGGTCGCACCGGCCAAGAGCAGCGAGGCGAATTTGACGTTTGACTTGCGCATGAAGGAACTCCTAGTTGTTGATCCAGCCCGCTTTGCATGGCCGTCAACGGCACCGCCAAGCAGGCACAAAGCCACCACCAACACCCTGTGCAACTTGTATAGACAGGATGGGGCCAAAAGAAAAAGCTGCCCGCGTGCAGGAAACAACATCTTCCCCAACATCCGCACCAGCTGGGTGCATGATCAGGCCCTTGGCCCCAAAAGACATCGGGAATTGCACCATCTTGCTGTCTATACAAATAGGTGTTAAAGGCGGCCATGACACCCAGCAAGGCCTGTGCCAGCTCAGGTCGTCAAGCGGGTGGGCTCTCACAAAAACCCGCCATGGGTCACACGGCATACCCGGGCGACACCTTGTCGGCCAAACGCAGCATGGCCGGCCATTCTTTCCAACCCAGCGGGCTGCGCCCCTCGGGGTATTCGCGCAACGCGGCCTTGTTGAAGCCCAAACGGCTGATTTGTTCGGCCACGCCATCTGGCGGAAAGTTCAACTCTTGCCCACAGGCCATGGCGTCCAGCTGGGCCTGGCAGGCTTTTTCCAAGTGCCACATGCTGCTGAAGGCTTCGGCCACGGTGTAGCCCACCACCAAGGTGCCGTGGTTGCGCAAGACCATGACCATGTGGTTGCCCAAGTCCTGGGCCAGGCGCTCGCGCTCTTGCAGGTTCACAGCCAGGCCTTCGGACTCGTGGTAGGCCACCTTGCCGTGGAACATCATGGCGTGCTGGCTCAGCGGCAGCAGGCCGCACTTGAGCATGGAGATCGCCATGCCCGCCCGGGTGTGCAAATGCAGCACGCAGTGGGCATCTTCGCGTGCGGTGTGGATGGCGCTGTGGATCACAAAGCCGGCGCGGTGCACGTCGTGTGGGCTGTCGTCCACCTTGTTGCCATCGCTGTCGATTTTGACCAAGCTCGACGCCGTGATTTCGTCAAAAGACCAGCCAAAGGGGTTGATCAAAAAATGCTCGGTGCCTGGCACGCGCAAGGAAATGTGGGTGTAAATCAGGTCGGTCCAGCCGTGGTGCGCCACCAGTCGGTAGCAAGCGGCCAAGTCGATGCGGGCCTGCCACTCTTGTTCAGACATGTGGGTCGGCGCAGGGCTGCGGGTGGCTTGCAGATCGGTCTGTGGGGTCACGTTGGGGCTCCGGAAAAAACGCGGGCTGCGCTGTGGCAAAAAAGACATTTCACTGTATCAGGCAAGGCAGTGAAAGTGCAGTCGCAGGTGACCCCTGCGGCAAAGGGCATTCAGCGCAGTGGGGCCTTGCGCAGCAAAACGATGTTGCGGTAGCCCAACCGTATCAAGCCTTGCTCTTGGAAGTGACGCAGCTGCTGATTGACGCGCTGGCGTGATGCGGAGGCCGCTTGGGCCAGGTCGGACTGGCTCACGCGCAGCATCACGCCGTCGGGCACGGCCACGCTGTTGAATTTGGCAATGCGCTCGAGCGCGGCCCACACCCGCTGCTCCAGGCTGTGCATGCCTCGGTCGGCCAGGGTGTCAAACAGTTGGTTGATGCGCAGGCCCAGGATGCGCAGCAGGTCCACGGAGACGGCGGGATCATGGCTGATCAGATCAACCAAGCGGGCTCGCTCAATGTGCAGCACCTGGGTGGCGCCCACAGCCACCAAATCAGCGGGGTAGGTGGACTCGGCAAACACCGAACTCAGGCCCGAGATTTCGCCAGGCAGCATCCAGCGCAGCAATTGCTCTTCCCCTTCGGGGGTGGTCACGCTCACCCGCAAGCGCCCCTTGACCAGCAGCAAGGCCGTCGAGGTGGATTGCCCCCGGCTGAGCACCACTTGCCCTTCTGTCCAGTGGCGCAATACGCCCACGCTGTGCAAGGCTTTGGCTGAACGCTCTGTCAGGGCCGAGTTTTTAGCCCACACCTTGGTGAACACGTCGGCATCGAGCGCTTTGTGGGCAAGCTGGAGCGCTGTGCTTTGCTTGGATTTGACAGAACGGGTGGGCGGCAAAGGCATGGTGTCTTCCATGTTGATGAGAAATGTTTTTTGAGTGCTTTCCCCTAAATTGTCACATCAGAAACAATTCGCCGATTGTTTGCGGATTCAAATTCACATCGCCGAGCTTGACGGTGATCAAGTCAAAGAACCACATTGGAGACGACATGAAAATTTCTGCCCCTGCATTTGTACGCACCGCCCTCGGTGCCATCGCTCTGACTTTAGGCGCCAGCGCCATGGCGCAGTCCGTGGTGCGCTTCCAGGACTATCCTGGCACCGGCAATCTGTTGGTGCGTGTGGCCCAAGAACAAGGCTTCTGCCAGCAAGCGGGCATTCGCTGCGAACTGCGCACCATCCCGGCAGCGCCATTGGGCATGCAGACCATGCTCTCCGGTGACATCGAAGTGTTTTTTGGCCCGACCGAAGTGGCGGCTGCAGCCGTGGCCCGCAAGGCCCCCATTTCCATCATTGCCGCAGGCTTCGTTGACCCGGTGTTTTTCATGGCCGCAGGTGCCAAAACCGAATTGGCGACCGAAAAAGAAGGCTACCCCGGTGTGGTCAAGTCCTTCAAGGGCAAGAAAATCGGCGTGACCCAACGTGGCTCAGGCGCTGAATTCCAGGTCATCGACATGCTGGCAGATGTGGGCCTGACCGCGAACGATGTGACCTTTGTGGCCGTGGGTGCGCCCGACACCGCTTTCCCTGCCCTCACACGCGGCCAAGTTGATCTGATCATGACCTTCCCGCCCACCGATGGCATGTGCGAGGTGCTGAAAGCCTGCCGCCTGGTGGTCGATCCCCGCAAAGGCCAAGGCCCCAAGAGCATGCTGGCCACCCGTGGCGGCGCTGGCACCATGGCGGTGAAGTCCGACTGGGCAGCCGCCAATCCGCAAACGGTGGCCGGTATCCGCAAGATGCTGGACATGTCGGATGCTTTCATCGCCAACCCGGCCAACTTCGGCAAGACACTGGAGATCCTGCGCAAGACCTTTGCCCTGCAATTGCCTAACGCAGACCAGATCGCTGAGGTCAGCCTGCGCAACTCCATCGGCAACTTCAAGGCCCGTGGCACCGTGCCCGCCATGCAGGCGGTGGCCGATTCCATGACCGAAAACAAGTTGCTGCCCGGCAGAGTGGACATGGCCCCAGCAGTCTTGCCTTGAACCTCGGCCATCGCGATATTTCCAGGGAGTGTTCATGATCGACGCACAGCGCATCGACCTCAGTTTTGACGGCACCAATCTGGTGTTGCAGGGTGTAGACCTGCACGTCAAGGCGGGGGAGTTTGTCGCGCTCGCAGGCCCGAGTGGCTGCGGCAAAACCACCTTGCTCAACCTCTGCGCGGGGCTGGTGGATTTGCCTGCAGGGCAGCATCTGCGGGTGGCGGGCGAAAAGCCGGCGCTGGGCGGTCACAACGTGGCTTACATGTTGGCGCGCGACAGCCTGTTTCCCTGGCTCAACGCGCTGGACAATGCCGCATTCGGTCTGAAAGTGCGTGGTGTGCCCATCGCAGAGGCCCGTGAACGGGCCGCTGCGATGCTCAAGCAAGTCGGGCTCGGTGGTTCTGAGTACCGACTGCCCAAGGCCTTGTCGCACGGCATGCGCCAACGCGTGGCACTGGCCCGCACCTTTGCCATGCCCTCGCCCCTGTTGTTGATGGACGAGCCCTTCGGGGCGCTGGATGCGCAAACCAAGCTGCAGTTGCAAGATCTGCTGCTGCAGCTGTGCCAAGACGGCAACCGTACGGTGCTGTTCGTGACCCACGATTTGTCTGAAGCGGTGGCCCTGGCCGACCGGGTGATGGTGATGTCCTCCAGGCCCGGCCGCATCGTGGCCGATGTGCAAGTGCCGCTGGCGCGTCCGCGCTCCATCCGTGAGCTGCAAACCAGCGATGACTTCCACCACACCTATACCCAGGTGTGGAAACATCTCGAAGCAGGATGGGTGCACCATGAAGGCTGAAACATTGCGCACGCTGGCACAACATGCCTTGTTTGTCTGCGTTTTTCTGGGTCTGTGGGAGTGGGGTGCCCGAGCCGGTTGGGTAGATCCGAGTTTCATGGGCAGTCCGCTGGGCATCATCACCTTCACGCTGGAAAACTTAACCAATGCCCGCTTGTGGGGCGATCTGGGCTACACCCTGTTGGCCGTGTTCGCGTCTTTTGTCATTGGCTCGGTTGCCGCCATGGTCACAGGCTTGGCCTTTGTGACCTGGCCCAAGTTCGAGGCCTTTTGCGACCCCTACATCTCGGCCTTCAATGTGCTGCCGCGCATTGCCTTGGTGCCGCTGTTCATTTTGTGGTTTGGTTTGGGCATTGGCTCCAAGATTGCACTGGGCGTGTCGCTCACGTTCTTCATCGTGCTGTCCAGCACGGTGGCCGGTATTCGCGGTGTCAGCCAAGACCATGTGACGCTCACCCGCACCCTGGGTGCCAGCAGTCGGCAGATGTTTTTCTCGGTCACCTTGCCCGGCGCTGTTCCGGTGCTTTTCTCAGGATTGCGCCTGGGCGTGATCTATGCCCTGCTGGGCGTGGTCGGTGCCGAAGTCATCGCTTCCGAGCGTGGCCTCGGGCAACAACTCGCTTATTTGGGCTCCACATTCAACGTCAACGGCGTGTGGTCACTGCTGTTTGATCTGGCCGTCATCGGGGTGCTCATCATGAAGCTCATGAACTGGATCGAACGCCGTTTGCTGCACTGGCAATGAGCCAGGCTGATTTGTCAAATCAAGGAGATACAACCATGAAATTCCGTCACATCCAAGTCGACCCCATGACGCCCACCATCGGCGGCATGATCAGCGGCGTTGATCTGAACACCACCCGATCAGAAGACGTTTACGAAGAGATCAAGCAAGCGCTGTGGCAACACGGTGTGGTGTTCTTCCGCAAGCAGGCCCTGAAGCCCGAGGCCTACATTCGTCTGGGCCAAAACTTTGGCGAGATGGAAAAGCACGAGTTCTTTCCTCACATAGAGGGCCATCCACACATTCAGTTGATTTCGAATGAGGGCAACGAAGCCCCTGAGACCGACCGCTGGCACACTGACGTGACCTTCCGCAAGAAGCCCAACATGGTCTCGATCTTGCGTATCACCGACTTGCCTCCATCGGGCGGCGACACGATGTGGATGCATGCGGGGGCAGCGTATGACGCGCTCAACCCCGGCATGCAACAAATGCTGGAGGGCCTGCAGGCCGACCATGATTTGCCTTGGCACTTTCGCCGCATCAATGCCAACGAGCGCTTGGCAAAGCGTGCCTCGGCCAAGAGCGGCATGATGGTGCAGGCCAGTGCCCAAGAGTGCAAGATGATCGAGAACACGCCCACGGTGACGCACCCGGCCGTGATCACACACCCCTACAACGGCCGCAAGATTTTGTTTGTCAACTCGATCTGGACCAAACGCCTGCTGGGCATGCACATGGACCTGTCCGAGTCGGTGCTGAACATGCTGTACGAATGGGTCAAAAAGCCCGAATTCATGGTGCGTTTTCGCTGGGAAAAAGATTCGGTGGCGATGTGGGACAACTGCGCCACACAGCACTACGCCGTGTTCGACTACGCGCCACACTACCGCGCAGGCCAGCGCATGACCTGCGGCAGCTTTGTACCCACGCTGAACCCCGGTACCGGTGCTGCGGCAAGCGGTCAGCCTTCGGTCATGCGCCAGTTGCTCGACACCACCCGCATGCAAGCGGCCAGCCCAAGTGAGCAGAAGGCGGTGGAAGCGATCTTCAGCGCCCTCGAAAGCGTGGACCTGAACGCCGTGGCCAACGCCGCGCAACGTCGTTGAATGCCTTTGAATGCCGTTACACCCGGAACACACCCTGTCATGAGTTCATTGAACCCCATCCATCTGGCCGACCACGACCTGGCTGCCTTGCAGGAGGCCCGCGACTTGCTGGGCCGCGCCCGGCAAGCCGCTGCCACGCTGGCGCTTTGGACGCCTGAAGAAGCCAAACGCGTGGCCAAAGAAGTGGCTGCCGCTTTGCTGCCGCGCGCCGAGTTTTATGCCGAGTGGGCCGTGCGCGAAAGCCGCATCGGCAAAGTGGCCGACAAGATCGCCAAGAACCAGATTGCCTGCACGCTGACGCCGACCGCTTGGGACAAGGTCGCTCTGGGTGGTGTGCGCCGCAACGACGCGTTGCGCATCGTTGAGATCGGTCGCCCTGCCGGTGTGGTGGTGGGCTTGTCCAACTCCACCTCGCCAGTAGCCACCATCATTTTCAAAACCATCTTGTGCCTGATGACGCGCAACGCGCTGGTCATCTCGCCGCACCCGGTGGCCCTGGGTTGCTGCACCGCCGTGACCCACGAGTTGCAAGCAGCCATCGAAAAAGCCGGGGGTCCGGCACATGCCTTGCAGATTCTGACCCGACCCACCGTTGAGGCCACAGGCGCGCTGATGCGCGACGCCCGCACCGACGTGATTTTGGCCACCGGCGGTACGCCCATGGTGCGCGCCGCCTACGGCTCGGGCAACCCCGCCATTGGCGT
This sequence comes from Comamonadaceae bacterium, assembly GCA_027486555.1. GTDB lineage: Bacteria > Pseudomonadota > Gammaproteobacteria > Burkholderiales > Burkholderiaceae_C > Limnohabitans_A. Next base: position 22,542 of record JAIXOX010000006.1, read on the forward strand.
GGGCTCAGGCAATGTGCCGATTTATGTGGACGCCAGCGCCGACATCGAGGCGGTAGCCAAAACCATTGTGGTGGACAAGAACTTTGACCACGGCAGCCCCTGCTCGGCCCCTTCAGTGCTGATGCTGCACGCCAGCATTGCGCCGGAGATGCAGCAAGCGCTGGGCCGTCAGGGTGCGCATGTGTGCACCGAAGACGAGGCGCAGAAGATTCAAAACCACGCCTTTCCTGGCGGCAAGTTCAACGGCAAGGTGGTCGGCCGCCCCGCGTTTGAAATTGCACAAGCCGCAGGCGTGCAGGTGCCGCAAGATTGCCAGGCGCTGGTCTGCCCCATCGCCAACCCGCAAGCGGGCCATGTGATGTTCAAGGAAAAGCTCTCGCCCATATTGGGCTGCGTCGTGGTGCCGAGCATGGACCAGGCCATTGAGGTGGCGCGCCTCATGCTGCAGCACAGCGGCGCAGGACACACCTCGGGCGTGCACACCGCCAACGCCGAGCAGGCGGTGGTCTGGGGCGCGGCCCTTGACTATTACCGCGTGGTCGTCAACGGCTCCACGGTGCACGACAGCACCGGTGCCAACACCGGCTTGCCCTACACCTTCACCATCGGCACGGGTTACGCGGGCAAAAGCTCGGTGGACTGCAACGTCGGCCCCGAGTTGTTGGTCAACTGGAAGCGCGTGGCCTTTCCGCTGCCAGGCGGCTGGGCCGGGGCCATGGCTTCGGGCGCAGCTTTGCCTGCGGCCTCAGGCCAACTGTCCACCCTCACGCCTGAACTTCAGGCCATGGTCCTGCGCATCGTGCAGGAAGAACTCGAACACCTTCGCTGAAAGCCCTTCATGTCCACTTTGCGCAGCTATATTTTTCTGGACCGCTTACAGCCACAGCTGATGTGTTTGCTGGGCTCCACCGCCCGTGGCTTTTTGCCGCGTCACAACGACGCCGCCATGGTCATCGAAGTGGCCCCTGGCATGGACATCGAGTGGTTGACCGACATCGCCTTGAAGCATGACAACGTCAAGCCCGGTAATTTGGTGGTCGAGCGTCAGTTCGGCTATCTGGAGTTCCACGGTCAGTCTTCTTCGTCGGTCAAGTCAGCCGGTGCGGCGGTGCTCGAAGCCATGGGTGTGAGCGAAAAAAGCGTGCTCAAGCCTGAAATTTTGGCCTCCAAAGTGATTGACCGGGTCGATGGTTACCACGCGTTTTTGATCAACCGCAGCAAGTCCGGCAGCATGCTTTTGCCCGGCGAGTCGCTCTACATCATGGAGATGACCACATCTTCGTATGCGCTGCTGGTGGCCAACGAGGCCGAGAAAGCCGCCAACGTGAAGCTGATCGACTGCCGTTTCATGGGGCCAGCCGGTCGCCTGTACCTGTCGGGCAATGCGTCCGACGTGCGGGCCGCAGCCGCCGTGGCTGAAGCCGTGATCCGCGATGCAGGAGGTGCCGCATGAGCACAGACGCCTTGCGCGAACAAATCCGGGCGCAGGTGCGCACGGCTTTGGGAGCAGGCCGAGCCAAGGATGACCCCGCTTCGGTGGCGGCCTTGATGCGCCGCTTCGAACAAGGTTACGAGTTGGTCAGTGCAGAAGCCATCGTGGCCTGCTTTGCGCCCGATGTGGTGTGGACCTTGCCCGACTCGCGCGTGCTCCGTGGCCGCGAAGCCTGTCTGGTGTTCTTGAAGGAGCGCTTTGCCAGCCCCACGGGCCCCAAGTTCTCGGATTCGCACATGAAGGTGCTGGGTCAGACCGTGGTGCAAAACTACAAGGTGAGCGTGCCCCTGCCGGGTGGCCAATTGGTCACGCTGGACGGCACTGACGTGTACCAGATTCGCGATGGCCTTATCGCCCGCAAAGACGCTTATTGGAAGCAAATTGGCGCGCCCAAGCCTGCTGCTACTGCACCTGCACCTTCGCCTGCTGCCCCGGCGGCAGCGTCAGCGAATACACCTGCGACTGGGCCTCAGGGCGTGGTGGTGCCCTTGCGTGTGGGCACAGCGGCCCATGCACAAGCCCTGACCGATTTGTTCAAGCGTTTGGCCGCCAGTCCAGCTTTGCTGCAGGCAGCGCAATCGGGCTTGCTGCGTTTTGACATGAGTGTGGACGAAGCGGCTGTGAAAGCCGTGGCGGCCTCTGCTGGTACATCCGGTGGTGCCTCGGCCATGGCCGCCACCACCGCCGCCGACCCGGCGGCTTGCTGTTCGTCGTGCAAGGCAGGCAAGGCCTGCGAGTGCAAGGGCGACACCTGCGACATGCACGATCACAAAGAAGACATGCCCGAACTCAAGGGCGTGATTGGCGAGAAACTGCTTAAAACCCTGCCAGCGAGCGTGAAAACCGTTCGCATCCACCCCAAAGCGGTATTGACCCCTTTGGGCAAAGAAGCCCTGCGCAAGCGGGGCATCACCATTGACCGAGGAACTGCCCCATGAAAACAGGAACCGTGATCGGCCGCATCGTGGCCAGTAAACGTCTGCCCGAGTTGCCCGCTGGCGCATTGCTGGAGGTGCAACTGGACTACCCCAAGGACGTGGTGGTCTGCTACGACCCCATGGGCTGCGGCATTGGCGAGCGCGTGATGATCACCATCGGCGCACCCGCCGCCTGGTGGTTTGCCCCGGCCCACCCGCGTGTGGTGGCCGATGCGCTCATCATCGCCTCGCTGGACGACTACGACACCCCAACGCCCATGCGTTGACCTCATGACGGTCGATGCGTTGAACTTTTTCCCCTCACCCTTTCCCTCAACCCTTTCTTTTTTAACCCCTCAAGGAGACTCTCATGTCACAAGCCATCGGAATGATCGAAACCAAAGGTTATGTAGCTGCTTTCGCTGCCGCTGACGCCATGGTCAAAGCCGCCAACGTCAACATCGTTGGCAAAAAAGAAGTCGGTGGCGGTCTCGTCGCCATCATCGTTTCGGGCGACGTGGGTGCCGTCAAGGCCGCCACCGAAGCCGGTGCTGAAGCCGCAGGTGCGATCGGTGAAGTGGTGTCCTGCCACGTCATCCCACGTCCACACGCCGACGTGTCCAAAGCCTTCGACGGCAAGTGATCGCAGGCTGTTGCAGATAAGGAGGCCGCATGGCCACAACTAAAAAAGCCGCAGCGCCCACGAAACCGGCCGCTGAGCTTCGGGTTTACCTGACGCTCACCGACCTGCAGCCCCAGTTCTCCTCGTGGATGAGTTCGCCCCTGGGCGCACGCGGCTACGTGGCGATGCAAGGCACCAACGCGCTGCTGGTGGAGATCGCCCCCGGGCTGTCCATCCAGCGCGTGATTGACTTGGCCCTGAAAGCCGAGCCCACGCTGGAGCCGGGCATCCTGGCCGTCGAGCGGCAGTTTGGCGTGTTGGAGTTGCACAGCAACGACAGCGCCGCCCTGCAGCGCGCAGGCCAGGTCATCCTGGACTGGATGGGGGCCAAGGCCCAAGACCAGCTGCGCCCGCATCTGCTGTACAGCGACATTCTGGAAGACGTGACCGATCAGCACGCAGTGCTGATGAACCGGACACGCCAAGCCAGCATGGTGTTGCCCGGACAGAACATGCTGCTGATGGAAGTGGCCCCGGCCCTGTTTGGTGCCCACATGGCCAACGAAGCCGAAAAAGTGGCACCCGACTTGACCTTGGTCGAGTGCAGCATGATCGGTGCCAGCGGCCGCATGTACCTGACCGGCAGCATGGCCTCGCTCGAAAAAGCCAAGGCGCATGTGGAGCAACTGCTCTCGGAGATTCCGGGCAGAGGCTGACCAAACGCGACGTTTGATCCGGTTTTTGAACTCTTGTACAAAGGGCTGATAGGGCCTGTTGGTGTAGGAGCAGCACCCTGTGCGCGATTTTGCGCCAACCTCATACCACTTCATGCAAGGGGCTCGGCTCACACACCTGGACCCGTGCAAAGCCTTTCACTCAAGACTTCAAAGGCCGCATCCATCATGGGGCACTCTTTCAGGCCGTGAATGATTGGCTGGCCCGGAACTGTCCAGGCGTCATTCCGACCTCGCGTTTGAAGAATTTCACAAAATTGGTGGGGTCATCAAAACTCAAATCGATGGCAATGGCCTGAACAGCCAAAGTCGTGTGTGCCAGCAAACGCTTGGCTTCTAGAGCAATGCGTTGATTGATGCAGCTTTTGGTGGACAGTCCCGTCGCTTCCAAGCAAGCACGGTTCAGGCTTTTGACACTCAGCCCCAAAGTGGCACTGAAATGCTGCACCTGGTGGTGGTTTGCGAAGTCTTTTTCCAACTGCTTTTTGAATCGTTCGTGATGTGCCAAGGCCCGCGAAGGCGATTGACCTGGATGAAGCCCTGACGCTTGAACCAGGCACAGACGCATCAGCAGATAACTCAATTGCAGCTGAAGAAGGCTCTGCCGGGTCGGTATATCGACGACTTCTGCGCTGTCACGCTGCATGTTGCTCAGGCCGACTACAACATATTGCAGTACAGACGAGGCCAGTGAGCAATGGTCTGGCAAGGTGTCGATTTGATAAGCCAACGCTTGCCCATTTCCAATGAAATGTAATCGCTCTGGGCGAAAAACAACCATCCAACCCTGCCATGTTTGTGCGAAGTCATGCCGAAACACTTGACCTGGTTTGATCAACAGGTAGTCGTTTGCCTGGGCTGATACGGGATGGAAATCAATCCATGGCTTGGTTTGGCCGGATGTGATCACTACCAAGCGAAAAAAGTCGGCCCGCGTGATGCGCGACAAGGCGGTCAGTGACGCGCGTTGGCGAAGTTGCGCAATCGAGAGGACTTCAATGCCTATTCGGTCATCCTCAGGGTGTCTGAACGAAAGCGGAGCAATGGGCGGGGGTTGATGGGGCATGAATGTCTGTTTTTTACCATTTTATGGACGATCCTGATCTTTCGCAAAGGCGTCATTGGCAAGACACTGTCTCCACGTCTGAACAGTGGACGGATTAACAAAGGAAAGCCCATGAACACTTCACAACTCACCACCAAAACACTCAGCGCAGCTGCCTTGGCTGTGGCCATGGTTAGCACCCCAGCGCTGGCACAAACTGCATTGACATCCGACGCCGCCCGTCAACTGGTGGAGCCTTTTTACAGCATGCTCACCCAGCCAGGGACAAAGGACGTGCGCGCCATCGCTGAGAAATTCTTGGCGCCCGAATGGAAGTCCTACTCCGATGACACGAACTTCAAGGGGCGCGAAGCCTTTATCAACCAAGTCATGGGCTTTGGCAAACTGATTCCTGACTTGAAATGGGAAATCCGTGAAGTCATCGTCGCTGGCGACCGCGTCGTGGTGCGCTCGAATTATTCTGGAACACCCCAGGGGCCCATGTTTGGCATGCCGACCAATGGCAAAAGCTTTCAAGCCATGGCCATTGACATCCACACCCTTCAAAATGGCAAGAGTGTCACGGTCTACCACATCGAAGATTGGGCCAGCGCACTGCGACAACTGTCGGTCAAATAGGATGGCGTCAAGGGCTTGAGCCGCTTGTCGCTGAGGTGAATGTTTTCAAGGCGTGCATTTTCTATGCACGACTGGCAAGAGCATCACCCCCAACCCGAGGATCAGATCGACTGCACCGTGCGCGGTGCAGTCCTTCAGATTTGCATCAACCGCCCCGCCAAACGCAATGGCTTCACGCCCAAGGCGATTACCCTAGCCCGGGCTTAGGCTGCGGTGCTCCATCAGATTTCAACCGTTTTCACCCCCCATCCTGATCACTCCACCATGACCACACCCAACTCTTCTACCCCAGTTCAACGCTACCACCCCGCGCTGATGGCCCTGCATTGGCTTATGGCCCTGATGATCATTGCCCTTCTACTGGGTGGCAGCCTGGTGACGGCGCCCACGCCCAACACCGACCCGGAAAAGATCGGCCATATCAAAGGACACATGATCGTCGCCCTGAGTGTGGGTGTGCTGCTGATTGTGCGTCTGCTGGTGCGCCTGCGCACCAGCCACCCCGCTCCCGCGCGCTCCGGCATGGCCTGGGCCGACCGGTTGGCACCGTGGACCCACTGGGCCTTTTATGTTCTGGTGTTCACCATGCTGGTCAGTGGCATGACCATGGCAGCGATGACCGGTCTACCCGACATCGTTTTCAATGGCAAAGGCAGCCTGCCATCTGACTTCTGGCATTTGCCGCCACGTGTTGTGCATGGCATTGTTGCCAAAGCGCTGTTCGCTTTGATTGCCCTGCACATTGGCGCCGCGGTTTACCACCAGGTGATTCGCAAGGATGGTTTGCTGTCACGCATGTGGTTTGGCAAACGATAACGCCACGGTGATCACCATGACTACCCCACGTCAGCCTTCCATTTACATCCCCCATGGGGGCGGTCCGGCGTTCTTCATGCAGGGACCCATGCAGCGCATGTTTGCGCCCATGCAGGAGTTTCTCGCCACGGTGCACCAGACGCTGCCAGCCACGCCCACCGCCATTTTGCTGGTAACTGCCCATTGGGAGTCGCTGGTGGTGCGCTTAACGGGCAACCCCAAGCCCGAGCTGGTGTACGACTACTACGGTTTCCCTCCGGAGATGTACAACCTGCGCTATGACGCCCCCGGTGCACCGGGCCTGGCCGCGCAAAGTGCTGCGCTGCTGAAAGCCGCAGACATCCAGGCGCAGGTTGACCCGGACTATGGCTGGGACCATGGTGTATTCATTCCACTGAAGGTAATGTTTGCGCAAGCCAACATCCCGGTGGTCGCCATGTCGCTGCAAGCCGGGCTCGACCCCCTCGCCCACATCGCCATGGGCCAGGCCTTGCGATCCCTACGCGATGAGGGTGTACTCATCGTTGGTAGCGGCATGAGCTACCACAACCTCGGCGGCTCGCCCCATGCAGCCGCCGAGTCGCACGCATTCGACGCATGGCTGGACACCGCCTTGCAGGGAGACAGCGCCCACCGCAAAACCCAACTCACCCAATGGGCAACAGCACCCACCGCCCGGCAGTCTCATCCCCGGGAGGAGCATCTGCTGCCACTTATGGTGGCCAGTGGTGCGGGCAGTGATGCACCGGCGCAGAAAATCTGGAAGGGCGCTGTCGGCCAGACCTCCGTGTCGGCCTGGGCGTTCGATTGAGCGACCGCGATCTCAGTTTGTTGGCTCGTCTCGCCCTGCTCGGTCGTGCGCTGCTATGCACACGCTGGTGTCTACCGAGAAGCCACTGTGGCGGTAGCCCAGCATTTCCTTGGCCTCGAAACTCTCCCGCAGACCCCGCCCGACAAAACGCAAGTTTCAGTGGAGACTAACTAACTAACTTGCTTGCAAGTTATGTCGGAACTAAAGGCGCGCAGGATGCGTCGGCGCAAGGTGGCCTGCACTTTGAACACGGTATCCCCATCAATGCCACTGGCCGTGTGGAAGACGACACCCGGCGCTGCGACTTGGACATCGGCATCCCCTGCCACTTCTTCAAACACCCCATCGACCACGCAAACGAGGAAGTGCACATGCTTGTTCAGGCTGGAGCCGAACCGATGAATGAAGGCGACTGCGCCGATGTGCAGCGCTGCCTTGTCTGCATTGGCCGCACCGGAGCTGTTGGATTGCAGGCCTTGCGCAATGACCCGCAAGAAGATGCGCAGCACCATGGTCACAAGCCATCGGAATGATCGAAACCAAAGGTTATGTTGCTGCTTTCGCTGCCGCTGACGCCATGGTCAAAGCCGCCAACGTCAACATCGTTGGCAAAAAAGAAGTCGGTGGCGGTCTCGTTGCCATCATCGTTTCGGGCGACGTGGGTGCCGTCAAGGCCGCCACCGAAGCCGGTGCTGAAGCCGCAGGCGCGATCGGTGAAGTGGTGTCTTGCCACGTCATCCCACGTCCACACGCTGACGTGTCCAAAGCTTTTGACGGCAACTGATCGCAGGCTGTTGCAGACAAGGAGGCCGCATGGCCACTACTAAAAAAACAGCAGCGCCTGCCAAGCCGGCCGCTGAGCTTCGGGTTTACCTGACACTCACCGACCTGCAGCCCCAGTTCTCTTCGTGGATGAGTTCGCCCCTGGGCGCTCGCGGCTACGTGGCGATGCAAGGCACCCATGCGCTGCTGGTGGAGATCGCCCCCGGGCTGTCCATCCAGCGCGTGATTGACTTGGCCCTGAAGGCTGAACCCACGCTGGAGCCGGGCATCTTGGCCGTCGAGCGGCAATTTGGCGTGCTGGAGTTGCACAGCAACGATGGCGCGGCGCTACACCGTGCAGGCCAGGTCATTTTGGACTGGATGGGCGCGAAGGCCGAAGACCAGTTGCGCCCGCATCTGCTGTACAGCGACATTCTGGAAAACGTGACCGATCAGCACGCCGTGTTGATGAACCGCACACGCCAAGCCAGCATGGTGCTGCCCGGCGACCACATGCTGCTGATGGAAGTGGCCCCGGCCCTGTTTGGTGCCCACATGGCCAACGAAGCCGAAAAAGTGGCACCCGACCTGACCCTGGTCGAGTGCAGCATGATCGGTGCCAGCGGCCGCATGTACCTGACCGGCAGCATGGCCTCGCTTGAAAAAGCCAAGGCGCATGTGGAGCAACTGCTCGCGGAGATTCCGGGCAGGGGCTGATGGCCCTCAGCTGTCCGAACACTTGCCCTCTGCAGGAGCAAGGACCACGGCATTTGCAAGTCACGCAGACCACTGCCCATTGACCCGAGGTGGCTCCACCAAAGGGCTTCCTTGGTGCTGCAAAAAAAGCCGCCTGCCCTTGTGGGGCAGGCGGCTTTTTTACCGGTTAAAAACCGATCACTTGGCCGCGGGCATGGCCTTTTTGGCCGCTTCTGCGTGGGTTTGAGCATGGGTCATGTGCTCTTGGGCCACTTTGACGTGGGTTTGTGCGCCGGTGTGGTCGTTTGCCACGATGAGTTTGGCCACTTCTTTGTGTGATTTGGCGGCCAATTCGTGGTGTTCTGCGGCTTTGCTGTGGTGTTGCTCTGGCTTGAGCATGGCAGGGGCTGGTGTGCTGGTGGCGGGTGTTTTGGTGTCGAATGACATGTGAAGTTCTTTCAAAAATAGGGAGAAGAAACCAAGGTGTGAACCAAGTGCACCTGGTTCACCCTGCCATCTTTGGGCATTCAGGTTTGGGGGTCTGTCTGTTGGCACACCTTGGTCAGTGCTACTTGAGTCTGCGCTCCAGTCACGATTACAAAACCAGAACAACTCGGTACTGAAGGGATGTTGTGTAATAAAGTTTCATGATTTCGAATAGGATGGTTACATGCCTGACCTGCCCAAATCGGCTGGGCCGCAGCCCCCACCCTTCACGAAAGAGAGACCCCATGACCACCAAAATCGGCATCAACGGATTTGGCCGCATTGGCCGCATGGTGCTGCGCGCAGCGGTGCAAAATTTCAAGGACGTCGAGATCGTCGGCATCAATGACCTGCTCGAACCCGAGTACCTGGCCTACATGCTGCAATACGACAGTGTGCATGGCCGCTTCAAGGGCACTGTGGCCGTGGACGGCAACACCCTGGTGGTCAACGGCCAGCGCATCCGCCTGACGCAAGAGCGCGACCCGGCTCAGCTGAAGTGGAACGAAGTCGGTGCCGATGTGGTGATCGAAGCCACTGGCCTGTTTCTGGACAAAGACAGCGCGGGCAAGCATCTGGCCGCAGGGGCCAAAAAAGTCGTCATGTCAGCCCCCTCCAAAGACGACACGCCCATGTTTGTGTACGGCGTCAACCACGCGTCTTACGCCGGGCAAGCCATCGTCAGCAATGCCAGCTGCACCACCAATGCGCTGGCCCCCATCACCAAGGTGCTGCACGACAAGTGGGGCATCAAGCGCGGCTTGATGACCACGGTGCACGCCGCCACTGCCACGCAAAAAACCGTGGACAGCCCGAGCAACAAGGACTGGCGCGGCGGGCGCGGCATTCTGGAAAACATCATCCCCAGCAGCACGGGTGCGGCCAAGGCAGTGGGCGTGGTGATCCCGGCCATGCTAGGCAAGCTCACGGGCATGGCGTTTCGCGTGCCCACGTCGGACGTGTCGGTGGTCGATCTGACGGCCGAGCTGAACACGCCCGCCACCTATGCCGAAATTTGCGCCGAGATGAAAGCGCAAAGTGAAGGGGCTATGAAGGGCGTGCTGGGCTACACCACCGACAAGGTGGTGTCGACCGACTTCCGAGGTGAGGTGTGCACCAGCGTGTTCGACGCCGATGCAGGCATCGCGCTGGACAGCACCTTCATCAAGGTGGTGGCCTGGTACGACAACGAGTGGGGCTACTCGAACAAGTGCCTGGAAATGTCGCGGGTGGTGGGGCGGGGCTTGTAGGCTGAGCTTGCCTTAGGACGAGGGGCACCGGGAAAACGTGGTCTTGACAGGCCACGCGGGTCCACCCAAAGTGGGCGGCTGTTCTTTAAAAACGGGCCTGCCCATGAACACCTCCCAGCACGCGCACATCGCCACCGTGGTCAGCGTGGCCACGCAGGGCGCGGCTTTGGCCACAACGGGCCACGAGCAGCTGATCCGTGACTCCTGGTTTCGCTGCGTGCATGAGCACCAGCTCGACCCCACGCGCATGCAAGAAGCCATCATCTTGCCGCACACGCGTTTGCGCGAGCACCAGGACCAGATGGAGGCGTTTTTGCACATCGCGCGGCATGGTCTGGAGTCGCTCTATGCCAAAGTCGCTGGGCTCGGTTATGTGGTGTTGCTCACCGATGCCAAGGGGGTGACGGTGGATTTTCTGGGCGATCTGGTGTTCGAGCCCAGTTTGCGCAAGGCGGGTTTGTATCTGGGGGCCGACTGGAGCGAGCAACATGCAGGCACTTGTGGTGTAGGCACTTGCATCAGCACCGGCCAGGCGCTCACGGTGCATTTGGACGACCATTTCGATGCCACGCACATTCCCTTGACCTGCACCTCGGCACCGGTTTATGACAGCCGAGGCCAGCTCAGCGCCGTGCTGGACATCTCGCAACTGAGCTCGGCTCAGCCCAAGACGAGCCAGCATTTGGCGCTGCAGCTGGTGCAGATGTACGCACACGACATTGAAAACGCCGCCTTTTTGTACCGGCACCGGCGCGATTGGATTTTGCGTTTGTCCAGTGCGCCGCAATTTCTGGATGTGCAACCGGATTACCTGCTCGCGCTGGACAGCAACGGGCGGGTGGTGGGTCACAACCGCCGCGCCCAACTGGGACTGCAGACCGATCCCGCACAGCCCCTACTGGGCACACGCTTTGAACGGCTGTTCGACCTGCCATTTGCCGACCTCGGCCGTTATGTTCAAACTCGGCCTTCAGACCAACGCGCGGTCCTGCATGCGGGCGGGCGGCAATTGTTGTTTTTGTCGGCCACCCCCCCGCCCAAATTGCCCACCAGCCAGCGCCAAAGCGATGTGGCGGTGCCGCCTGCGCTGGCGGCTCTGTCGGCGGGCGACCCACCTTTGGAGCGGCAGATCGAGCGTGTGGCGCGGCTGGTCAATTCGCCCATCAGTTTGTTGATCACGGGTGAAACCGGCTCGGGCAAGGAATACTTTGCCAAGGCGGTGCACGCCAGCAGCGAGCGCAGGCAGCAGCCCTTTGTGGCGGTCAATTGCGCGGCCATTCCTGAAGCCCTGATCGAGAGCGAGCTGTTCGGGCATTTGCCCGGCAGCTTTTCGGGGGCGTCTCCGAAAGGCAAGCGTGGCCTGATTCCCGAAGCCGATGGGGGCACCTTGTTTCTGGACGAAATCGGCGACATGCCATTGGCCTTGCAAGCCCGGCTGCTGCGTGTGTTGTCCGAGCGAGAGGTCTTGCCGGTAGGCGCCACCCGGGCCGTACCAGTCAATGTGCGGGTGATCGCGGCCACCCACGCGCCGCTGGAGACCTGGGTGCGCGCCGGGCGTTTTCGGGACGACCTGTATTACCGCTTGAACGGGGCGCACATCATGCTGCCGCCCTTGCGTGAGCGATCCGATCTGAGCGCCATGATCGACCGTCTGCTGCCAGGGCGCACGCTGGCCCCCGAAGCGAGGCAGCGACTCTTGCAGCACCGCTGGCCCGGCAATTTGCGGGAGCTGCGCAATGTGCTCGATTACGCCTGCAGCATGTGCCAGCAGGGCCCCATAGGTTTGGACGATTTGCCCGAACTGCTGGGCAGCCACGAGGCCCCATGCACGGACCCCGAACACAACACCCAAGACAGCGTGCCACACCGCAGCGATGACGATTTGTTGCAAGCGCTTCGCTTGTCGCAATGGAATGTGAGTGCCGTCGCCCGCAGCCTGAACGTCTCGCGCATGACGCTGTACCGGCGCATGAAACGGGCGGGCATTGTGGCCCCGCACCGACAGGCGGTGTGAATGCGGCGTGTGACACCTGTCACAGGTTCAGGTGTCACAGGTGATGCGCTGTGACATCCGGGTAGACCCCGGGTAGGTTTTGATTTCTTGTGGTCTGACAAGGACTTGCAAGTGGCGACCGATCTGGCACGGCACTTGATTGTTTCCCTGCACCGCACCATGTCGGGTGCGGCACTACCAGGAGAGAAACCCATGAGTGACAAGTCCCCCTCACAGAGGGCTCAGGCGTGGCTGGAGAGCTTTGAGCAAGCCATGCGCCAAGGTCAGGCCGCACAAGCTGCGGCCCTGTTTGACACCGACTGCTATTGGCGTGATCTGGTGTCTTTTACCTGGAACATTGGCACCCAGGAAGGCCACAGCGCCATCGAAGCCATGCTGCAAGCACGACTGGCCGATGTGCAGCCCTCCAACTTGGCGCTCGAAGGCGAAGCCACCGAGGCCGATGGCGTGGTCGACGCCTGGTTCACGTTTGAAACCGGTGTGGCGCGCGGGCGCGGGCACCTGCGCCTCAAGGCCACGGCCCAAGGCGATAAGGCCTGGACGCTGTTGACCACCATGACTGAGCTGAAAGGCTTTGAGGAAAAAAAGGGCAACCGACGCGTCAAAGGGGCCGAACACGGGGCGCAAGTGGGCCGCAAAAGCTGGCTGGAGCGTCGCCAGGACGAAGAGGCCCGCCTGGGCTACGACGAGCAGCCGCATGTGCTGATCGTGGGCGGCGGTCAGGGCGGCATCATGCTGGCGGCCCGGCTACGGCGACTGGGTGTGCCCACCATCGTGGTCGAGCGCAATGAAAAAGCAGGGGACAGCTGGCGCAAACGCTACAAAAGCCTGTGCCTGCACGACCCGGTCTGGTACGACCACTTGCCCTACATGCCTTTCCCCGATGACTGGCCCGTGTTTGCCCCCAAGGACAAGATCGGCGACTGGCTGGAGATGTACACCAAGGTCATGGAGATCAACTACTGGGGATCGACCACCGCCAAAAAGGCCACGTTCAACGAGGCCCAAGACGAGTGGGAAGTTGTGGTGGACCGGGCTGGCCAAGAGGTGGTGTTGCGCCCCAAAGAGCTGGTGTTTGCGCTGGGCGTGTCGGGCTACGCCAACGTGCCCAAAATTGCGGGTGCCGAAACCTTTATGGGCGATCAACACCATTCCAGCAAGCACCCTGGCCCCGAGGCCTACAAAGGCAAAAAAGCGGTGGTGCTGGGCTCCAACAATTCGGCGCACGACATCTGCGCGGCCCTGTGGGAAAACGGCGTCGATGTGACCATGGTGCAGCGCAGCAGCACGCACATTGCGCCATCGGAATCGCTGATGGAGCTGGCTTTGGGCGGGCTTTACAGCGAAGAGGCGGTGCAAAGCGGCATTGACCACCACAAGGCCGATCTGGTGTTTGCCAGCGTGCCTTATCAGATCATGCACACCTTCCACATACCGGTGTACGACGAAATGAAAAAGCGCGATGCCGACCTGTACGGTCGGCTGGAGAAGGCGGGCTTCATGTTGGACTTTGGCGACGATGGCTCGGGCTTGTTCATGAAGTACCTGCGCCGGGGCTCAGGTTATTACATCGACGTGGGCGCGAGCGAGCTGGTGGCCAATGGCAGTGTCAAGCTCAAAAGCCACAACAACATCGAGCGCATCAACCCCAAAAGTGTGACCTTGACCGATGGCACCGAGCTGGAGGCCGACTTGCTGGTGTATGCCACCGGCTACGGCTCGATGAACCACTGGCTGGCCGACCTGATCTCGCCCGAAGTGGCAGACCGCGTGGGCAAGGTCTGGGGCTTGGGATCGGGCACCACCAAAGACCCCGGCCCTTGGGAAGGTGAACTGCGCAACATGTGGAAACCCACGCAACAAAAGCAGCTGTGGATCCATGGCGGCAACCTTCACCAAAGCCGCCACTACTCGCAGTTCCTGTCGCTGCAACTGAAAGCGCGTTACGAAGGCCTGGACACCCCCGTGTACAAGCCTGCACCGGTGCACCACTTGCGCTGAAACGGGTGTCGCAAAAAGTGAAGATCAGTCCGTGATCTCCGCCACCATCGACACACTTTCGGGAGTGTCGATGGGAGGGCCATGGATTGCACCCCAGTGAACGCAAGGAGGCGGTGGGGCGTTATGCTCAGCGCCCATGCACACCCTTGAACAACTGCGCAGCGGCGCACTGGCGGGCACGCGCCGCCTCGACCTGTCTTGTGGCCTGACCGAACTGCCCCACGAGGTTTTTGCCTTGGCCGACACACTGGAGGTGCTCAACCTGAGCGGCAACCGTCTGCGCGATTTGCCATACCAGCTGCCGCGCCTGCACAAGTTGCAGGTGCTGTTTGCCTCAGACAACGACTTCACCGCGCTGCCCGAAGTGCTGGGCGACTGCCCGGCTTTGTACATGGTCGGCTTCAAGGCCAACCGCATTGCCCATGTGCCTGCCGCCGCGCTGCCGCCCGCCTTGCGCTGGCTGACGCTCACGGACAACGCCATCGGCCATTTGCCCACCGAACTGGGCCAGCGCCCGGCTTTGCAAAAGCTGATGCTGGCGGGCAACCAACTCAGCGCTCTGCCCGACAGCCTGCAGGCGGCACACCAACTGGAATTGCTGCGCATCTCTGCCAACCGCCTGGAGCGCTTGCCCGGCTGGCTGACCGAGCTGCCGCGCCTGGCCTGGTTGGCGCTGGCGGGCAATGCCCTGGGCTGGGCTTTTGCAGAAGGTTTTGCAAAAGATTTTGCAGAAAATGTTGTGGAAGATGTGCCGCTGCCCGAAGTGCCATGGGCTTTACTCACGCTGGGCCCATTGCTGGGCGAGGGCGCTTCGGGTCACATCCACCGCGTGCAGGCAGCTGGCTGGCCGCAGCCGCTGGCGCTCAAACTGTTCAAAGGCGCAGTGACCAGCGATGGTTTGCCCCAAGACGAACTGGCCGCTTGCCTGGCCGCAGGCCAACACCCCACGCTGACCACGCCCGTGGCGCGGTTGAGCCAACACCCCGCTCAGGCCCAGGGCTTGATGATGCCCCTCATCCCGTCCGCACACATCAACCTGGCGGGGCCGCCCAGTTTGCAAAGCTGCACGCGTGACGTGTACCCGAGCGGCTTTCGTTTGAGCACCGATCTGGCGTTGAGCATTGCCTGCGATGTGGCCGATGCGCTGGCGCATTTGCACCAGCGTGGCGTGATGCACGGCGACCTGTATGCGCACAACATCCTGATTGACCCGGTGCACGGTCAGGTCCGGCTGGGTGACTTTGGCGCGGCCACACGGCTGCCCACCCAGCCAAGCAATGTGTGCCGTGGGTTGTTGGCGCTGGAGGTGCGGGCCTTGGGTTGTTTGCTGGAGGAGTTGGGCGCGGCCGCTTCGAGTGGCACGGCCGACAAGGCCGACATGCCACCGGCTGCGCACAAACACAGCCATGCCCAAGCGATTGACCCGACTGTCCAGGCCCTGTTGGACTTGGCCGTTGCCTGCTTGTCAGAACGGCCACCCGAGCGCCCCGTTGTGGCCGAGGTCGCTCAGGCACTTCAGGCCCTCAGGCTGGGCCGATCTTGACCTGATTCAGCTTGGCCTGCGCCTTGACCAGCGAGGGCACCATCTCGCTGCCGTAGCCCAAAGCCACGGCCGTGTTCAGCGCCTGGTGCACGCTGGTGCCAATCATGGAGGGCACTTTCACGCTCTCGGTCAGGTGCGAGTAGTAACGCAAATCCTTGGCCGCGTTGTTCAACTCGAACTTCATCGCGCCGTAGTCGCCCTGCAAGCTTTTGCTCATCAGCTGGAACAAGCCCGAATTCACGCCTCCGGCCGAGATGACCTGCACCAGTTTGTCCAGGTCCACCCCTGCCTTGGCCCCCACCGCAAAGGCCTCGGCTGTGGCCGTGCAAATGGCCTGCGCCACAAAGTTGTTGAGCAGCTTGATGACGTGGCCAGAGCCCATTTCGCCGACGTGGAACACGTTTTCGCTGTAAGCGCGAATCACGGGCTCGATGCGGGTGAACAATTCAGGCGATGCGCCCACCATGGAGTTGAGTTTGCCCGCCTCGGCCTCAATGGGCGTGCGCGTGAGCGGCGCGTCCGCATAAATCACGCCCTGCTCGGCGCACAGCGCGGCCAGGCGGCGGGTGGACTCGGGCTCGCTGGTGGAGGTGTCGATAACGATCAGGCCCGCGCGCGCCTTGGATAGCAGGCCGCCAGGACCGGCCACCACCGCCTCCACCTGCGGCGAGCCGGTCACGCAAATGATCACCGCGTCGCAAGCTGCCAGGTCGGCATAGCTGCTAACCTGCAGCGCCCCCGCCGCGAGCAAATCCTGAACGGGCGCGGTGCGTTGGTGCACCGTGATCGACAAATCAAAACCCTTGGCCTGGATGTTCTTGGCCATGCCATGGCCCATCAATCCCGAAGCGCCGATAAATCCGATGTGTTGCATGGTGTCTCTGCTGTGTGGTGAAAGGAACAGCCATTCTGGAAGATCGCGCGGGGCGGGGGTGTCGCCTGTGCAATTTCAAACGCAAATTTCACGGCCTTTTCAGATGGGCATGCGGCTCAAGTGATCCAGCCAGATGAAGTTTGCATGATCGTTTTTTTGTGGGAGCGGCGCCCTCGCCGGTATGAAGCCTCGCAAACCACCACCCATCGCTTGGGCGACGAAGCTCCAAGGCCCGCTAATGGGCGGGCGTGCAGGCTGCGAGTAAAACCGGATGCAGACCTGAGCGCTGTCCAGCTGATGATGCTGAAACTTTGACGTCTAAAAAATCACCAAGAGGCTGTTTTTAAGATACTTTGGCTCAATAAATTGAAGCCTATGCAGTCCACCCCTTCCCACTATTGACCGCACCCACATCCGCTGGTTTGCCTTGACCGACACGGTGCAGCTGTTGCAGCGGGCGGGTTGGGTGCTTGAAAAAGTCGTACCCCGCGTTTTCAAGTCCGAAAACGGACACACCTTGTTGCAAGCACTGCAACCGGCGGCGCACTTGCTGGGGGTGGACCCTCAACAGTTCATGCAGCGCAGTCTGCCCTTGCAATACGTTTTGGTGGGGCGTCAACCTGTGGTCTGAGGGCTTGAGTGTTTAACCCTGCGCGATCAACTGTGCAAAGCGGGCCAAGTCCACATTCCCACCGCTGACGATGATGCCCACGCGTTGCCCCTGGAGTTGCTTGGCCGCTTGCCATGCTGCAGCCAACGACAAACAACCCGTGGGCTCGACCACCATCTTCATGCGTTCGGCATAAAAGCGCATGGCCTCGATCAGCTGCGCATCGGTGACGGTGTGCACGTCGTCGACCAGACGGCGAATGATCTCGAAGGTGATCTCGCCCACCATGGGGGTTTGCGCACCGTCGGCAATGGTGACCGGGGTGGCAATGCGCACGCGTTGGCCTTGGCGCAAGGATTGCTGGACGTCATTGCCCGCTTCGGGCTCCACGCCGTAGATTTTGCAGGCGGGGGACAGGGCTTTGGCCGACAAGGCGCTGCCACTGAGCAAGCCACCGCCGCCCAGACACACAAACAAGGCATCCAGCTCGCCCACCTCCTGGAACAACTCCAAGGCAGCGGTGCCTTGGCCACTCAACACATCGGGGTGGTCAAACGGCGGGATGAAGCGGCGTCCTTGTGCGGCAGCGATGCCTTGCGCGATGGCCAAGGCATCGTCTTTGTAGCGGTCATAGCCCACAACCTGCGCCCCATAGCCACGCGTGGCGGCCAGCTTGGCAGGTGAGGCGTCGTGCGGCATGACGATGGTGGCGGGGATGTCCAGAATTTGCGCCGACAAAGCCACGGCTTGTGCGTGGTTGCCCGACGAGTACGCCACGACCCCAGCTCGGCGCTCAGCCGGTGAGAGCCGAGACAAGGCGTTATAGCCGCCCCGAAACTTGAAGGCCCCCATGCGCTGGAAGTTTTCGCATTTGATGAAAGCCTGCGCTCCCAACTGGGCATTGAGCGTGCGAGATTGCAGCACAGGCGTGCGGTGGGCGTGACCCTGCAGCCGAGCGGCAGCCGCCAGAACATCGTCAAAAGTGGGCAAGGTCATGGCGTCCATCGCGGGGCTTTCTGAGTGGGGGTGACAATAGCGCGCATGTTGACACGGTCGCTGGCTGTGCGCAAACCTGCGCGCTGGCCATCACCCACCTACGCGCAACAGCTGTTGGGCCTGAAATCGAAGTTGCTCGTTTTTATGGGCGTAGCCCAGTGGGTTGGCCACCACGCGGCAGCCATTGTGGGTGTAGTCACTTGGGCAATGCAAATGGCCGTGCAACCACAGTTGCGCTTGCGGCAGCCAATGGTCCAGCGCATTGCAAAACCCCGCAGTGCCCGGCACTCGGCCGTAGCGCGGGTCGGCGCTGTGCAGACTCGGGGCAAAGTGCGTCACGACCACTGTGGAGCCGTCAAATGGGGTGGCCAGCGCCTGGCTCAGCCAGTCTTGGCACTGCAGGGCTTGCGCGCGCAGTTCTTCGGCCAACCAAGGCACGCCATGGCGTGTGGTCTGGGCTTTGCGCAGGTAATAGTTGGCCGCACGAAATGCTTTGTCGCGGGCCTTCAGTTGGCGTGTGTACTGGCTGTTGGGGTGGCTGAAATGCGCGGGTATTTTGTCGGGCAAGGTCTGCCCCGCCAAGGGTCCCAGGGCGTCAAAGTCGGTCCACAGCGTGGTGCCCACAAAGCGAACGCCGCCCATTTGGATCACTTGGCGCTCCAACCAAGTGATGCCCAGCCGTGCGCAGGTCTCTTGCAGGCGCTCGTGGGCCTCGTCGAAGTCCAGCCCGTCGTATTCGTGGTTGCCCGGCACAAACAGCACCGGGGTGGGCCAGCCATGCAAGGGGGAAAAGCGTTGCAGCCCAAAGTCGGCATCGCCCGCGCTGCTCAATGCCGAATGCGCCTGGTAAGAACCAATGTCACCGGCCAAGACCAGGACATCTGCCAATGGGGCCGGGCTGGGCATGAAGTCGAGGTTGGATTCGAGGTGCAGGTCAGACAGCAGCTGAATGTTCATGACAGATCCTTGGCCGAGAATGCGGCCTGAGCCACTTGCAGCAGTTGTCCGCGCAACCATTGGTGCGCACTGTCGTGTTGCAGCCGGCGATGCCACAGTGCCTCCACATGCACCGGCGGCACATCCAGCGGCAACTCTCGCAGCACCAGTTTGTCGGCCATGCCCGTGGTGGGTACAAAGTGACGTGGCAAGACCGCGAGCAAGTCGGAATTGACCACCACTTGGCCGGCGGTGAAAAACTGGTTCACTGTGAGCACGATGCGCCGCTGCCGTCCGATGGAGGCCAAGGCTTCGTCGACAAAACCATAAGGCCGACCTGAAAAGCTGACCAACAAATGGCGCGCACTGCAGTAAGCGTCGAGCGTCATGGCATGGTCGGCCATGGGGTGGCCTTGGCGCATCACGCAGACGTATTCACCCGTGTACAGGCGCTGGTGTTCAAAAGACACCGCTTCTCCGGCTTGTGCGCGTCCCGTCAAATCGGTCAACACGGCAGGAAAATAGCCCAGCGCCATGTCGGCTACCCCATCACCGAGCAGGCTTCGGGGGTCGCGTGTGTTCAGAGGCACCACCCTGAGTGATATGCCGGGCGCATGCTTTTGCAGTTGACGGGCCAGGCCGCCCATCAACTCGGCAGCTGTGGCGTCGGCCATGGCCAAGATGAACGTGCTGGCGGCCTCATGTGGCACAAACGGGCTGGGCACGATGGCCTCTTGAAGCTGGCGCAGGGCCTCGCGCACGCTGGGCCAAAGTGCCAGCGCCCGGGGGGTGGGCTCGATGCCATGGCCTTGACGTTTGACCAATTCATCGTCCAGCGCATGGCGCAAGCGGCGCAAAGCATTGCTCACCGCCGGTTGAGACAGCGAGAGATTTCGTGCCGCCCGGGTCAGGCTGCGCTCGGCCATGACTTCGTCAAAAACCCGAAGCAAGTTGAGGTCGAGGGTGCGAAAAGAGGCCGGAATGTGGGTGTTCATGCGGGGGCAGATAACTTATCACCATTATGAATCTCAAACATCATGAATATAAAGTTGAACAACACTGGTAAAAACCCTATGATCCAAGCATCGATTTTGATGTTTTGAATATCAAAGAAAGCAAAATCGAATCAAGGGAACTAAAAATGAACACCACCACCATCAAATCCGTCTTGGCTCAGATCAGCACCGTCCGTGCCAAGCGCCCTGTGCTGAGCGCATCCACCAAAGCCCTGTCGACATGGATGTCCACGGCAGGCGTTGCAGCTTTGCTGGTCTTGGCCAACCACCTCATGGACGATTGGGCCGAAACACACCTCATGGCCGCATGGTTGGCCTTATGGGCCTTGGCCATTGTCGCCATCGTTGTCTTGCGCGGACTGAGCCGAATGCTGGCACAAAACATGATCACGGGACTGAACCAGTGGTCTGCACATTTGGCGCGCAGCCGAGCTGATCAACGCCTGTGGAGCATGGCGCAAACCGACAGCCGTTTGATGGGCGAGCTGCAAACAGCGATGGACCGCGCCGATGAAAATGCGGCCCCAACACCCAACTTGACCACCTACATGACCCGTCGGGCGGCCCGCTTGGTCAAAAACCGCCTGTATTACATCTGAGCGCTTGGCCTGCATGGGGTGCTTGATGCAGGGTGTTTGAGCGCCATCGCCAGCAGGTCAACGACTTTGGCGTCGTCCTGACTTACGCCCCTTTCGCCACCGGTTTTTGTTCAAGGGACGGTTTGGGGCGCGAGGCCAAGTAGATCCCCGGCAAGATCAACGCAGCCCCCATCACATGGTGCCAGCCCAAGGACTCTCCCAACACAGCCCAAGCGGTCAGCCCGCCATACAAGGGGCTGAGGTACAAACTGGCGGCCACACGACTGGCCCCCAATGCTTTCTGGCAAAAACCATAAGCCCAATAAGCCCCAATGCCGGGAACCAGTCCCGCCAGCACGACCAAGAGTGTGGCCTGCATCCCCCAAGCGGGTGTGCTGTCCAGCTGCGCTTCCCAAATTGCAAAAGGCGTCAACACCAACACCCCGCCTGCACAAATGGCCGCCAAACGTGCCGTGGCACCCAAGGGACTGGGCCATTTCTTTTGCAACAAGGCAAAGCCCGCCCACGCGACCATGGCCAGCACAATCCAGCCATCGCCGGCCACCCAGTTCACCTGTCCAAGCGCCCCCCACTGGCCTTTCACCACCACATGAAAAACGCCAGACAAAGCCACCAACACCCCCAGGCCTTGCCGCCACGAAAAACGCTCACCCAGCCACAACACCGCCCCCAAGGTGATCAGCACCGGTGATGCGGCGTAAATCAGCGCGATGTTCATGGCGGTG
The DNA here is from genome assembly GCA_027486555.1 of Comamonadaceae bacterium. Classification (GTDB taxonomy): domain Bacteria; phylum Pseudomonadota; class Gammaproteobacteria; order Burkholderiales; family Burkholderiaceae_C; genus Limnohabitans_A. The sequence continues at coordinate 44,126 of JAIXOX010000006.1, forward strand.
GTGGTTTGTGCGCCCTTGTAAACCCAGGCCCCGCAAACCAGCATGCCCAAGGCCCCCAAGACCAGATAACGCCATGTTTCTTGCAAGGTGCTGCGCCTCTCACGCCACAGTTCGCGGCGGGCCACCACACCCAAAATCAAACCGGCCAGAGCCCAGCGCCCCCAGGCCAGCATGTGCGGCTCGACCACCCCTGGCGCGGTGCGGGCCACGATGTAATTGACGGACCACAGGGCGGGGGTGATCCAAAGCAGGGTCAACGCCATGCGCTGTCGATCCATCCCCATGAATTTGAAATGACTGTTCATTAAATTGGCATTTTTGTATTCATTTCAAAAGCATTCACAGTTTGTTTTTGTATCTTCTAAAGGACTGACATGCTGCTCAAAACTGGGGTCTGCTTGCTTTCGCTGGGCTTGTTGGCCGGATGTTCGACTGCATCCAAAACCACAGTCTCCAATTACATTTCCCCCCAACAGTACTCATCTTACGACTGTGCCCAGTTGGCTCAAGAATTCCAGCGCATCTTGGTGCGTGTCAAACAACTGGGGTTCAATTGGACCAGGCCGCTATTGCGAAAAAATGTGCCTCAGTTTCGGCAGCACCCGCTGCAAAAATTTCACCCGACGTGCCACAGGTTGACTTGGATGAGGACTTTGCAAAGGATTCAGATGTGTAGGCGGTTCCGTTCTTGAATGATTGGGGACGAGAAGGTGACCGCCATTGGCTGAACCAAAAGTCTCCCAAGGCCTTTGTTCTTGCACCCAACGGAACCTGGAACGCCACTTGGGGCATGACCACAGGCAATGGCGACGAAAGCCCCGAGCCCTTGCCTCGGGCCATGGCCCGCTGTGAAAAGCGAGCGCAAGGGTGCAGGGCATACGCGGTGGATCAACGCGTGGAGTGGGTGCCCTGAAAAAAAACCGCTCCGACTCGAGGTCGAAGCGGTGGTTCAGGCCGCCAGTGCCAATGGGAGACAGTGCCGCAGCGCTGCGGTGCTAAATCTCAAGCGGCCAGTTTCGCCTGCAAAGCCGACTTGGTGTCCAGCAAGGCCTGGGGCAAGTGGTAGCTCAGCTGTGCAAAGTGCTCGTCGTGCAGTTTGAATTCGGCTTGCCAAGCGGCGGGGTCGATGCTGGTCACGGCTTTGAACTGCTCGGCGCTGAAGTCGATGCCACTCCAGTTGATTTCAGCGTAAGTGGGGGCCACGCCGAACATGGTCTGCTCGCCCTGAGCATTGCCTTCAAGGCGGTCGATCATCCACTTGAGCACGCGCATGTTGTCGCCGTAGCCGGGCCAGACGAACGAGCCGTCTTCGCCTTTGCGGAACCAGTTGACACAGTACATGGCGGGCAGCTTGTGGCCAGCGGCCTGGGCCTTGGCACCCGTGTCCAGCCAGTGCTGGAAGTAGTCGCTCATGTTGTAGCCGCAAAACGGCAACATGGCGAAGGGGTCACGGCGCACCACGCCTTGCGCACCAAAGGCGGCGGCAGTCGTCTCCGAGCCCATGGTCGCGGCCATGTACACACCTTCGGTCCAGCTGCGCGCTTCGGTGACCAAAGGCACGGTGGTCGAGCGGCGGCCGCCAAACATGAAGGCGTCGATCGGAACGCCTGCAGCATCGTCCCAAGCGGGGTCGAGTGCGGGGTTGTTGGTCGCGGCCACGGTGAAGCGGGCGTTGGGGTGAGCGGCTTTGGCGCCGGTTTCCTTGGCGATTTGGGGGGTCCAGTCCTTGCCTTGCCAGTCGATCAGGTGGTCTGGCAACTTGCCGGTGTCTTTTTCCATGCCTTCCCACCACACGTCGCCGTCGTCCGTGAGGGCCACGTTGGTGAAGATCACGTCCTTGTGCAGGCTCAGCATGCAGTTGGGGTTGGTCTTCATGTTGGTGCCAGGGGCGACGCCAAAGTAACCGGCTTCGGGGTTGATGGCGTACATCTTGCCGTCGGTGTGGGGCTTGACCCAGGCGATGTCGTCGCCAATGGTGGTGACTTTCCAGCCGTCAAACGCAGCAGGCGGCACCAGCATCGAGAAGTTGGTCTTGCCACAGGCGCTGGGGAATGCGGCTGCGACGTGGTACTTTTTACCTTCGGGGTTGGTCACGCCCAAGATCAGCATGTGCTCGGCCAACCAGCCTTGGCCGCCAGACGGGCCATTGGCAGCCTGTTTGCCCATGTTCGAGGCGATGCGCAGCGCAAAGCATTTCTTGCCCAGCAGCGCGTTGCCGCCGTAGCCCGAACCATAAGACCAGATTTCGCGGGTCTCGGGGTAGTGCACGATGTACTTGGTGCTGGGGTTGCAGGGCCAGCTGGTGGTGTCTTTTTCTCCAGCAGCCAAAGGCGCGCCCACGGTGTGCATGCAAGGCACAAATTCGCCATCGGTGCCCAGCACGTCGTAAACGGCTTTGCCCATGCGGGTCATGATCTTTTGGTTGACGGCCACGTAGGCGCTGTCGCTCAGCTCAATGCCGATGTGGCTGATGTGCGAGCCCAAGGGGCCCATTGAGAACGGCACCACGTACAGGGTGCGACCAGCCATGCAGCCGTCAAACAAGGGGTTCAGGGTGGCGCGCATTTGCGCGGGTTCCATCCAGTTGTTGGTGGGGCCGGCGTCTTCTTTTTTGGCCGAGCAGATGTAGGTGCGGTCTTCCACGCGGGCCACGTCCGACGGGTCGGAGCAAGCCAGGAACGAGTTGGCGCGCTTGGCCGGGTTGAGCTTTTTGAAGGTGCCTGCAGCCACCAGCTCCGCGCACAGGCGGTCGTATTCTTCTTGTGAGCCGTCACACCAGTAGACATTGGCGGGCTTGCACAGGGCGGCCATTTCGGCGACCCAGGCGATCAGCTTGGCGTTTTTGACGTACGCGGGCGTGTTGAGGTTCAGGCCCTGCATCGCGGGTGAATTCATGGGAAGTGCTCCAAGTTTAAAAATCGTTTTTTCAAAACCTCTGGACAGGGACTTTGAAAAAACGGCTGTTTGGCTGAGATACTGAAGTCTTTGGCCGCTTGGAAAAGCGGGTGTAAAAGCGGCTGTCACAGCGTTGTAACCAACGGGCCTCGATTTTAGGGAGACCGCTTGTGTTGTGCCTGTTGGTCGGGCTGAAAACCTCTTTTAAACTATGCAAAAGAAGCATGAAGTTATGCGGGGCCCTGTGGGGTCGGGTTTCAAGCCCCTGCGGCGCTTTGGGCTGTTGACGCTCTTGGCGGCCGCGTGGTTCGCCCCTTGGGCGGCACTGGCACAAAGCCCGGCTCGCATCAAGATCGCCGCTGCGAGCAATCTCAAGTTCGTGCTGGCTGACTTGACGAGTCAGTACAAACAACAAACCGGCGTTCAGGTGGATGTGAATCTGGGTGCCTCCGGCAACCTGGCGCGTCAAATTTTGCAGGGCTTGCCGGTGGAACAATTCATCTCGGCCGACGAGGTGTGGGTGGCCGAACTGGCCAAAGCTGGCCACACGCAGGACGCCGGGCAGCGCTACGCCACGGGTCGACTGGCGCTGATCGTGCCTAAAAGTTCAACACTGCCGCTGGCCCAAGGTTTGGCAGCCGTGGTGCGTGCGATGAAACCGGGCGACAAATTCGCCATCGCCAACCCGGCGCTGGCCCCGTATGGCGTGGCGGCTGTGGTGGCTTTGCAGCGTTCAGGCGTTGGGGCGCTGCCTGCAAACCAGAAAGTGCAGGGCGACAACATCGGCCAGGCCACCCAGTTTGTCGCCACGGGCGCAGCGCAAGCGGGCATCACGGCCTTGGCCCTCGCCCAAGCCCCCGAGATCGCTCAGAGCGTGCAGGTCTTGCCCCTGCCTACCGACTTGCACGCCCCCTTGCACCAGCGCATGGTGCTGCTCAAGGGTGCGGGTGGGGCGGCGGCAGACTGGCACCGGTTTTTGCTCAGCCCGCCCGCCCAGGCGGTGTTTGTGCGGCACGGTTACGCCTTGCCGCAATAATCGGGTTGCGCGTTGTACGACCCCACGGGTGGGCAGCGCTTCACACACACCTGTCTTGTCCCCGTCATCACACCCCACCCCATGGATTGGTCCGCCCTTCACGTTTCGCTGACCTTGGCAGCGCTCACCACCTTGGCCCTGCTGCCAGTGGGCTTGGCGCTGGCCCGCTGGCTGGCCGTGACCGCCTGGGCCGGGCGGCCGGTGGTCGAGGCTTTGCTGCTGCTGCCCTTGCTGCTGCCCCCCACCGTGATCGGGTTTTACTTTTTGGTGGCCTTGGGTCAGGGCAGCGCCTTGGGCGCTTGGCTCGCGACATCGGGCATTCGCTTGGTGTTCACCCTCGAAGGCCTGCTGTTGGTGAGCGTGCTGGTCAATTTGCCTTTCATGGTGCAACCCATCCAACGCGCTTTTGCGGCGGTGCCGCACAGCCTGCGCGAGGCGGCTTGGGTGTCGGGCTTGTCCACCTGGCAGACGTTTTGGCGCATCGAATTGCCACTGGCCTGGCCCGGTTTGCTGGCCGGCATGGCGCTCACCGTGGCGCATACCTTGGGCGAATTTGGCGTGGTGCTCATGGTGGGCGGCAATATCGAAGGCGAGACGCGCACCTTGTCGGTGTCGCTGTACGACAAGGTGCAGGGCATGGATTTGCAGTCGGCCCATGTGATGGCGCTGGCGCTGGTGGGCGTGTCTTTGCTGGCGCTCACGCTGGTGTTGGCCTTTGACCGGGTGGGCCAACGTGGCCGCGCCCTGCAGGAGCGCTGATGCCAGGCTTGCAAGTGCAACTGCGCTCGGCCAGCCCGATCCGGCTGGAAGCTGAGTTTGACTGCGGCGCGGGCGAGTTGGTGGCCCTGGTCGGGCCGTCGGGCAGTGGCAAAACCAGCATGCTGCGCGCCATTGCCGGGCTGTGGACGCCAGCCGATGTGCAGGGCCACATCCGGGTGGCAGGCCAGGCTTGGTTGGACACGGCAGCGGGCGTGCAGCTCAGCCCGCAGCAGCGCAGGGCGGGTCTGGTGTTCCAGCATTACGCGCTGTTTCCGCACATGACGGCGCAAGCCAATGTGGCCCTGGCCGCTGGGCCGGGTTGGTCGAGCGCCGACGTGCAGACTTTGCTGGCCCGCTTGGGGCTGGCCACGCTGACTCAGCGCAGGCCCTCGCAATTGTCGGGCGGTCAGCAGCAGCGCGTGGCGTTGGCGCGGGCGCTGGTGCGTGTCATGCCCAAGCCCACAGCGGACGACACCCCAACACCCCAAGCCTTGCCCGGCGTCTTGCTGCTGGACGAGCCGTTTTCTGCGGTGGATGCACCCACACGCCAGACGCTGTACCGCGAGCTGGCCGCATTGCGCCAAAAGGTGTCGGTGCCCATGCTGCTGGTGACACACGACCTGGCAGAAGCCCGCCGCTTGGCCGACCGGGTGGTGATCGTGGACGCAGGCCAGACTTTGCAAACCGGCGAGCCCGCACGGGTGTTTGCCAGCCCGCGCAACGCCCGGGTGGCCGAACTGGTGGGCATTCAAAACCATTTTGAGGGGCGCTTTTACAAGGACCACGCCGACTGGGGCCGCCTGCGCTGGACCGATGCGGCAGCCTCAGACACCGGTCTGGACTTGGCGGTGTTCGACAAAAACAAGATCGATGACGGCACCCCCGTGACTTGGGTGCTGAACGGGGAACAGGTGGACGTGATGTCCGATGGCGAGGTGCCCAGTTTGGCGCTGCAAGGCCATACCCGATTGCGCTGCCAGTTGCTGGAGGTCTTGTCGCTGGGAGAGATCAGTTTGTGCACGCTCAGGCCCGAAGCCTTGCCCAGCCAAACCATCACCTTGAACCTGACCAGCCGCCTGCTGCAGCGTTTGCAGGTTGGCTCGGGAGCCTGGGTTCAACTGCAGATCGCGCCAGAGGCGCTGCACATCATGCCGGTGCGCACAAAATAAAACCCGCAAAGCGCTTGCTGTTGCGGGTGGCTGGGGTGCTGCCTGAGCGGCGCACCGGGGGGCGGCAAAGCCTCAGGCCATGAACACGGCGATGAAGGCCAGCAGGAAAATCAGCACGGCACCAGCGGCTGGAATGACCACGGGAATGTGCTTGACCACGTTTTCCACGGGGTCGTCAGAAGTGTGTGCGTCGTTGTGATTGGACATGGGGGGCCTCAGAACAAGAATGGCGGTATTGTAGCCACGCCCGGCTGGCGGGCCGCTGACAACCCGGCTCACACCAGGGCATAGGTGGTGCTGGCCCGAAAAACGCTCTTGCCGTCATCGGCCCCGGTCAGGTCGATCTCGCCAAAGGCCATGGCTTTGCCAGCGCGCAGCACCCGGGCGGTGACCAGCGCGTCCTGGCCCGACAGGGGTTTCATAAAGCTGCTGGACAGCTGCACCGTGCTGCAGGGCCGGAACTGCCCAAAGTGGCTGATCAGCGCCAGCACCATGGCCGTGTCGGCCGCCGCCATCATGGCCTGCCCGCACAACATGCCGCCCACCCGCGACAACTGATCACTTTGCGGCAAGCGCAGGGTCACGCTATTGGCATCGAAATGCTCCACATGCAGGTACAGCGCCTGCACCCAGGGGGCAAACAATTCGCCCAAGGCTTGTTGCAAGGTGTCGCGGCTTACTGGGGGTTGGGAAGGTGTCATGGCTGGCTTGGGGCGAGGTGCTGGTCGGGGCAGGCCCAGCGGGTTGAGGGGCGCCTGGGATTATCCCGCGCGATGGCGACGGTCATGGCGATACCGGGCAAGCTGCATTTTCCGGGCGGGACCCAGCTATCGCCCAGGGCACAGGCAGGGCGCACCTGCCGACATAAACTGAAAGGCCCCATCCACCGACCAGCAGGCACGGCATGAACCGCTTTTCTCCGTCGACTCCCCGCATCCCCGGCATCCGTTTTGTCCACTCACCCGGCCCGACCCATGTGCCCGACGAGGTCATGCACGCCATGCAGCGGCCCATGACCGACTTGTCGGACCCCCGGGTGGCGGCCATGATTGCGGCATGTGAAAGCGGCATGAAGCGGCTCTTGCACAGCCCAAACGCTGATGTGTTCTTGTTTGCCAGCAACGGGCACGGCATGTGGGAGTCGGCGGCGGCCAACCTGGCCTCGCCGCAGCACACTATGCTGCTGGCGGGCTCGGGTCATTTTTCGGACCAGTGGGCGATCCAGATCGAGGGCATGGGCATCGCCTTGCAGCGCACCCCATATCAAGAGGGCCATCCGTTTGATGTGGCTGCCATCGAGCAAGCCCTGCGCGAGGACACCAGCCATCGCATCAGCGCCGTGCTGGTGGTGCACACCGACACGGCCAGCGGCGTGACCAGCGATTTGGCAGCGGTACGCCGCGCCATGGATTCAACAGGACACCCAGCGCTGTATGTGGTGGACGTGGTGGCCTCGCTGGCCGCCAGCCCTTTTGACATGGACGCGCTGGGCGTGGACGTGGCCTTGGGCAGTTCACAAAAAGGTCTGATGATGCCGCCCGGTCTGGGCTTTGTGGCCGTGAACGCCAAAGCCATGGCTTGGTCAGCCCGCCATGCCGAGCCACGTTTTTACTGGGACTGGCAACGCCGCGACAGCGACAACCAGTCGGCCAAGTTTTGCGGCACGCCGCCGCTGGCCCACATCGCCGGGCTGGAGACGGCCATCGCCTTGCTCGAAGAAGAAGGATTGCCCCATGTGTGGGCGCGCCACCAACGTCTGGCGGGCGCGGTGCATGCAGCGGTCGAGCGCTGGGCGGTGCCGGGGGCCATGCGTTTTCATGCGCGCCAGCCCGAGACACGTTCGGCCTCGGTCACCGCCATCGAGGTAGCCCCGGGCATCGACCCCGAGGCCTTGCGCACGGTGGCGCGCGAGCGCTTTCAGGTCGCCATGGCGGGCGGCTTGGGGCCTTTGGCCGGAAGGGTGTTCCGCATTGGCCATCTGGGTGACATGAACGAGCCCATGATTTTGGGCGCGCTGGCCGGCATTGAGGCGGCCATGACGGTGCAAAAAATCCCGTTTGGTACCGATGGTGTGGCTGCTGCTGTTGCTTACTTGGCAGCGCAGGCCTGAACCTGCGTTGCCGCGGCTCAGGGCGCAGGCGGATTTTTGGGGCGTGCAACTTTTCAGCGACGAGTCCGAAATTGTGAGCATGTGACAAGAAACCGAAATAACAAGGGATAGACGAGCCCCCGGGAGCTGCTGCATGATGCGCAACTTATGACCACATCGATTCTTGTTTTGGGCGCGGGCATGGTGGGCACCTGCACCGCCTTGCATTTGCAGCAGCGCGGCTATGACGTGACGCTGGTGGACCGGCGTGCACCGGGCCAGGAAACGTCCATGGGCAACGCCGGCTTGATCCAGCGCGAAGCGGTCGAGCCTTATGCCTTCCCGCGCGACCCCGGCTTTTTGCTGAACGTGGCCTTGGGGCGTGGTGCCCAAGTGCATTGGCACGCCAAAGGGTTGTGGCAAATGGGCAGAGCACTGATGAGTTACCTGCACCACTCGCACCCCCAGCGACACGCCAAGGCGACACAAGCCTACAGCGGCCTGATCGCCCACGCCACGGCTGAGCATGACCCGCTGATCGCGGCGGCGGGGGCGCAAGATTTGGTGTCACGGCAAGGTTTTCGCTTTGTGTTTCGCACGGCCCAGGCCTTGGATGAGGCGGCGCAGCGGGCCGAAAATTTGCACACGCGTTTTGGTGTGCACTCTCAAGCGGAAAACACCGCCCAGCTGGCGCTGGCCGAACCGGCCTTGCAAAAACCCTTGGCCGGTGCCGTGCATTGGCTGGACCCGTGGGCAGTCAACGACCCGGGGGCTTTGGTGCAACGCTATGCCGACTTGTTTGTAGCGCGTGGCGGCCGTTTGCTGGTGGGCGACGCGGCCAGTTTGCAGGCGCAAGGCGCGGGCTGGTCGGTACAGACCACCGAAGGCACGGTGCACGCCCAGCAAGCGGTGCTGGCGCTGGGGCCTTGGTCCGACGGCTTGATCCGCACGCTGGGTTACAACTACCCGCTGTTCATCAAACGCGGCTACCACCAGCACTACGCACCGCCTGTCCCCGTGCGGCAACCCATGCTGGACGCCGAGTCCGGTTATGTGCTGGCCCCCATGCAACGCGGCTTGCGCCTGACCACCGGAGCCGAGTTTGCCCCCATCGATGCCCCGCCTACGCCGGTGCAATTGGCCAAGGCCGAAGCGCTGGCGCGTGAATTGGTGGACTTGGGCCAGACTTTGCCAGAGCCGCCCTGGCTCGGCGCACGCCCTTGTACGGCCGACATGCTGCCCGTGATGGGCCCAGCGCCCCACCACAAAGGGCTGTGGTTCAACTTTGGCCACGCGCACCAAGGCTTCACGATGGGTCCAGTGGCGGGCCGTTTGCTGGCCGAAATGGTCCAAGGCGAGCCGCCATGTGTCGATCCGATGCCCTATTCGCCATGTCGGTTTGGGTGATCAGGTCTGCTGCGCGGGCCACCACCAATTGAACTTCGGTGACGCCTCAGGCAAAGATTCAGCACACCCGGTAAAAGCTCAAAAACACTCCATCGGGCGCACGCTGCCCGCTGCCGATGAACTGGCTTTCGCTGAGCCAGGCCCATTGCGGCGCGGTGGCTTCGAGCTTGGGCTGGCAGCGAAAGTAAACCTCGTCCGGGTTGACCGGCTGGCCGTTCATGATGCGCTGTGAGTTCTCGAGGGAGGCCACGCGCAAAGCGGTGTTTTGCACAAACACCCGGCTGCCATCGTCCAGCTCGATCACATAGCGCGCGTCCAGGTGGGCTTGTGTGCCGCCTTCCAGAATCAGCTGAAAGTCGGCACCCCCGGCCAACACTTTACCGTTCACGCGGGTGCCAGTGACGGTGCCCCCGGTGATGGGGATCATGCGGCGCAAACCGGCGGGCGTGTGGCCCACTTCCACAGGCGCAGCGATGGTCACGGCCAGGTCGCACAGGTGTTCGAGTCGGGGAGCAGGGAGGGTTTCGGTCATGGGCTGCCTTTACACATGGCGCTGATTATCAGCGCACCTCCATGCTCTCCATCCAAGACAAAACCCGCATCGACGACACCCGCATTGCCTCGGTGCGCCCGCTCATCAAAATAAGCGATGAGGCGTCCCCTGTCGTCACGGGGCAAGGCGTCAAAGAAGAACAGATTGAATACGGCCTCGTAGGCAAGTCGGTGGTTTGAAAACGACCTTGGCCCGCATCACAGCTTGAATTCGCACACCTCTCGTGTCCAAGCCCGGGCCTGCTCGCTCAGGCTCACGCCCAGGCCAGTGCGGGTGGGCACCAACATGCGGCCCTTGTGGATCTCGATGCGTTCGTTGAACAAAGGCTCCAGCCATTCAAAGTGTTCGACCCAGGGCTCGGTTTTGTAAGCGGCGGCCAGGTGCACATGCAGTTCCATGGCGAAGTGCGGGGCCAGCATCACGCCCGCGTGTTCGGCCAGCGCGGCCACTTTCAAAAACGGTGTGATGCCGCCCACGCGGGGTGCATCGGGCATCAGGTAATCGGCCGCCCGGTGGCGAATCAGGTCCCAGTGCTCGCCCGCACTGGTCAGCATTTCGCCCGTGGCAATGGGGGTGTCGAACTGCGCGGCCAAGGCGGCATGGCCTTCATGGTCGTACGCGTCCAGCGGTTCCTCGATCCAGACCAGCTTGAAGGCCTCCAGGGTGCGGCACATGCGCTGTGCCGTGGGGCGGTCCCATTGCTGGTTGGCGTCCACCATGATCGGCACCTGGTCGCCCAGGTGTTGCCGCACCGCCGCCACCCGCTGGATGTCAAGCGCGCAGTCGGGTTGGCCCACCTTGAGTTTGATGCCGCCAATGCCTTTGGCGATTGACGCGCTGGCGTTGACCAGCAGTTGGTCCAGCGGCGTGTGCAAAAAACCGCCCGAGGTGTTGTAGCAGCGCACCGAGTCGCGCTGAGCGCCCAGCAGCTTGGCCAATGACAAGCCTGCACGTTTGGCTTTCAGGTCCCACAGCGCCACGTCGAATGCGCCAATGGCCTGCGTGCTCACGCCGCTGCGGCCCACCGATGCACCGGCCCAGCACAGCTTGTCCCACAGCTTGGCGATGTCGTTGGGGTCTTCGCCCAGCACAGCCGGTGCGATTTCGCGCGCGTGGGCAAACTGGGCCGGACCGCCTGCCCGTTTGGAATAACTCAAGCCCAAACCCTGGTGGCCGCTGGCGGTTTCGATCTCGACAAACAGCATGGCGATTTCGGTCATCGGTTTTTGTCGACCGGTCAGCACCTTGGCGTCGCTGATGGGGTTGGCCAGTGGCAAATAGCACGAAGACACGCGGGCCCAAGTGATGGCGTCAGGAGTGGTAGGTGTGGTCATGGAAGGCTTTGCAGGTTGGAAGGGGGTGCAAATGTCAGGTCACAGGGGCTGGGTTGAACAACACCAGGGCGTTGTGCAGCTGCCATTTTTCGGCCCAGGTTTTGTGGCGGCCACTGGCCACTTCCAGCATCAGGTGAAACAGTTCCCAGCCCACGTCTTCGATGCTGGCGGTGCCATCGGCGATCTTGCCGGCGTTGATGTCCATCAGGTCATGCCAGCGGCGCGCCAGGTCGCTGCGCGTGGCCACTTTGATGACGGGCACTTGCGCCAGGCCGTAGGGCGTGCCCCGGCCCGTGGTGAAGACATGCAGGTTCATGCCGGCGGCCAGTTGCAAGGTGCCGCAGATGAAGTCGCTGGCCGGCGTGGCGGCATAGATCAAGCCTTTTTGGCGCAGTTTTTCGCCCGGAGCCAGCACGCCGCTGATCGGGGCCGAGCCCGACTTGACGATGGAGCCCATGGCTTTTTCCACGATGTTGGACAAGCCCCCTTTTTTGTTGCCGGGGGTTGTGTTGGCGCTGCGGTCGACTTTGCCACGGGCCAGGTAAGCGTCGTACCAGGCCATCTCGCGCAACATGGCTTCGGCCACTTCGGGGGTGGAGGCGCGCGAGGTGAGTTGGTCAATGCCGTCGCGCACCTCGGTGACTTCAGAAAACATCACGCTGGCCCCGGCGCGCACCAGCAAATCGGTGCAAAAACCCACCGCCGGGTTGGCCGTGATCCCCGAAAACGCGTCGCTGCCGCCGCACTGCACACCCACCACCAGTTCGCTGGCGGGCACCGTCTCGCGTCGGCGCTGGTTCAAGCGGCTCAGGTGATGGCGGGCGGTGGCCATGATCGCGTCGATCATGGACATGAAGCCCACATGCGCATCGTCTTGCAGGCATACCACATCGAGCGCAGCGGGCTCGCCCCGGGTGTCCGTGATCGGGATGCTGCCCGGGGGCATCAGGCGTTCGGGTTGCAGCTTTTCGCAGCCCAGGCTGACCACCATCACCTCGCCCCCAAAATTGGGATTCAGGCTGATGTGGCGCAGGGTGCGGATCGGGATGTCGGCCCCCTCGGCGTCGATGGCCACGCCGCAGCCGTAGCTGTGCTCCAGCCCCACCACGTCGTCCACGTTGGGGTACTGCGGCAACAACTCGTTTTTGATGCGCGTGACCGCAAACTCGACCACGCCCGAAACACATTGCACCGTGGTGGTGATGGCCAGGATGTTGCGGGTGCCCACCGAGCCGTCGGCGTTGCGAAAGCCTTCGAAGGTGTAGCCCTCCAGCGCGGGCAGCGCAGGGGGTTTGACGGTGGCCATGGGCAGGTGCTCCAGCGCGCGGGCACCGGGCATGTCGAGCAAACGCTCGTGCACCCAGCTGCCCGCGGCAATGTCTTGCAGCGCATGGCCAATCGGGATGCCGTAGCGCAGCACCGCGCTGCGGGCGGGCAGGTCAACCAGCGCAACTTTGTGGCCCTGGGGCACTTTGTCACGCAGCACTAGACCGCCCGGCAGCACAGTGCCTGCGGGCAAGCCCCCGTCGTTGGCCACGATGGCGACGTTGTCGCTGGCGTGCATGCGGATGGTCAGAGGCGGGGCCATGGGATCTCCTGTGATCAGAACAGCGCCGTGCCTTGACCGCGCCCAATGTTGATGCAATGATAGCGCTACCATTGCAAGCCTGCAAGAAACCCGAATGCCCGAAAAAGACCTTCCCAAAAAATCCCGGCGCAGCACCGGGGCGATGACTTTGCGCGATGTCGCCAAGCTGGCGGGCGTTGCGCCGATCACCGCATCGAGGGCCATCAACACCCCCGATCAGGTGTCGGCCGAGGTCTTGCGCAAGGTCCAAGAGGCGGTGGTGCGCACCGGTTATGTGCCCAACCGCATGGCGGGCGGGCTGGCCTCTTCGCGCAGCCGTTTGATCGCGGCGGTGACCCCCAGCACGGTGATGTCGGTGTTCATGGGCACCATCGAGGCGCTCAACGGCACCCTGTTTGATGCGGGCTACCAGCTCATGCTGGGGCAGACCAGCTACTCGGCCGAGCGCGAAGAGGCTTTGCTCGAAGCCATCATCGGCCGGCGTCCGGACGGTATTTTTCTGACCGGCCTGCTGCCCCCCGGCAAAAGCCGCACGCTGCTGATGGCCTCGGGCATCCCGGTGGTCGAATCCTGGGACTTGACGCCCACCCCGATCGACATGCTGATCGGGTTTTCGCACGCGGACATTGGCCGTGAGGTGGCGCGCTACCTGGCCGGCAAAGGCCACCGCAAGATGGCCGTGGTGCGGGCCAGCGACGAGCGCGCAGAGCAACGCGCCAGGGCGTTCAGTGAAGAGGTGCAGCAGCTGGGCTTGACGCCGGTGGTCGAGGTGAACGTGGGCAGCTCGCGTTCGATCACGAGCGGGCGCGACGCCCTGACACAGTTGCTCAAGGCTTGCCCCGATGTGGAGGCGGTGTTTTGCAGCTCAGACTTGTTGGCGCTGGGGGTGCTGACGCAGGCCCGTGTGCTGAACATCGACGTGCCGGGGCGACTGGCCATCATGGGTTTTGGCGACACGCCACTGGCCAGTGACATGGTGCCGGCCTTGTCCTCGGTGCGCATCAATGGCGAAGAAATTGGCCAATTGGCCGCTCGCTGTCTGATGGACCGCGCCGAAGGCCGCGAGGTGATGCGGCCGATGGTCGATGTGGGCTTTTCAGTCATCGAACGCGACAGCGCCTGACCCGCGTAAACCCTGAGACGCAAAGCATTGACGCCACACAGGCGTGTGGCTAATATGCATTTGAGCACATTTGGTAGCGCTACCAATTCAGTCTTGGGCCACTTCCCGCGGTGACCCACTTGGGCGACAAGGCTGTTCGGGGGCGTGAATCCACCACCTTCATCAGGAGACAAGACATGCACAGCAAACGCAATTGGATGGGCCAGCTGTTGGCCTTGACCGTGGGCCTGACGTGCCTGGTGGGCACCAACGCCCTGGCGCAATCGGACTACCCGAGCAAGCCCGTCAAAATCATCGTGACCTTTCCGCCCGGGGGGACCAGCGATGTGATGGCGCGCATGGTGGCCGACGAGATGGGCAAACTGCTCAAACAGCCCTTCATCGTTGAAAACATCGGCGGTGCCGGAGGCACCATTGGCACCGAACGCGCGCTCAAAATGCCCGCCGATGGCTACACCCTGATCCAGACCGGTGTGGGCCAAAACGCTGTGGCGCATGGCCTGGACCCGAGCCTCAAATACAACTCGATGACCGATTTCATCCACCTGTCGCAGGTGCATTCCGGCCCCAATGTGCTGGTGGTGCACCCGTCAACCCCCTTCAAAACGGTCAAGGACATCGTGGATTTCGCCAAGAAAAGCCCCGGCAAGCTGGACTACGGCTACACCCACGCCGCGTCGGGCCACATGGCGATGGAACTGTTCAAACAAACCACCGGCATTTTCATGACCGGTATTCCCTACCGGGGTGGCGGTCCCATGCTCACCGACTTGCTGGCCGGCACCATCCCCATGATGTTCATCAACCAGGACGCCGCATTGCCTCACGTCAAGGCGGGCAAGTTGCGCGCTGTGGCCGTGACCAGTGTGCAGCGCAATCCGCTCTACCCCGATGTGCCCACCATTGCCGAAGCCGGTTACAAAGGTTTTGAGGCCTTGTCCTGGTCCGGCATGTCGGTGGCCAAGGGGACGCCGCAGCCGGTGGTGGCCAAGCTGGAAAGCGCGCTGGCGCAAGTCATGCAGTCCGAGAACATCAAGCAACGCATGGGCTCGGTCGGTTTCATCATTCCCGCGCAAGGCAGCAAGCCTTACACCGCATTCGTGCAAAGCGAACTCGACACCTGGACACGGGTCATCAAGACCGCCGGCATCAAACCCCAGTGAGCCTTTTCAAGAAATCCCAAATGACCGCGAAGAAAAAAACCTACGAAGAACTGCGCAGCGCCCGCTGGTTTGCGCCTGACGATTTCCGGTCTTTTGGCCACCGCTCACGCGCCATGCAAATGGGTTACGACCATGTGGACTGGGCGGGCAAACCGGTCATTGCCATCGTCAACACCTGGAGCGACATCAACAACTGCCACTCGCACTTCAAGCAGCGGGTGGAAGACGTCAAGCGCGGCATTTTCCAGGCCGGGGGCTTTCCCATCGAGTTGCCCGCCATCTCGCTGGCCGAAAACTTCGTCAAGCCCACCACCATGATGTACCGCAACTTGCTGGCCATCGAAACCGAGGAGTTGCTGCGCTCGCACCCGGTGGACGGTGCGGTGCTGATGGGTGGCTGCGACAAGACCACGCCCGGCTTGCTGATGGGCGCGCTCAGCATGAACATGCCCTGCATTTATTTGCCCGCCGGCCCCATGTTGCGCGGCAACTGGAAAGGTAAAACCCTGGGCTCGGGCTCGGACGCGTTCAAGTACTGGGACGAGCGCCGGGCGGGCAACATCACACAAACCCAATGGCTGGAAGTCGAAGGCGGCATTGCCCGCAGCCACGGCACCTGCATGGTCATGGGCACGGCTGCCACCATGATGGGCATTGCCGAGGCCATGGGCATGACGCTGCCCGGCGCGTCCAGCATTCCCGCCCCTGATGCCAACCACCCGCGCATGTCGGCCGCCTGTGGCCGGCGCATCGTGGACATGGTGTGGGAAGACCAAAAACCCTCTGACATTCTGACGCGCCAGAGCTTTGAAAACGCCATCACCGTGGCCATGGCCGAAGGCTGCTCGACCAATGCCATCATCCACCTGGTGGCCATGTCGCGCCGCGCCGGTGCGCACTGCGCCGTGACGCTGGACGACTTCGATGCCTTCAGCCGCAAGGTGCCGGTGATCGCCAACATCCGCCCCAGCGGTGACCAGTACCTGATGGAAGATTTTTATTACGCCGGGGGCATGAAAGGCCTGATGAGCCGCCTGCGCGATGGCGGTTTGCTGCATCTGGACGCGATGACCGTGTCGGGCAAAACCGTGCGCGAGAACATCGCCGATGCAGAGGTTTACAACGACGACGTGATCCGGCCGCTGAGCAACGCGATTTACGACGAAGGCGCATTGGCCGTGCTGCGCGGCAACCTCGCGCCCGATGGTTGTGTGATCAAGCCCAGCGCTTGCTCGGCCAAGTTCCAACAGCACACCGGCCCGGCCTTGGTGTTTGACGATTACCCCAGCCTGAAAGTCGCCATCGACGACCCCGATCTGGACGTGACCGAAGACCACGTCATCATCTTGCGCAACGCAGGCCCCAAGGGCGGCCCCGGCATGCCCGAATGGGGCATGGTGCCGATCCCGACCAAGCTGGTCAAGCAAGGCGTGCGCGATATGCTGCGCATCAGCGATGCCCGCATGAGCGGCACCAGCTATGGCGCTTGTGTCTTGCATGTCTCGCCCGAGGCCTATGTGGGCGGCAACCTGGCCTTGGTGCAAAACGGCGACCTGATCACGGTGGACATTCCCCAGCGCCGCATCCACTTGCAGGTGAGTGACCAAGAGTTGGCGACACGCCGCGCTGCCTGGAAGCCGCTGCCCAAGCGCTTTGAGCGCGGCTACGGCCACATGTTCACGCAACACATTTTGCAGGCCGACCAGGGCTGCGACTTCGATTACCTGGAAACCTCATTTGGTGCCCCGGTGAGCGAGCCGGTGATTTACTGAGCGCCTTGCGCGCATGTCCACTCTCAGGAAACGCACATGTCCAAATCCTCTTTTGCCTTTGTCCTGCGTCGCGTCATCACCTGGGGGGTGGCGGGGGCGTGCCTGCACCTGTCTGGGATGGGCAGCGCCCACGCACAAGCCTGGCCCACAAAAACCGTGACCATCGTGGTGCCGTTTGCACCGGGTGGTGGCACCGACATCGGCACCCGCATCGTGGCGCAAAAACTCTCGCTGCTGTGGGGCCAGTCGGTGGTCATCGACAACAAAGGGGGGGCGGGTGGCAATCTGGGCCTGGAAGTGGTCTCGCGCGCCAAACCCGACGGCTACACCTTGCTCACGGGCAATGTGGGCACACAGTCGATCAACCCCACCTTGTACAAGAAGCTCAACTACAACCCCGACACCGCCTTCACCCCCATAGGCCTGTTTGCCGAGTTGCCTTTTGTGCTGGCGGTGACCACCTCGCTGCCGGCCAACAATGTGCGTGAACTGGTGGCGCTGGCCAAGGCCCACCCTGACAAGTACACCTATGCCAGCTCGGGCAACGGGGGCTCGCCCCACCTGTCTGGCGAGACCTTCAAAATCGCCACCGGCACACAAATGTTGCATGTGCCCTACAAAGGCGGTGGCGCGGCCATGACCGATTTGATCTCTGGCAATGTGCACATGCTGTTTGCCTCGGTGCTGGAGACCTCGGCCCACATCAAGGCCGGCAAACTCAAGGCGCTGGCCATCACCAGCAAGAGCCGCGTCCCGGCTTTGCCCGATGTGCCCACGCTCGAAGAAAGTGGCGTCACCGGTGCCGAATCGGGCTCCTGGCTGGGCCTGTTGGCCCCCGCAGGCACACCACAAAACATCGTCGACAAAATCACGCAGGGCTTGCAGCAGGTGGTCGCCATGCCCGATGTGCAGCAGCAGTTGCTGGGCCAAGGCGCGGTGGCCAAAGGTGGCACCACCGCCGACTTTGTGAACCTGATTGCGGCCGACCGCAAGAAATACGCCCGCATCATCAACGACAACAAGTTGTCGGCTGATTGAGCCTCCACTTCAGAGAAAAACCCATGGCTTTGAAACCCGAAACCCGCGAGAAACTCAAAACCGTCAGCACCGCCACCTTGTGCACGGCGCTGTTCAAGCGCGGCCTGCGCAACCAGTTCATCCAGGACGTGCGGCCGGTCAATGCCGACCTGCAGCGCGACATGCCCAACATGGTGGGCGAAGCTTTTACGCTGCGCTACATTCCGGCGCGCGAAGACCTCAACCCCATCAGCGTGTTCCTGGACCGCAGCCATCCGCAGCGCGTGGCGGTGGAAACCTGCCCGCCCGGCGCGGTCATGGTGTTTGACAGCCGCAAGGACGCCCGCGCCGCATCGGCCGGGGGCATTTTGGTGTCGCGCCTCATGGTGCGCGGCTGCGCCGGTGTGGTGACCGATGGCGGTTTTCGCGACTCACCCGAAATTGCCGCACTGAATTTTCCGGCCTACCACCACCGCCCCAGCGCGCCAACCAACTTGACGCTGCACCAGGCACTCGACATCAACGTGCCCATTGGTTGTGGCGATGTGGCCGTTTGGCCTGGCGATGTGATGGTGGGTGACAAGGAAGGCGTGGTCGTCATTCCCGCGCACTTGGCCGAAGACATGGCCGATGAAGCGGTAGAGATGACGGTGTTCGAAGACTTTGTGATCGACCAAGTACAAAACCAGGGCCGCAGCATTTTGGGCTTGTACCCGCCGACCGATCCCCAGTCCAAGGACGACTTCGCGGCTTGGCGGCAGGCCAAGGGCCGCTGACAGGCGATTGCACCGGTTTCAACCCCGTCCATGTTGCAAGCTTGCCGAGGGTTGCGCATCCACCTTTGCAACAGCGGTTTGATTTCATTGTTAAAGTTAACCCAAATACGCCATCCGATGGCGTCAAATGCTGTACTTTGAACCGCTTGGCTCTGCCAACCCGAAGCCGCTTGTCAGTCGCATCAATGCACCTTGCCATGGACGCCAAAACCACCGCCAACTCCAGCCTGTATTTGTTTGAAAAGTTCGAAGCTGGGGTCATTCATCTGGATGCCCAGCGCAACGTGCTGGCCATGAACGACTTTGCACGTCGGGTTTTGCCTGTGGACGAGAAACAGCCGTTTAACAAACTCGTCACCTCTTTCCACCCCGAGCGCTCCAAACCCAAGGTCAATTTTTTGCTCGACGAAGCCTCGGGTTGCCCCATGGCCAACGCGGTCCCGATGACCATGATCATCAACATCCCCGAACAGGTGCTGCTGATCAAGGTCAGCCGTCTGGGCGATGTCAATGGCGACACCACTGGTTTTGCCTTGGTGTTTTACGACGTGACCCAAGTGGTCAGCCAAGAACTTCCCCTTGCTGAGCCGCCCGCCAAAAACATGCGCCTGTCGCGCATCCCGATGGTGGCCGATCAAAAAGTTTCGTTTGTGGACACCGCCGATGTGCTCAGCCTGGAGTCTCAAGCCCACTACACCCGGGTGCTCACGCGTGAGGGTTACCACTTTTGCAACCTGAGCATCGGCGATCTGGCGCTGCGCCTGGACCCGGCGCTGTTCATGCGGGTACACCGCTGTTTTATTGTCAATTTGCAGGCCGTGCAGTCATTGGGGCGCGAAGGCAGCAAAACCCACATCGTGCTCAAAGGCAAAAACACCCAAGCCGTGCCCGTGTCACGCAGCGAAGTCGCCCGATTGCGCGAGGCGCTGGGCTTGGGCTGAGCCTCACAGACCACCACCCATCGCCCCGGGGGCGGGGCTCCTACAAAAAGCAGGCTTGCCCCTGTGGGAGCGACGCCCCCGTCGCGAAAAGCCCCGCAGACCACCACCCATCGCCCCGGGGGGCGGGGCTCCTACAAGAAGCAGGCTTGCCCCTGTAGGAGCGACGCCCCCGTCGCGAAAAGCCCCGCAGACCACCACCCATCGCCCCGGGGGCGGGGCTCCTACAAAAAGCAGGCTTGCCCCTGTGGGAGCGACGCCCCTGTCGCGAATAGCCTCACAGACCACCACCCATCGCCCCGGGGGCGGGGTTCCTACAAAAAGCAGGCTTGCCCCTGTGGGAGCGACGCCCCCGTCGCGAAAAGCCTCACAGACCACCACCCATTGCCCCGGGGGCGGGGCTCCTACAAAAAAGCAGGCTTGCCCCTGTGGGAGCGACGCCCCCGTCGCGAAAAGCCCCGCAGACCACCACCCATCGCCCTTGCGACCCTGGTATTCAGCAGCCAAACCTAGGGTTTTCACTGAGGCTTGGAGTACCTAGGACATTCCCTGATTGCGCTATTGCAAAAGCCTGATCAATTCATTTCGTGCTCAATAAAGTGCATTTCGTGCAACAAATCGACCAATGAATGACGAAATAGAATAAAACCTGACTTTGTGGTCGGAATAGGACTCTCCACAATACTCATGGATTGTTTTACAAAACCCAGGAGACCCTTGATGATTCCACCGCGTTTTGAATACCACGCGCCCAAAACCGTCGGCGAGGCAGTTGCCTTGTTGGGCCAATTGGGCTCAGATGCCAAGCTGCTGGCCGGCGGCCACAGCCTGTTGCCTATGATGAAACTGCGCTTTGCGCAGCCCGAGCACCTGATCGACATCAACCGCATTCCCGAACTCAAGGGCATTCGCGAAGAAGGCGACACCGTCGTCATCGGTGCGATGACGGTTGAGAACGATTTGATTCGTTCACCCATCTTGCAGGCCAAAGTGCCTTTGCTGTGCGAAGCGGCCAAACTGATCGCTGACCCGCAAGTGCGCAACCGCGGCACGATTGGCGGCGACATCGCCCACGGCGACCCCGGCAACGACCACCCTGCGCTGTCGATCGCCATCGACGCGTCTTTTGTGCTGGAAGGCCCCAACGGCCGCCGCACCGTGGCCGCCGACGGCTTTTTCCTCGGCACCTACATGACGCTGCTCGAAGAAAACGAAGTGATGTGCGAGATCCGCGTGCCTGCATTTGCAGCTGGCACCGGCTACGCCTACGAAAAACTCAAGCGCAAAACCGGTGACTGGGCGACAGCCGGTTGCGCCGTGGTGATCCGCAAGACGGGTGACCAGGTCAGCCATGTGCGCGTGGCCCTGACCAACGTGGCCCCAGCCGCTCTGCGTGTGGAAGCCGCCGAAGCCGCGCTGCTGAACAAGCCCTTCAACGCCGCCAACGTGCAAGCTGCCGTGCAAGCCGCCATTGCCGCGTGCGACCCCGCAGAAGACCTGCGTGGTGACATCGAATACAAGACCGCCATGGCCGGAGAAATGGTCAAACGCGCCCTCAACAAAGCCTGGGCGCTGTGCGCTTAAATTTTAGGAATTCAACATGACTAAAAAACTCATCACCGTCTCCGTCAACGGCAAAAAAGAAGAAAAAGCCGTTGAGCCGCGCACCCTGCTGATCCACTTTTTGCGCGAAGAACTGAACCTGACCGGTGCCCACATTGGCTGCGAAACCAGCCACTGCGGTGTTTGCACGGTGGACATCGACGGTCAATCGGTCAAATCCTGTACCCATCTGGCCATTCAGTGCGACGGCTCGGAAGTGCTCACCGTGGAAGGCCTGGCCAACAAAGGCGTCTTGCACGCGGTGCAAGAAGGCTTTTACAAAGAGCACGGTCTGCAATGCGGTTTCTGCACGCCCGGCATGTTGATGCGCGCCTACCGCTTTTTGCAAGAGAACCCCAACCCCAGCGAAGACGAAATTCGCCATGGCATGAGCGGCAACCTGTGCCGCTGCACCGGTTACCAAAACATCATCAAAGCCGTCCAGTACGCCGCCAAAAAACTGCAAGAGCCCGTTGCGGCTTGATGCGACAACCATTTGATCGGAGACACACATGAACGCACCGGTACAAACCGCTGAAGCCCGCGAACTCGCGCTGGCAGGCATGGGCGCATCGCGCCTGCGCAAAGAAGACGCCCGCTTTATCCAGGGCAAGGGCAACTACGTCGATGACATCAAGATGCCCGGCATGCTGCACATGGACATCGTGCGCAGCCCGATTGCCCACGGCCGCATCGTCAAGATCAACAAAGAAGCCGCTTTGGCCATGCCCGGCGTGCACGCCGTGTTGACCGCCGACGACTTGAAGCCTTTGAAACTGCACTGGATGCCCACCCTGGCGGGTGACGTGGCCGCCGTGCTGGCCGACCAAAAGGTGCACTTCCAGATGCAGGAAGTGGCCATCGTCATCGCCGACGACCGTTACATCGCCGCCGACGCGGTGGAAGCCGTTGAAGTCGAATACGAAGAACTGCCCGTGGTGCTCGACCCCTATGCCGCTTTGCAACCTGGCGCCCCGGTGATCCGCGACGACCTGGCCGGCAAGACCGAAGGCGCACACGGCAAGCGTGACCACCACAACCACATCTTCACTTGGGATGCCGGTGACAAGTCTGCCGCTGATGCTGCTTTTGACAAAGCAGAAGTGACCGTGTCGCAGCACATGTACTACCCCCGCGTGCACCCCTGCCCGCTCGAGACCTGCGGCTGCGTGGCCTCGTTCGACCCGATCCGCGGCGACCTGACCACTTACATCACCTCACAAGCACCCCATGTGGTGCGCACCGTGGTGTCCATGCTCTCGGGCATTCCCGAGTCCAAAGTGCGCATCGTCAGCCCCGACATCGGTGGCGGCTTTGGCAACAAGGTCGGCATTTACCCCGGCTATGTGTGCGCGATCGTCGCGTCCATCGTGCTGGGTCGCCCGGTCAAGTGGGTCGAAGACCGCATCGAGAACATCTCGTCCACCGCCTTCGCCCGTGACTACCACATGGACGGCGAATTGGCAGCGACTGCCGACGGCAAGATCACAGGCCTGCGCGTGAACGTGGTGGCCGACCACGGCGCGTTTGACGCCTGTGCCGACCCGACCAAGTTCCCTGCAGGCATGTTCCACATCGTGTCGGGCAGCTACGACATTCCTGCGGCACATGCGAGCGTCAAAGGCGTTTACACCAACAAGGCCCCCGGTGGCGTGGCGTACCGCTGCTCCTTCCGCGTGACCGAAGCGGTGTACTTGATCGAGCGCATGGTCGACGTTTTGGCGCAAAAGCTGGGCATGGACAAGGCCGAGATCCGCGCCAAGAACTTCATCAAAAAAGAACAGTTCCCCTACAAAAGCGCCTTCGGTTTTGAATTCGACTCGGGCGACTACCAAACGGCACTCGACAAAGTGCTGGAAGCCGTGGACTACAAAGGCCTGCGCGCCGAGCAAGCGGCCAAACGCGCCGACCCCAACAGCCCCACGCTGATGGGCATTGGCTTGGTCACCTTCACCGAAGTGGTCGGTGCTGGCCCGTCCAAGATCTGCGACATCTTGGGTGTGGGCATGTTCGACTCCTGCGAAATCCGCATCCACCCCACCGGCAGCGCGATTGCACGCATGGGCACGATCACGCAAGGTCAGGGCCACCAGACCACTTACGCGCAGATCATCGCCACCGAGTTGGGTATTCCGTCTGAAGTGATTCAGGTCGAAGAAGGCGACACGTCCACCGCGCCTTATGGCCTGGGCACTTACGGCTCACGCTCCACGCCTGTGGCTGGTGCTGCCATTGCTTTGGCTGCCCGCAAGATCCACGCAAAAGCCCGCAAGATCGCCGCCCACATGCTCGAGGTCAACGAAAACGACCTCGACTGGGAAGTGGACCGTTTCAAGGTCAAGGGCGACGACAGCAAGTTCAAGACCATGGCCGACGTGGCATGGCAGGCCTACCACCAGCCACCAGATGGTTTGGAGCCAGGCCTGGAGGCCGTGCACTACTACGACCCACCGAACTTCACTTTCCCCTTCGGCATCTACCTGTGCGTGGTCGACATCGACCGTGCGACCGGCGAGACCAAAATCCGCCGCTTCTATGCGCTGGACGACTGCGGCACCCGCATCAACCCGATGATCATCGAAGGCCAAATCCACGGTGGTTTGACCGAAGGTTTTGCCGTGGCCATGGGCCAGCAAATGCCTTTTGATGCGCAGGGCAACTTGCTGGGCAACACGCTGATGGACTACTTCTTGCCCACCTTCGTGGAAACCCCGCACTGGGAAACCGACCACACCGTCACACCTTCGCCACACCACCCGCTGGGTGCCAAGGGCGTGGCAGAGTCGCCCCACGTCGGCTCGATCCCCACCTTCACCTCGGCCGTGGTCGATGCCTTCTCGCACCTGGGTGTCACGCACCTGGACATGCCGCACAACGCTTTCCGCACCTGGAAAGCACTGCGCGAGCACGGCGCAGCTTTGTAATCAGGAAAGAAAATGGAAGTCAAACTCGACAAACAATACCCGCTCGATGTGGACGCGGCACGGGCGTGGGCATTGCTCACCGACCTGAAGGCCACCGCCAACTGCATGCCCGGTGCCGAAATCACCGAGCAACTGTCCGAGACCTCGTTCAAGGGCGGCGTCAAGGTCAAGGTAGGTCCGGCGGTCGCGCAATTCGGCGGCACCGTGGACGTGATCGAAGCTGTGGCGTCTGAACGCAAGATGGTCTTGCGCGGCAAGGGTGCGGACAAGGGCGGCTCGTCCGCCTCGATGGACCTGACCGCGATCATCACCGCCGACCCGGCCAACCCGGCGCATTGCGTGCTGAACGGCCAAGCGGCGGTGATTGTGAACGGCAAGTTCGCGCAGTTCGGTGGCCGCATGATGGTGCAGGTGTCTGACATGCTGCTGGCCCAGTTTGTCGAGAACTTCCGCCAGACCGCGCTGACCTTGCCTGCGGCCGAGGGTTCGCCCGCGGCTGCTGCGTCTGCATCTGTTGAGGCATCTGCTGCTGCATCCGGTGGTGAGGCTGCGGCACCCGCTGCTGCCCCCAAGGCCCCCGTGGTGGCACGCGAAATCAACGGCTTGGCCATCTTCTGGGCTTTGCTCAAGAGCTGGGTGGGCGGTTTGTTTGGCAAGAAAGCCTGAGCATGACGACGCCAGACCAGACCGGACAGCCTGCTGCTGAGGAGCGCTTGCTGCGCGAGCGGCTGCAGCGTGCGGGCTATCTGGCCGACGAAGACCTGGCCACCACCGTGTGGCTGGCGTCTGCCTTGCAGCGCCCGCTCTTGCTCGAAGGCGACGCGGGCGTGGGCAAGACGGCGCTGGCCACGGCGTTGACGCAATCGCAAAACGCCGTGCTTGTACGCCTGCAATGCTTTGAAGGCCTGGACCTGGCGCAAGCCGCTTACGAGTGGAACTATGGCCGCCAGTTGATGGCGATTCGCATGAGCGAAGCGGACAAAGACGCGGCTGGCCGAGTGCGCGAGTCCGACGTGTTCAGCCGAGAGTATTTGCTCGAGCGCCCTTTGTTGCGCGCCATCAGCCAGACCGGCCCCTGCGTGCTCTTGATCGACGAGATCGACCGTGCCGACGAAGCCTTTGAAGCCTTCTTGCTTGAAGTGCTGGCCGAATACCAGATCACCGTGCCCGAGATCGGCACCATCCGTGCCACGCACATCCCGCAGGTCATTTTGACCAGCAACGGCACACGCGAGTTGTCGGACGCGCTGCGCCGCCGCTGCCTGTACCACTACCTCGATTACCCGACCCTGGCGCGAGAGATCGCCATCGTCAAAGCCGCTTTGCCCCAGGTCGACACTCGCCTAGTTGAAGACGCGGTGCAGTTCGTGCAGCGCCTGCGCCGCGAAGACCTGGCCAAGATTCCCGGCATTGCCGAAACCCTGGACTGGGTGAGCGCGCTCTTTCAGATGCGCCACAACAGCTTGCCCGAAGACATGTCGGCGGTGCTTGGCACCTTGGGCTGTTTGCTCAAGACCCGTGAAGACCGCTTCCTGATGGGACCGGACCGCTTGCGGCAATTGACAGAAGGCCGCCGCACCGTGGGCGTGGCCGAAAACACCAACGAGCAAGCCAAAGCGGCGGCATGAGCACCCAGCGCCAGGCCTTTGCAAGAGCCCACCCCGTGGGCGATTGGGCGTGGCACCCGCCCACGACACTTCCGTGACCCTCCACCTGACCCTACCCAACACCGCAGCGCAGGCCACCGCGCCCTCCGAGCGTCTGGCGGGTTTTGCCGCGTTGCTGCGCGACCACGGCCTCACGGTGGGCGTGGCCGAACAACAAGCCATGTTGCAAGCGGCCCTGTACTTTGGTCCACTTCACGAAAAACCTTTGCAAGCCGCCTGGCGTGCGATTGCCTGCCACAGCCAGCGTGAATGGCAGCTCTGGCCCGATGTGTACGAGCGGTTTTGGCATCCCGAAAAACTGCGCGGCGGCGTCAAGGTCAGCGGCCAGACCCGCCCCAGCCGCAACCTGCGCCAAAGCGTGCAGGCCCTGCACGACCAGATGGACGCGGCCCATCAACCGGCCAGCCAACCCGGCAAGCCCAAAACAGCGCCCCAAACTGCTGGTGACTCGGCATCGAGCCAGTTGGACGAACAAGACGCCGGCACACCCCGCGCCCAGGGCGGTGCCAGCCGCACCGAAGCCCTGGATCAGCGCGATGGCCAAATGTGGATGCCGCAAGAGCTGAGCGCCTTGCAACAACTGGCCCGCCAGATCACCGCCAAATTGCAGCCCCACCCTACCCGCCGCTGGCGCGTGGCTACGCGCGGGCAGCGGCTGGATTTGCGCCAGACCCTGCGCCGCAGCGTGGCCTGGGGCGGCGAGTTGCTGCAACCAGCCTGGAAGGTCAAACGTGTGGAGCCGCCGCGCCTGTTCATCCTGGCCGATGTGAGCCGCTCGATGGAATCACACGCCGCCTTGTTCTTGCGCGTGGCCCGCGCTTTTGCGCTGGAGGCCGATGCCCGCGTGTTTGTGTTCCACACCCGCTTGGCCGAAGTCACGCCCTACATGCACCGCGACACCCCCGCCATCCAGGAAAAAGTGAACGCGGTCACCGCAGGCTTTGGTGGCGGCACACGCATCGCCGCCAGC